>NZ_JBHXTC010000143.1:0-1073 GCF_042677605.1 Streptomyces sp. NPDC127106 | reverse complement strand
CTAGTGCTGTGACCGTGAACGTTCACCGGGTCGCTCGTTGTGCTGGGCGGAAGTGACGACCAGCACGGGGAGGCAGGATGGCTCAACTGGTCCGGGTCCGCAGGCTGACCGAGCAGGAAGGGCAGAAGCTGCAGCAGGTCGTGCGGCGGGGAAGTACCAGCTCGGTGCGGTTTCGGCGGGCGATGATGCTGCTGGCCTCGTCCGGGGGCAGCACCGTCCCGGTGATCGCCCGTCTGGTCCAGGCGGACGAGGACACCGTGCGTGACGTGATCCACCGCTTCAATGAGATCGGGCTCGCATGTCTGGACCCTCTGTGGGCGGGAGGCCGTCCCCGCCTGCTCAGTCGTGACGACGAGGACTTTGTCGTTCGGACGGCCACCACCCGCCCGACGCAGCTCGGCAAGCCCTTCACTCGCTGGTCGATCCGCAAGCTCGCCGATCACCTGCGCAGGAACATCTCCCGGCCGATCGGGATCGGCCGGGAGGCCCTGCGGTGCTTACTGGCCCGCCGCGGGATCTCCTTCCAGCGCACGAAAACCTGGAAGGAGTCCCCGGATCCGGACTTCGATGCCAAGCTCGCCCGGATCGAGTACGCGATCAACGAGCGGCCGGACCGCACGTTCGCCTTCGACGAGTTCGGGCCGCTGGGCATCCGCCCGACCGCCGGCTCCTGCTGGGCCGAGCGCGGCCGCCCGGACCGGCTGCCGGCGACGTTCCGCCGCACCCACGGGATCACCTACTTCCACGGCTGCTACTCCGTCGGCGACGACCAGATGTGGGGCGTCAACCACAGGCGCAAGGGCATCGACCACACCTGGGCGGCCATGCGGACGATCCGGGCCGCCCGTCCGGACGGTGCCCCGATCTACGTGATCCTCGACAACCTCTCCGCCCATACGAACTGGCGGATGAAACGGTGGGCGGCCAAAAACAAGGTCGAGCTGTGCTTCACCCCGACCTACGCCTCTTGGGCCAACCCCATCGAGGCCCACTTCGGACCGCTGCGGCAGTTCACCCTGGCTAACTCGAACCACCCCAATCACACCGTCCAGACCCGGGCCCTGCACGCCTAC
>NZ_JBHXTC010000142.1:0-1148 GCF_042677605.1 Streptomyces sp. NPDC127106 | reverse complement strand
CTCCTAAAAGAGAACATTACTTCTTAAAAAGGAATATGCGGGAAAAAAAAATCGATTTGGAACATTATCAGACAATTCTCAAATAAAACACCTTTCCTGACAAGGGACTGACCCCCGTTTTTGAGACAGGGATCAAAACACCTTTTAAACAGCCAATTGCCGATAATTTATCGGTGATTGGTTGTTTAGTTTCGTTTGAATACGAATATTGTTATAATAATGAATGTATTCTATGACAGTGCGTTCTACGATGGCGGTCGTGGTTCGATCAATGCTGTTAAGATAGAACGTTTCAGACTTTAGTGAGGAATGAAACGATTCGATGGAGGCATTATCAGCGGGTGTCCCTTTGCGGGACATGCTCATGGTAATGCCTTTTGTTTTAACAGCTTTCTGATACTCGTAAGATGTATACACAGATCCTTGGTCACTATGTAACACGCAGTTCTCAGGCAGTGTTGGCAGTTGATCAAGTGTGTGTAAGACAAAGTCTGTGTCCTGCTTATCTCCAATCGTAAAAGCAATCACTTCTCCATTATATACATCCAATATACTGGAAAGGTACAATTGTTTCTGTCCATAAGGCAAATACGTGATGTCTGTTACTAGTTTTTCAAGAGGATGATCAGACTGAAAGTTCCGATCTAATATATTGTCGACCACGGCATATGGCTGCCCATTCTTCTTGCGCTTTTTCACCTTAACCCGGCACTGCCACTGATTTTTCTGCATAATACGCTGAACCGTTTTATGGTTAATACACATTCTCTTTTTTAATATAGCTGTGATTTTTCGATATCCATATCGATACTGGTGCTCTCGGCACAACGTGCCGATTTGTTTTTCTAAATGGCGCTTGGGATGATCTTTCTTCAGATTCTTCTTCCAACGATAATAAGACGAGCGAGAGATACCTAAATGAATACAGATATCCTGCACGGTCATTGTGCTGTGCAATTCTTCTACAAGTTCGACTGACGTTTGGCTATCAACTTCCTTTCCAATTCGTTGTACTTTTTTAACACTTCATTCTGTTGTCTCAGATATCGATTCTCTGCCTGCAGTTTCTCTAATTCGGAAGAATACTCCGGACCTTTTCCATAAGTGTATTGCTTACCAACAGGCTGTTCAAATCGATGTGTATCACC
>NZ_JBHXTC010000141.1:0-1274 GCF_042677605.1 Streptomyces sp. NPDC127106 | reverse complement strand
CACCCGGGGTGTCCTACCGGCGGTTTCGGACGGTCGCCTTCGACGGCTGCGCATCGTGCAAGGTCCCGGACAGTGCTGCGAACCGGTCCTGGCTGGGGAAGATCTTCCACAGGCCGGGGCGGGCGGGCTATCCCGCCCTGATGCTGATGACCCTGGCCGAGACAGGGACCCGCGGTCTGCTGGGTGCGGTGTTCGGGCCGGCGGGCACCGGCGAGACGACGTATGCGGCCCGCCTGCTGCACCTGCTCGATGCCCGGATGCTGCTGCTGGCCGACCGTGGCTTCGACGGCAACGACTTCCTGCACCAGGTCGCCGCGACCGGCGCCCACTTCCTCGTCCGGGTCTGCGCCGGACGCCGCCCGTCCGTGCACGCCAAGCTCCCCGACGGCTCCTACCTGACCCGTTTCGGCCTGGTGACCGTGCGGATCATCGAGGCCGACATCACCGTGACCTGCGCCGACGGCCGACGCATGGCCGGCCGCTACCGGCTGGCCACCAGCCTCCTCGACCACCAAACCGACCCCGCCGGCCGGCTCATCCGCCTCTACCACGAACGATGGGAAATCGAATCGGCCTACTACGCCCTGCGCCACACCCTCATGAACGGCCGGATCCTGCGCTCGACCACCCCCGACGGCATCGCCCAGGAACTATGGGCCACTCTCGCCCTCTACCAGGTCCTGCGTCACGCGATGGCCGAGACCGCTGCCACCCAGCCCGGCCTGGACGCGGACCGGATCAGTTTCACCGTCGCCCTTCAAACAGCAAGGGAACACCTGATCACCGCCCACGACGTGATCACCGAGGACACCGGCCCGGACCCCGCCTTCACCCACACCCTGCTGGCCCATCTGCTACCAGCCCGCCGAGCCCGCACCAGCAGCCGCAAAGTCAAGTGCCCCATCTCCCGCTACCACGCCAAGAAGGACGACGGCAGGCCGCTGACCAGCACCGACATCACCGCCATCAACATCACCGTCCACACCCCGCACACCGAACCCCAACCCGACCCCCGACCGCCCACACCCCGGCCCCCCACCGTCACCAGCCGCATCCTCGCCCTACTCGCCAGCCACCCAGGCCAGCCATGGCGAGTACGCGACATACGACACGCCCTCGACGCCAGCCCCAAAACCATCCGCAACCAGCTCTGGCGACTCACACGCGAAGGCACCCTCACATCACCAGCGCACGGCACCTACCAACTCACCCACAACACACTCTTGACGACACAACCAACCCCTTAACTACGCGGCATTGGCCCTTGACGGGCC
>NZ_JBHXTC010000140.1:549-1346 GCF_042677605.1 Streptomyces sp. NPDC127106 | reverse complement strand
CAATGAGATGGTGTGCGCTCAAAGACAAATTCAAAGGGGCGATTTCCTGTATGAAGTTTAAAGGTCTTTTTTCAGCGGTCCTTATTGTAAGCCTGTTGGTTGGAGCGGGGTATTCTTTCGTGCACCATGATGAGGTTTCAGTTGCTTCAAGGAATGCAACATGATGAAGAATAAAGAATCGAGATTTTCAACTTGAAGATATGGAAAACAGATCGTTATTGATCTGTTTTTTTTTATTTTGTCATTTTTGCTTTTTTCCATTTTGGCAAAAAAAATGTATAATGATTTTAACAGCTGACACAAAAAATAATGGTTTAAATAAGACCAATAAAAAGACCAAGAAAGTGTTGGCCCACTTTCTTGGTCCAGCTAAAGCTGTGGTTAAAGATAAAGATTAGTCATTGCTATTAGAAAGGGCAAGATCATTTTGGATTTGAATCCAAAAGCGATTTTGTCCTTTTCTATTTGGATGTTGATCTCCAATATGTATTCACCTCACTTTCTTTTTTGAGGCGATTTCTGCCTATATGTTTATTAGTATACTATGTTGTGAGAAAAACACAGAAAAACCTCGAAATTAATTATAAATCTTTTTTTAGAAAAGTTCTTCCCCAAGTTCAATACGTACTCCTAGTAAATCATGCGTTGATTATGTGAGGAGGCTGCGTTGGTCGTATGGAGACTGAAATGATGAAATTTCAAAAAAAATCTCCCCCCTACGGGGGAAGAATGGTTTTGAACTTCATTTTTTATCTTTTAAAAAAGACGTCTGTTTAAATAATGGAGTTGAAGATTGT
>NZ_JBHXTC010000140.1:0-539 GCF_042677605.1 Streptomyces sp. NPDC127106 | reverse complement strand
AGTATATTGATAATATATAGAAAAAACATCAGTTTTCAAAATCATTTAAACGAATTGTGTTTCAAGGGTTAAACGGCTTTTTGACAGGTAAAAACTCCTTCTGCTATTATTAAGGTGTCGAATCAAAATAATAGAATGCTAGAGAACTAGCTCAGAAGGAGTTTTTTTGTTGATTTATTCATCTGAAAACGATTATAGCATCCTCGAAGACAAAACCGCAACAGGTAAAAAGCGGGATTGGAAGGGGAAAAAGAGACGTACGAACCTCATGGCGGAGCATTACGAAGCGTTAGAGAGTAAGATTGGGGCACCTTACTATGGCAAAAAGGCTGAAAAGCTAATTGGTTGTGCAGAGTATCTTTCGTTTAAGAGAGACCCGGAGACGGGCAAGTTAAAACTGTATCAAGCCCATTTTTGTAAAGTGAGGTTATGCCCGATGTGTGCGTGGCGCAGGTCGTTAAAAATTGCTTATCACAAAAAGTTTATGGTATAGGAAGCCCAAAGGGAGGATTGGGGGGGATGTGTTTTTTAAAACCGGT
>NZ_JBHXTC010000139.1:0-1414 GCF_042677605.1 Streptomyces sp. NPDC127106 | reverse complement strand
GGTGGTGACCATGGAGGAGTTGCGGTCCTTCTCCACGAGTTGGCCGTCGGTGGGCTCGGTGACCTCCAGCAGGCAGTCGCGCACGCGCTTGCTGGGGACGGCTGCTTCAATAAATTCTTGTCCATATACAGGGTTAAATAATTCAACATAAGGATAGCCTTTTTCTTCGCATGTCTCAATTTCTGTGACAGGTAAAATCGTTTGCCGAACCCTTTGCATACCGAATTTTCCGTACAGTGCATTTTGCATTAATTTTGCAAACGTCTTTTTTGCTCCATCACTTGTATTTTTAATCTCTTCAAAATAGGAGACAAAATCTTTAAATATATAATCGGTCTTTTCAAAATAAATACATTGATGAATTTCTTTTATTTTAGCACCCATTTCTAACGCCAATTCAATTTCTTCAAACGTCCATATCCCTGAAAGGTTACCGACCGGGAAACATAATTTTTTGTACATTCTGTGAGGTAGAGGCGGTATATGTAAAGTAGTCGGTATGTGAATATCACATTCTAAAAAACCGCCGCCCTGTCTATAGCTGTACCAATATTTAAATACGTTTCGGGCTTTGTCTCCTTTATGGTGACGCGGTTTCCCTATAGGTATTGGGTTCACTTTCATAACGTACGGATATAATGAATTTACATCATAATGAAAGCCGCCATTTAATTCACTTTGAAATACTTCTGTACGTCCACCATAATATGCCTTGCGTATAAAATCCTCTGTAAACTCGCCCCATTTGCTATAACCGTAATTCGTGGAAATAGCCTTTTCATAATCTTCAGGATAATTCATTTGATATACTTTCATTGCAAGACTTGCGGTAGTAGGACATTTTAAAAATTCATGAATCGGCAAGCCGGATATTTCAATAAGCATTGTAACAATTTCATATAATGCCACACAGTCCAACCGTAAATATTCATTTAATTCAGGTTCATACGGATCGACCTTCATAAAATAATTCCCTTGGGATTCCCGGTCATCATATTTACCCGGGTCATTTGTGGGGTTTCCGTCAGCGTCAAGCGCCCATCCCAATTTCAAAATATGGTCTTTTAAATCTATTTTTGCTTTTTCTTGCGAAATATTAAAATCCTCACATATCTTTTTTAATGAACCCATTACAAGCTTGCTGGAATCATGAAATGTAATAGGTTGCGAAATAATTTCATTTTCTTCAGTTATTTGGGATTCATTAAGACCTGTTTTAAATACCGTAACGACATTATTAATAAAAATCGAATTTTTTAAATCCGCTTCAGGTAAAATGTCCTTTGCGATTTTTGAAATGTCGAAATCTAGATTATGAATAAATACATGACAATCGTATTTTGTGGTATACTGTGAGAGAACCGTTTTCAGGTTTTTAAAAGTGTTTGTCGCACGGTATCTACTACCGTCATAT
>NZ_JBHXTC010000138.1:0-1466 GCF_042677605.1 Streptomyces sp. NPDC127106 | reverse complement strand
AGAGCTACGAGGCCGGACTGCATCTGTGCGGTGCGATGCTCTGGCTCCGCAGCATCGCACCGCAGTCATGATCTGAACTCCAGACACTACCTAGTAGTACTTCGTTAGGTTGATTTGATCTTGGGGGTTGTGGCGGTGCATGCTGCGGCTCGTGGATCTTGGTGAGGTGGAGGCGCTTCGCGCGGATCTCGGCGATTTCGTGGCCGAGGTGTTCGCGTCGCTGGCACGCAAGGACCAGCGCCGGCAAGGAGACTGCTACCTGCGGGGGCTGATGCTGGACGGGCGGCGCAAGTCGGTCCAGCCGATGGCCGAACGGCTGCCGGACGGGAACATGCAGGCCCTGCAGCAGTTCGTCAGCCAGTCGCCGTGGGACCACATACCGGTGCTACGGCAGATCGCCGCGAAGATGACTGCTGCCCTGGCCCCCGCGGCGTGGGTGATCGACGACACTTCATTCCCGAAGGCTGGAGACCAGTCGGTGGCGACGTCCCGGCAGTACTGCGGCGCGCTGGGCAAGCGCTCGCTCTGCCAGGTCGGGGTGAGCGTCCACGCTGTGACCGACAAGGCATCCAGCCCGTTGTCCTGGCGACTGTTCGTGCCGCCGGACTGGGACGGCCGCGAGGATCCCCGCCGGGAGCGGACCGGCCTGCCGGAAGAGATCGGGCACGTCGAGAAGTGGCGGCTGGCGATCGACGCGCTCGACGAGCTGGTCTCCTGGGGGCTTGCCCCGCAGGTCGTGGTCGCCGACGCGGGCTACGGCCAGTCGGCAGCCTTCCGCCATGCTCTGCGCTCCCGAGAACTGGACTACATCGTGGCGGTACGCGGGGACGAGACCGCGCACCCCTTCGACGCGGAGCCGGTGGCACCCGCCTACGGCGGCGCCGGCCGCAGGACACTGCCCCGCTACCGCACCGACTCCGTCTCCCTGCGCGAGCTCGCCACCGCCGGCGGGCGTCGGGCGTTTCGGCAAGTCACCTGGCGCCAGGGAAGTCGCGGGGCGATGCGCTCGCGCTTTTGGGCCCTGCAGGTGCGGCCCGCGGGGAAGATCCCCCGGGCGTTCGCCGCTGCCGACGCGGGCGGAAGCGCCGCCTGGGACGGCGTCCTGCCGGTCGAGACGCTGCTGGTCGAATGGCCACCCGGCGAGAGCACGCCGACCGAGTACTGGCTCACCAATCTCCCGCCCGACACCGCGATCCGCCGCCTGGTGCGCCTGGCCAAGATCCGCTGGCGGATCGAGCACGACTACCGCGAGATGAAGCACGGCCTGGGCCTCGACCACTTCGAAGGCCGCACATGGCGCGGCTGGCACCATCACGTCACCCTGGTCACCGCTGCCCACGCCTTCCTCACCCTCCGGGGGGGGGGGGGGGGCCGCGGCCCCCCCCCCCCGCCGGGGGGGCGCCCCCCCCCCCCCCCCCCCCACCCCCACACACCCCCCCACGCCGCGCCCCCCCCCCCCCACCCCC
>NZ_JBHXTC010000137.1:0-1482 GCF_042677605.1 Streptomyces sp. NPDC127106 | reverse complement strand
CTTGGGTTCAAGGGGTCGTCGCAACACCACTTGGTTTCAGGTGGTGAGTAGATCACGTAGACGCTCGGCTGGGGTATCCCAGCCGAGCGTCTTGCGTGGGCGGCCGTTGAGTTCCTGGGCGACGTGTTCGAGGTCTTCGGGGCTGTGCAGGCTCAGATCGGTGCCTTTCGGGAAGTACTGCCGCAGCAGCCCGTTCGTGTTCTCGTTCGAGCCGCGTTGCCAGGGCGAGGCCGGGTCGCAGAAGTAGACGGGCATGTCGGTGGCCATGGTGAACTGCTTGTGGCGTGCCATTTCGCTGCCCTGGTCCCAGGTGAGGGAGCCGCGCAGGTGGACGGGCAGGGTCTGGATGGTGCGGACGAGGCCGTCGCGGACGGTCTCGGCGTCGTGGGCTCCGCCCGGCAGGTGGACCAGCATGGTGTAACGGGTGCTCCGTTCGACCAGGGTGGCGATCGCGGAGCGGCCGCCCGCGCCGATGATCAGGTCGCCTTCCCAGTGACCGGGCACGGCCCGGTCCTCGATGTCGGCGGGGCGGTCACTGATCATCACCATCGGGTCGATGAACCGGGGAGTGCGCCGCTCGGGGTCGCGGCGTGGTTTGCGGCGGGTCCGGCCGGAGCGGATGGCTGCCTGCACTTCCCGTTTCAGGCCGCCGCGGGCCTGGAAGTACAGCGCCTGGTAGATCGTTTCCACGCTCACCCGCATGCTCTCGTCGTCGGGATGCTCTCTGACTAGAGCGTGGCAGATCTGTTCCGGTGACCATCGCCTGCGCAGTCCGTCCTGGACGAAGCGGCGCAGCCGTCCCTCGCGCAGCAGCTTGCGGTCCTTGGGCCGGGGTCTGCGCGCGGCGGTTGCCCGGTGGGCCGCGTAGGGCTGGTAGCCCTCGCTGCCCGAGTTCGCGTCGATCTCCCGCTTGACCGTGCTCGCCGGCCGTCCCAGGGCCCGTCCGATCGCCCGCAGTGACTGACCTGCCGCGCGAAGATCGCGGATCCGTTCGCGCTCGGCCAGTGTCAGAAACCGCGGGTGGAGCTGCTTCTCCAGGGCCGTCAGGCCCACCGGTGCTGTGGTCACACCGCACATCGTGACGGTCCCCGCTGTGTAGTCGACACGGCGCCCGTCGGCATAGGTGCGCGAAGAGCGGCTCTTCTTGACGCCCCAGTCCCAGTCCTTGGCCGTGCGCTCGTTCACACCGACCTGCCGGGCCGCCACCCGGCGTGCGACACCGGCGGCCCGAAGCCGCTCGTACTCGTCCCGCCCGGGATGCCGGCGCGGCAGGCGCACCGAACTCCGTCCGGCCTTCCGAGCCCAGCCGAAGGCGGTGTTCCGGTTCACCCCCAGCTCGCGCGCCACCACGGTCACGTTCCCCACGACATCCAGCCGCGCGAGGAAATGCTCCCGCAACCGGGCAAGATCATCACGCTCAACGCCCACGGTCCTCGCAACTCCCACAGATCGCGGGTGTTGCGAGGACCGTTAGAACCCAAG
>NZ_JBHXTC010000136.1:0-1511 GCF_042677605.1 Streptomyces sp. NPDC127106 | reverse complement strand
CAAGGCCGTGAAGTTAAGGGCTGGTCGGTCCTGGCAAGAGGATGTTGATGCTGATGGTCGCCTTGTAGGTGCGGCGGTCGACGCGGAGGCTCTTGTAGGCGTAGCGGGACAGGGGGCGTTTGACGGCGCGGGGGCTGACGCGCAGGCGGCGGGCGGGCATGGGCTGGTCCAGAACAGCTCGCCCGATGGCGCCGACGAGGTCGATGACGGTGCCTGCGATTACGCCTGCGGCCTGTATGACCTGGTCACGGGCGGTCTCGAGAGCGACGCTGAAGCTGGCCCGGTCAGGGTCGACCCGGGCGGTGCCGGTGGCGTCGCTGATGGCGATCCTGATCACCTGGTAGACGGTCAGCAGCGCGTAGACCTCTTGCGCGATGCCCGGCAGCGTGCGGGCCCGCAGCACGCGCCGGCCGAGGATGGTCTTCTTGAGCGCGTAGTAGGCCGATTCCACCTCCCACCTCTCGTGATAGAGCCTGACCAGCTCTGATGCCGGGAAGCGGCGGGCGTCGAGCAGGGTGGTCGCCAGGCGGTAGACGCCGGTGTGGGCTCCGACTGTGGTGGCGATGGTGATCTCGCACTCGATGACGCGGACGTCGACCGGGCCGATCCTCGACAGGAACGAACCGTCGGACAGCCGGCGCAGGACCGGGGGTTTGCGGACGGCGGAGAGCCGGGCCAGGAAGGCTGCGCCGGTGGCGGCGGCCGCCTGGAGAAAGGTGTTGGTGGCGAAGCCGCGGTCCAGCAGGACGATCATGCCGGAGTTCAGGGAACGTGTCAGCCTCCGTCCGTAGGCGGTCTCACCTTGGGTGCGGGGGCCGAAGGCGGCATCGATGACGGCGCGGGTGCCGCAGGCGACCAGCGCGGTCAGGCAGATCTGGGGGTATCCGGACGCGGCGGTGTACTGGTTGGAGCCCTTGCCCAGGGCCTGCCGGGTGGCGGGATCATCGGGTACGTCGAGGTAGGTGCCGTCGATCGCGACGACGAGCAGACCACTCCAGCGGGCCCCGGTGGTGCGGATCGCGGACGCCGGCCCGCGAAGGAGGTCGAACAGGGCCCGCAGCGGGCGGACTCCAAGCCGGGCACGGGCGTGCCATAACGCCGTCGCGGTGACCTTCGGTATGGGCAGAGCGCCCAACGCGGCGGTGAGCTTGGACCACACGGCCGCATAGCCGCATTCCTCGAACAACGCAGCGGCCAGCAGCAAGTAGACCACCACCCTGGCCGGGAGCTTGCGCAGCCGCTGCTGGGCCGCCCCGGTCTCGGCCAGCACTGCGTCGACCATCTCGAACGGCACGATCTGCGTCAGCTCGCCCAGATGACCGGGCGCGAAGACGCCTTCGGCTACCGCGATCTCGCGGCTGATGACACACTGGCCCGACAGCGGAGCCTCCGGTTGTGTGAACGACATGTCTTGGTCGACTGTCAGTTCTACCGGGGCTCCGCTTCCTGCGTCAGGCCATCACCAACGCCACCGTCCCACCAGCACAAACACGCTTAACTTCACGGCCTTG
>NZ_JBHXTC010000135.1:0-1542 GCF_042677605.1 Streptomyces sp. NPDC127106 | reverse complement strand
AAGTGAAAGAGGAACTGACGACTTTACGAACGGAAAACGAGGAACTGTCAGCTGAAAATAAAGTTTTGATCATTCAAAGAAATAGCGAAGCTGCGGAGAGCTTAAAACTAAAACAGGAACTTGATAAGAGAAACGGGCAGTATGCTGAGGTTTTGAGTTTCGCCAAGAAGCAGAATCAAACGCTTGAAAAAGTGGCTGGAGAAAACAAGGCGTTAAAAAAGGAAAATAAGACACTAAAAGAGAGAGTTGCCGTACTGGAACAATGGAAAGACAAAATGGTTCAGTGGGCTAAAGAAAAATTGCCAAAGATGCGGAAGTTAGCGGCATCGTTTTTCCGTACGGCTGGAATGCCTAGAGAAGCCAATAAATACAAGGACAATGAATTAGAGCGGTGAAAACGGGCAATCAATTGCCCTTCCAAAATTTCCACCACTTTTTTTGTTTGGTGGCTGCGATCATTTTTTGTGTCTCAAGGGACTCACGTAATGCAGCGGTGAGTGTCTCGTGCCTTTCTTGCTGTCTCTTTTCGAATTGCTCCATCCGTTCTGCCATGCGGCGGTTGAAGTCTTCCTGTCGCTTCATGAATTCAATCAAAGGATTGTCTTGTAGCGATGTAGCGGTATCCGATATGGTCAGTTTTGAACGATATAGGCTGGCTATATGCTTTACCGTTTCGTCGAGTGAGTGTCCATTGATTTTAGTCATTGTACATAGATACTCTAAAGTCTTTACGTCATCCTCGGTATAGAGTCGCCATCCTTTTGAGTCCTTATTGAATGAATACCCTTGTTCTTCAAGCATACTTGCATACTTGCGGACGGTCACAGGCTCTATACCGAGATGTTTTGCGACGTCTTTTGACGATAATTTAACTCCCATATCCATCACGAATCACCCCTTAAAAAGGGTTCGCTATAGCGAGGCTAAAGCCCTTTAAGTACTGCACCCTTTATTTGAGTTGTTTTGTAAAAGGGTGCAATTGAAAAGGAACGCTGCGTTACTAAATGAACGGAGAAAGTCAGTTATATCAAGGGGTTAAAGGCGATTTTTTAAGTTCGAGTTTGTTTTGGAGCGGAGAAAAAGAAAGAACTGATAAGGAAACCCGAGGAATCCTGGTCAGTTCTTTTGGGGTTGAATCTGACAAGAAAAGTAAGCCAAACGAAAGTGTAGAATGAACCCATCCTTTGAGTGTGCATCAAAACGGGCTTATTCATAATATGGCTAAAAATATCTGTGGTTACTCATGGATCACGGAGTGCCCAGTTTTACGCACCAAATAAATTGGGGCGTACGGGCGGAAATGACCCGCAGGGGCTTTTGATAAAGAGGAGGGGGTAGTTATGCATGAGATTGATTTTGAATCAGGGTTGTAATATGTAAGAGCAACCCTTGGCTTTGAGGGTTTAGTGTTGACGGAAGGAGAGGAAAAGCTTTTAGAAAGGCGGTTTCATGGAGAAATCACAGAAGAAGAATACATAAGAAAAGCGTTGGAGCTGTCTTATCTCTAAATGGGCAGCGTGCGCTCTTGGCGTGAGTCAACGG
>NZ_JBHXTC010000134.1:0-1584 GCF_042677605.1 Streptomyces sp. NPDC127106 | reverse complement strand
ACGCAGGCCACACAGGTGTCGCCGCAGGATGCGGTGAACTTAACCTGTGATCCATTTATCGGAGAGTTTGATCCTGGCTCAGGACGAACGCTGGCGGCGTGCCTAATACATGCAAGTCGAGCGGACAGATGGGAGCTTGCTCCCTGATGTTAGCGGCGGACGGGTGAGTAACACGTGGGTAACCTGCCTGTAAGACTGGGATAACTCCGGGAAACCGGGGCTAATACCGGATGGTTGTTTGAACCGCATGGTTCAAACATAAAAGGTGGCTTCGGCTACCACTTACAGATGGACCCGCGGCGCATTAGCTAGTTGGTGAGGTAACGGCTCACCAAGGCAACGATGCGTAGCCGACCTGAGAGGGTGATCGGCCACACTGGGACTGAGACACGGCCCAGACTCCTACGGGAGGCAGCAGTAGGGAATCTTCCGCAATGGACGAAAGTCTGACGGAGCAACGCCGCGTGAGTGATGAAGGTTTTCGGATCGTAAAGCTCTGTTGTTAGGGAAGAACAAGTACCGTTCAAATAGGGCGGTACCTTGACGGTACCTAACCAGAAAGCCACGGCTAACTACGTGCCAGCAGCCGCGGTAATACGTAGGTGGCAAGCGTTGTCCGGAATTATTGGGCGTAAAGGGCTCGCAGGCGGTTTCTTAAGTCTGATGTGAAAGCCCCCGGCTCAACCGGGGAGGGTCATTGGAAACTGGGGAACTTGAGTGCAGAAGAGGAGAGTGGAATTCCACGTGTAGCGGTGAAATGCGTAGAGATGTGGAGGAACACCAGTGGCGAAGGCGACTCTCTGGTCTGTAACTGACGCTGAGGAGCGAAAGCGTGGGGAGCGAACAGGATTAGATACCCTGGTAGTCCACGCCGTAAACGATGAGTGCTAAGTGTTAGGGGGTTTCCGCCCCTTAGTGCTGCAGCTAACGCATTAAGCACTCCGCCTGGGGAGTACGGTCGCAAGACTGAAACTCAAAGGAATTGACGGGGGCCCGCACAAGCGGCGGAGCATGTGGCTTAATTCGAAGCAACGCGAAGAACCTTACCAGGTCTTGACATCCTCTGACAATCCTAGAGATAGGACGTCCCCTTCGGGGGCAGAGTGACAGGTGGTGCATGGTTGTCGTCAGCTCGTGTCGTGAGATGTTGGGTTAAGTCCCGCAACGAGCGCAACCCTTGATCTTAGTTGCCAGCATTCAGTTGGGCACTCTAAGGTGACTGCCGGTGACAAACCGGAGGAAGGTGGGGATGACGTCAAATCATCATGCCCCTTATGACCTGGGCTACACACGTGCTACAATGGACAGAACAAAGGGCAGCGAAACCGCGAGGTTAAGCCAATCCCACAAATCTGTTCTCAGTTCGGATCGCAGTCTGCAACTCGACTGCGTGAAGCTGGAATCGCTAGTAATCGCGGATCAGCATGCCGCGGTGAATACGTTCCCGGGCCTTGTACACACCGCCCGTCACACCACGAGAGTTTGTAACACCCGAAGTCGGTGAGGTAACCTTTTAGGAGCCAGCCGCCGAAGGTGGGACAGATGATTGGGGTGAAGTCGTAACAAGGTAGCCGTACCGGAAGC
>NZ_JBHXTC010000133.1:0-1664 GCF_042677605.1 Streptomyces sp. NPDC127106 | reverse complement strand
CTGAGAAGGCTTCCGCTTTCCGTTCAGTGGGCTTGGCCAGTCGAACAGGGTTCCTGTTCGGGTGATCGTCGCGGGGGTGGTGCATGAAGGAAGGGCCTCTTGGTAGCTCGGGGTTGCGATCCCAACCGAGCAGCACCAGGAGGCCCTGTTGTCACAGTCTTTCGCGCTCGGGCCTGCCGAGTCCAACGTGGCGTCCCGGTCGTGTGACTGCCTCGCGCACAGGTTCGGGAACGCCGCGGACCGGCCGGACCGTGTCCCGTCCTATGCGTCGGACATGACCGAGGCGGAGTGGCAGGTGGTGCGGGTGTCGTTGCCGGTGCCGGCGTGGCTGGAGGGTCGGGGTGGCCGGCCGGAGGGCTATTGCCACCGTGTGATGCTGGACGCGGTCCGCTACGTGGTCGACAACGGTGTGAAGTGGGCGAACCTCCCGAAGGACTTTCCGCCGTACCGGCGGGTGCACGCCTTCGCCCGCCGCTGGCAGGCCACCGGGCTGCTGGCTGAGCTTCACGACCGGCTGCGCGACCGGGTGCGCGTGAAGGAGGGCCGCGGCGTTGACCCGACGGCCGCGATCGTGGACTCGCAGTCGGTGCGGGCAGCGGCGAACGTCCCGTGCTCGACGTCGGGGTGGGACGGCGGGAAGAAGGTGGGCGGACGCAAACGGCACCTGGCGGTCGACTGCCTCGGCCTGGTCCTGGTGGTGCTTGTGACCGCGGCGAGCGTGCAGGACCGCGACGCCGCCGTCCCGCTGCTGGAGCGGCTGCGCAAGCTGTACTTCTCGATCCGGCTGGTGTGGGCGGACGGAGGCTACGCGGGCCGACTCGTCGACTGGGCCGCCGGGAAACTCGGCCTCACGGTCGAGATCGTCAAACGCTCTGACGACACAAGCGGGTTCGTGGTGCTGCCGAGACGGTGGGTGGTGGAGAGGACGTTGAGCTGGCTGATGCGCTCACGCCGCCTGGTGCGCGACTACGAGACCCTGCCCGCCATGCACGAGGCGATGGTGCTGTGGTCGATGACCATGCTCATGAGCGGACGCCTGGCCGGGCGCCGCCGGCACGCTTTCATCCCGCGGCAGCCGGCACCACCGGTGTGACCGTGCCGAACACGTTCAGCTGGAGCTCTGCCGCCCAGCCCCGGGCGGTCAGCCGTTTCACCCGCGAGCGCACTCCCTCCACCCCCGCCGGCGTCGTCTGCCACCCCAGCCGCTCCGCGATCTGCTTCGCCCGCAGCCCACCAACAGCTTCCGGCCCGGCGAGCACCGCAAGGATCTGCTGATACTCCGGCGCGAGCACCTCCACTCCGACGCCCTCGACATGATGCGGCACGACCGAGCCCGCCACCGCGGCCCGCACCGGTCCGTCCGCACCCGCCGACGGCTCCTCGGCCAGCACTTCCGCGACCGTCACCCGCGCCAGCGCCAACCGCTCCAAAGCATGTTCCGCCACACCGAGCGCGGCCTGCACCCGCTCGGCTTCCTCCCGCAACCGTGCGACCTCTTCCCGGACCTTCTTCTCCCGGGCCTCCAGCAACCCCATCACCGACGGCACCCCAGCACCTCCACCAGGTGGACAACACGATGCGCCGTCTCTCCCACCAGACAGCCGGAACCATGCCTGACCAGTGGAAATTCAATGACTACGTTCGGAAAGCGGAAGCCTTCTGAG
>NZ_JBHXTC010000132.1:0-1813 GCF_042677605.1 Streptomyces sp. NPDC127106 | reverse complement strand
GGCGTTTGTTTTTTGTACCTCCGGCGGGGGGGCCCCCCCCCCCCGCTCCCCGGGGCGCCCCCCCCCCTCACCGGCCATCCTGGGGAGAGCGCAGGGCAACGTGTTCGACTTTCTTACTTCCGGGCAGTACGACGTGCTCGGAGCCTTCTGGGTGACGGTGCAGCTCACCCTCTACTCCGCGGTCGGATCCCTGATCTGGGGCACGATCCTGGCCGGAATGCGGGTCAGTCCGGTCCCGATCATGCGGTCCTTCGGCACCGCGTACGTCAACGTCGTGCGCAACACGCCGCTGACCCTGCTGATCCTCGGCTGCTCGCTGGGCCTCAGCCAGACATTGAAGATCACGCTCGGCGGCGAGAACTTCAAGGAGATCGGCTTCCGCCTCGCGGTCCTGGGTCTGATCGCCTACACCGGCACGTTCGTCTGTGAAGCACTGCGCGCTGGCATCAACACCGTGCCCGTGGGGCAGGCCGAGGCCGCCCGTGCGTTGGGCCTGAGCTTCTTCCAGGTGCTCACCCTGATCGTGCTCCCCCAGGCCTTCCGAGCGGTCGTCGCACCGCTCACCAACGTATTGATCGCCCTCACCAAGAACACCACGGTGGCGGCAACCATCGGTGTGGCCGAAGCGGCCCTGCTGATGAAGGAAATGCTGGAGAACGAGGCGGACGCGATCTTCGCCGTCTTCGGGGTCTTCGCCCTCGGCTTCGTCCTGCTGACCCTGCCCACCGGCCTGCTGCTGGGCTGGGTGGCCAAGCGAGTGGCGGTGAAGCGATGAGCTCCGTTCTGTACGACACCCCTGGCCCCAAGGCGAAAGCCCGCAACTGGATCTACACCGGCGTCTTCCTGGTGGTCCTTGCACTGGCCCTGTGGTGGATCCTCGACCGAATGGCCGCGCAGAACCAGCTCGACGCCGACAAGTGGACCCCGTTCGTCACGGACAGCCAGATCTGGACGACGTTCCTGCTGCCCGGCCTCGGTGAGACCCTCAAGGCCGGCCTGATCGCCATGGTGATCGCGCTGCCGCTCGGCGCGCTCCTCGGCATCGCCCGGCTGTCCGACCACGCATGGGTGCGGGTCCCGGTCGGCGCGGTCGTGGAGTTCTTCCGCGCCATCCCGGTCCTGATGCTGATGATCTTCAGCTCCGCGCTGTACGTGATGCTCGGCACCGTCAGCTCGGACCTGCGACCGCTGTACGCGGTGGTCACCGGCCTGGTCCTGTACAACGCCTCGGTCATCGCCGAGATCGTCCGGGCCGGCATCCTGACGCTGCCGCGCGGCCAGACCGACGCGGCCAAGGCGATCGGCATGCGCAAGGGCCAGACCATGGTCTACGTCCTGGTGCCGCAGGCGGTCACGGCGATGCTGCCCGCGCTGGTCAGCCAGCTCGTGGTGATCCTCAAGGACACGGCGCTCGGTGGCGCGGTCCTCGGCTTCGCCGACCTGATGTCGATGAACCGGCAGATCTCGGCCAACTACAGCAACACCATCGCGACCATGGTCGTGATCGCCCTGATCTACATCGCGGTGAACTTCGCCCTGACCGGCCTGGCCTCCTTCCTGGAGAAGCGGCTGCGGCAGTCGAAGAAGGGCACCGGAGCCGTCGTCGAGGCCGAGGTGGCCGAGGTCGACGCGGGCGGCGCGGCCGGCGTGGGCAAGGCCCCCTGATACCCGGTCAGTAAACTGGCGTGGCACACGTGGTGGGGGGGGGGGGGGGGGCCCCCCCCCCCACCAGCCCCCCCCGGGGGGGGGGGGGCGGCCGCCACCCCCACCGGGTGACGACGGACAGAGAAAAAAAAAAACAAGACGCCCGCCC
>NZ_JBHXTC010000131.1:0-1938 GCF_042677605.1 Streptomyces sp. NPDC127106 | reverse complement strand
CGGGACGCCCCCCGCCCGGCCACCGGAAAGACGCCCCCGTCCGGGGACTCCCCCGTCCGGGGACTCCCCCGCGGGGGGCCCGGGCACAGGAAAGACGCTCCTCGGGCACCGGAAAGTGGAGGGCGAGCCGGCTTCGATCCCACCTCGGAGGCTCCGGGGCGGGCTTGCGGGTGGGCGGCGGTGGCCGCACGGGCGGGCATGACGGGCCGTCGGGCGGTCGTCAGCAGGTGGGTCAGGGCTTGTGGCGGGCGTAGTAGCGGGCCACGCGGGCTCGGTTGCCGCAGACCGAGGCGACGCACCAGCGGCGGCGGGGGTGCGACGGCAGGAAGAGCAGGACGCAGTCCGCGCCTTCGCACTGCCGGACATCCCGGACGCGGGGGTCGGTGAGGAGGTCGGCTACGGCCTCGGCGAGCTCTGCTGCGAGCCGGTCGGCGGTCGCGGCATCGCGGCGGGGACCGGCGGACAGGCCGGATTCCGGGCTCCAGAGCAGTTCCAGGCGGGCGGGGGCGGCCGCCGAGGCGTCGTTCAGCGCCCGGAGCGCGGCCATGGGCGGGCGCTCTCCGGCCCGCGCGGCCGCGAGGGCGACGCCCGCCGCCTCCCGTACGGCACGGGCGGCGGCGACCTCCGCTGCGCGCACCTCCTCGATCGCCGTCAGGCGCCCGGCCTGCTCACGCAGCCAGGCCGCGAGCCCCGCCGGATCGGCGATCAGGTCCCCGGCTCCGGCGGGCCGGGTGTTCAGCAGGTCCAGGGCCAGTGGTTCACCGAGAAGGGGGAACGACGTCATGCACCTAATGCTACATAGCCGCCTTGACCCATTAGCCCACCCGCCCTCAAGCTAATGGAAACAAGACCATTGGAGGCATGTGATGCAGCAGCTCGTGAGCCACCGCACCATCAACGTCGACGGCGTCCGCGTCGCCTACCGCGAGAGCGGCCCCGCCGACGGCCCGGTCCTGCTGCTCCTGCACGGCTTCCCCACCTCCTCGCACCAGTTCGCCCGGCTCATGGACGCGCTCGGCGACACCCCGTACCGGCTGATCGCCCCCGACTACCCCGGCTTCGGCCGCACCGAGGCTCCCGACGGCTTCGCGTACACCTTCGACCGGCTCGCGGACGTCCTGGAGGGCTTCACCGACGCCCTCGGCCTCGACCGGTACGCCCTGTACGTCTTCGACTTCGGTGCGCCGGTCGGCCTGCGCCTGGCCACGCGGCGGCCCGACCGGGTGACCGGCCTGATCGTCCAGAACGGCAACGCCTACGAGGAGGGCCTCTCGGACGCCGCCCGCGCGTTCATCGCCCTCCGCCGCGCGGCACCCGGCGCGGAGGACCAGGTCCGCGGACTCTTCACCGCCGAGGGCATCCGCTTCCAGTACGAGACCGGCGTCGCCGACCCCGCCCTGCTCAACCCCGACAACCAGACCCTGGACCTGCACTACATCAACCTGCCGGGCCGCAAGGACGCACAGGCCGACCTGGCCTTCGACTACGGCTCCAACCTCACCCACTACCCCGCCTGGCAGGCCTGGCTCCGGGACTCCCGGATCCCGGTACTGGTCGTCTGGGGAGCGGGCGACCCCTTCTTCACCCCGGCCGGGGCGAGGGCCTACCTGCGCGACTCCCCCGAGGCCGAGGTCCACGTCTTCGAGGGAGCCGGCCACTTCGCCCTCGAAACCCACCTCCCGGCCATCACCCCCCTGATCACCAAGTTCCTCACCCACCTCCTCCCCTGACCCGTCCCCCAACCCTCCCGTTCGGCCACCGCCGCCCACCCGCAACCCCGCCCCGGGGCCTCCGAGGTGGGATCGAAGCCGGCTCGCCCTCCACTTTCCGGTGCCTGAGGAGCGTCTTTCCTGTGCCCGGGCCCCCCGCGGGGGAGTCCCCGGACGGGGGCGTCCCCGGACGGGGGCGTCTTCCCGGTGGCCGGGCGGGGGCGTCCCT
>NZ_JBHXTC010000130.1:0-1952 GCF_042677605.1 Streptomyces sp. NPDC127106 | reverse complement strand
ATGCCAGGCTCCACGTCCTTGTGGCTCTACCACCGATAAATAATCTATCGAACTTTCTTTCTTGTATTTATAACGCAACCTGTCGATAAAATTTTGAAAATCACTATAAAGTTTTTTCGTGTCCGTCATATTTTTCTTGTATGTCAAAGTTATATGTAATTCATTTGGCCGTCCTATAAAATTGTTATTTATCAAATAACGCAGCTTCTTAAAGGTTTGTCTCAAAGAATTATAATTTTCCTGCCGATTTTCCGAATGCTCGAACTCCCGGATCTCCCCAGTAGAGAGGTCTACAAACCTATCCTTGTCCAATTTTTTGATATTATTTTTCCGGTTCATCTTCTCCATATGCTGAACTTCAATGACGTGATTCATAGTGGTCACTTTTACAACATCATTTGGAGCTATGAAAACCGCGTCACCATTGCGTTTATCCATCCATTTCCCCTCAATTTTTCCTGTAATGTTTAATTAAAATCAAGTTAATAATAAAGAACCCCAAATCCGAAGTCAGTTTTTCAACAAAAATTAGCGTCCTTTTCCCAAATAGTCCCTATACAATTCCTTAATAGCAAACTCAATTACAGCATCTTTTGAAACTCTTCCAAATTCATTGTGTTTTGTAAAATGTTCGGCTAATAACTCTAGCTTTTTAAATGTTTCAACAGTAATTCGAGGTCCAATTTGTTTTTTCTCTTCCATCCAAACACACTCCTAACAAGTTGTTAACATAATTCTAACATTGGAAATAATAGAATTCAAGAACAGAAAAAAGAAGCACACTCGGAATGATATTTCGTTTCCTTTTGATTCCGAGCCTCCACCCCTTACAATCCCCAAAGGCAACCGACAAGGGAAAATTCGTCCCTTATCGGCACCTCCGGAAATTGTACAGCAAGGGGTCACTCCCAATAAAAAGACTACGACATATAAAACAGGTTTAGCTTCAGAGAAAAAGAGCATAAGGAAACTCGGTGCCACCCTAAAAAAAAGGGTGTCAAACAGGCTGTGCCTGTTGAGTTTCTATGCTCTTAGAACAGGTGCCGTTTTTGAAGCCAAAGATATAGCATAGATACCCCATAGATATAGCAGGGATATACCAAAATATCTCTAGAGATACGGGTATCTATGCTATATCTCTCTACAAGATTCCTCCACACGCTTGACGGAAATGCTTCAGCATTTTAGCACTCACTCGACAGAGTGTATAAGTGCGCCATTCGGAATTTCAAAGCTTCAAATTTCACAGAGAGTGCCCATTTATACACACCCCCTAAATCGTGGTGTGACAATGGGTTCTCGCCGGCTCGAAATCGGTTTGTCATTCTGACAAATAACCCTTCGGGAAATAAAAAAAACGGCTCCATAAAGAGGAACCGTTTTGCTTCAAAAATCACGTTTTGTGTTATACTGGAGAAACGAAATTGTGTTTTCAAAATTGTCATTTTCGACATGATAACTTTTCTCGTAGTGTGGTTTTGCCGAACCCACTACTTTTTTTATGTCTCCGAACTTCATTTCTTCCCGTTCCGGCTTAACAATCCCTTTTGATTTTCGATACATATTCATTCCGGAAGGATACATGTGCAGCCGTCCGCCTTTTAAAAATTTCTTTTCCCGACCTTCTACGATCTTTGTTTGCACCTCACAGCCCTCTGAAGCCACTTTTAAGGCTGTTTCCCTGTCTTGGACATCTTCTAGGTCTATATCAGTCAAATAAGCGCTCAAATAGGCTCCTATGTTGTCTATATCCTTTAATGACTTGATTGTTACAAATCCTAAACCCCATAGACTCCTTAATTCAGCATTTTTAATATAAATCTTATCCAAATCATTAAAGCGCATTAAAACATGACAATGCCAGGCTCCACGTCCTTGTGGCTCTACCACCGATAAATAATCTATCGAACTTTCTTTCTTGTATTTATAACGCAACCTGTCGATAAAATTTT
>NZ_JBHXTC010000129.1:0-1989 GCF_042677605.1 Streptomyces sp. NPDC127106 | reverse complement strand
CGAGGCGACCGCCCGAGTCAAACTGCCCACCTGACTCTGTCTCCCTGCCCGATAAGGGCAGCGGGTTAGAAGGTCAATACTGCCAGGGTAGTTTCCCACCGATGCCTCCACCGTAGCTAGCGCTCCGGTTTCCAAGGCTCCTACCTATCCTGTACAAGCTGTACCAACATTCAATATCAGGCTGCAGTAAAGCTCCACGGGGTCTTTCCGTCCTGTCGCGGGTAACCTGCATCTTCACAGGTACTATAATTTCACCGAGTCTCTCGTTGAGACAGTGCCCAGATCGTTGCGCCTTTCGAGCGGGTCGGAACTTACCCGACAAGGAATTTCGCTACCTTAGGACCGTTATAGTTACGGCCGCCGTTTACTGGGGCTTCAATTCGCACCTTCGCTTACGCTAAGCGCTCCTCTTAACCTTCCAGCACCGGGCAGGCGTCAGCCCCTATACTTCGCCTTACGGCTTCGCAGAGACCTGTGTTTTTGCTAAACAGTCGCCTGGGCCTATTCACTGCGGCTCTCTCGGGCTTGCACCCTAACAGAGCACCCCTTCTCCCGAAGTTACGGGGGCATTTTGCCGAGTTCCTTAACGAGAGTTCTCTCGATCACCTTAGGATTCTCTCCTCGCCTACCTGTGTCGGTTTGCGGTACGGGCACCTCTCACCTCGCTAGAGGCTTTTCTTGGCAGTGTGGAATCAGGAACTTCGCTACTATATTTCGCTCGCCATCACAGCTCAGCCTTATGGGAAACGGATTTGCCTATTTCCCAGCCTAACTGCTTGGACGCGGATATCCAATACCGCGCTTACCCTATCCTCCTGCGTCCCCCCATTGCTCAAATGGTGAGGAGGTGGTACAGGAATATCAACCTGTTGTCCATCGCCTACGCCTTTCGGCCTCGGCTTAGGTCCCGACTAACCCTGAGCGGACGAGCCTTCCTCAGGAAACCTTAGGCATTCGGTGGAGGGGATTCTCACCCCTCTTTCGCTACTCATACCGGCATTCTCACTTCTAAGCGCTCCACCAGTCCTTCCGGTCTGACTTCAACGCACTTAGAACGCTCTCCTACCACTGACATCATAGATGTCAATCCACAGCTTCGGTGAATCGTTTAGCCCCGATACATTTTCGGCGCAGCGTCACTCGACCAGTGAGCTATTACGCACTCTTTAAATGATGGCTGCTTCTAAGCCAACATCCTGGTTGTCTAAGCAACTCCACATCCTTTTCCACTTAACGTATACTTTGGGACCTTAGCTGGCGGTCTGGGCTGTTTCCCTTTCGACTACGGATCTTATCACTCGCAGTCTGACTCCCAAGGATAAGTCATCGGCATTCGGAGTTTGACTGAATTCGGTAACCCGGTAGGGGCCCCTAGTCCAATCAGTGCTCTACCTCCAAGACTCTTACCTTGAGGCTAGCCCTAAAGCTATTTCGGAGAGAACCAGCTATCTCCAGGTTCGATTGGCATTTCACCCCTACCCACACCTCATCCCCGCACTTTTCAACGTGCGTGGGTTCGGGCCTCCATTCAGTGTTACCTGAACTTCACCCTGGACATGGGTAGATCACCTGGTTTCGGGTCTACGACCACGTACTCAATTCGCCCTATTCAGACTCGCTTTCGCTGCGGCTCCGCATCTTCTGCTTAACCTTGCACGGGATCGTAACTCGCCGGTTCATTCTACAAAAGGCACGCCATCACCCGTTACCGGGCTCTGACTAATTGTAGGCACACGGTTTCAGGATCTCTTTCACTCCCCTTCCGGGGTGCTTTTCACCTTTCCCTCACGGTACTGGTTCACTATCGGTCACTAGGGAGTATTTAGCCTTGGGAGATGGTCCTCCCGGATTCCGACGGAATTTCACGTGTTCCGCCGTACTCAGGATCCACTCAGGAGAGAACGAAGTTTTGACTACAGGGCTGTTACCTCCTATGGCGGGCCTTTCCAGACCTCTTCATCTACCTCGTTCTTTTGTAACTCCGTACAG
>NZ_JBHXTC010000128.1:0-2069 GCF_042677605.1 Streptomyces sp. NPDC127106 | reverse complement strand
CGTCTCGAATACCTTGGCCTTGTGAAGCTTTCGGACTGGGCGCGGCAGCAGGGCGTGAGCTACCAGACCGCCTGGCGTTGGGTGAAGGACGGGAAGATGCCCGCGCCCGTCCGTCAGGCGCCGTCTGGGACATGGCTGGTCGACGAGCCCGCCCCGGCCGTCTCCGTGGAAGCGGGGCGGGTGGTCGCGTACTGCCGTGTCTCGTCCGCCGACCAGAAAGCCGACCTTGAGCGGCAGGTGGCACGGGTCGTGGCCGGCGCGAACGGGCTGGGCCTGGCCGTCGCTGAGGTCATCGCCGAGGTCGGCTCGGGACTAAACGGGCGCCGCCGTAAGCTGCACCGGGTGCTGTCCGACCCGCAGGCGTCGGTGATCGTGGTTGAGCACCGTGACCGGCTGGCCCGGTTCGGCGTCGAGCACCTCGAAGCCGTCCTGTCTGCCGCCGGGCGGCGCCTGGTCGTCCTCGACCCCACCGAGACCGCCGATGACCTGGTGCGGGACATCACCGAGGTGCTGACCTCGATGTGCGCCCGCCTGTACGGGCGGCGTGCGGCGAAGAACCGGGCGGCCCGCGCGGTGGCCGTGGTGACCGGCGAGGACGCCGGGTGAAGAGGTTCCAGCCGCAGCCCGGTTTCCAGGTGCAGGCGTTCCGGTTCGCGCTGGACCCGAACGCCGCCCAGGAGGCCGCGTTGCGCTCGCACTGCGGTGCCGCTCGCGCCGCGTACAACTGGGCTGTCGGCTGGGTGACCGCCTCGTGGTGGCAGCGCCGCGCGGAGGAGTCCTACGGGATCGCCGAGGCCGAGCTGACGGAGTGGCGGCCGTGGTCGCTGCCGTCGCTGCGGAAGGCGTTCAACGCCGCCAAGCACGCCGACCCGCGGTTCGCCGACTGGTGGGAGGAGAACTCCAAGGAGGCGTACAACACCGGCCTGGCCAACGCGGCCGCGGCGTTCGACAACTACGCCAAGTCCAAGCAGGGCAAGCGCAAGGGCGCCCGGATGGGCGCACCGCGGTTCAAGTCGAAGCGGAAAGCCCGCCTTGCCTGTCGGTTCACCACCGGCGCGATCCGCGTGGACGCCGACGGCCGGCACGTGACGCTGCCCCGGCTGGGCACGATTCGCACCCACGAACCCACAGTGAAGCTCCTGACCCGTGTGCAGGCCGGGACCGCCCGGGTCCTGTCCGCCACGGTGCGGCATGAGCGCGGACGCTGGTTCGCGTCCTTCCAGGTCGAGGCCAAGCGGGACCTCAAACGCGTGGCGCGGCCGGGCGTGGCGGTCGGCATCGACCTCGGGGTGAAGACCCTCGCGGTGATGGCCGACAGCACCGGCGAGATCCGCACCGTGTCCAACCCGAGGCACTACGAGGCCGCGCTGAAGCGGCTGCGCCGCGCATCCCGCACCGTCTCCCGGCGCCGCGGCCCCGACCGGCGCACCGGACAGCAGCCGTCCCGCCGGTGGGAGAAGGCCAACGCCGCCCGCAACAAGGTCCACCACCGTGTGGCGAACCTCCGCGCCGATGCCCTGCACAAGCTCACCACGAGTGTCGCGGCCGAGTACGGCACGGTCGTGGTGGAAGACCTGAACGTCGCCGGGATGCTCCGCAACCGGTGCCTGGCCCGCCGGATAGCCGACGCCGGGTTCGGGGAGATCCGCCGCCAGCTCGACTACAAGACCGGCCAGCGCCACGCCACCCGCCTCGTGGTCGCGGATCGCTGGTACCCCTCCTCGAAGACCTGTTCCGGGTGCGGCGCGGTGAAAGCCAAGCTGCCGCTGCACGTGCGGACCTACGCATGCGACGCCTGCGGCCTGGTCATCGACCGGGACGACAACGCCGCACTCAACCTCGCCGCACTCGCAGCAGCCTGCACCACTGGTACCGGAGTGGCCGGAGACCAGGACACCGCCCCGGCGGTGTCGAAGCCTCGTGGAGCCGACCGTAAGACTCGCGCCACCCGCCCCCGCCGCAAGGCGGAGGCGGGGCGGGCAGGTGGCGCAACCCTGCCGTACCAGCGGCAGGAGGAAACGAGAGACCGTACTCAAGCCGAAGCCCTCACGCTTTGGTGATGTGACGGA
>NZ_JBHXTC010000127.1:0-2266 GCF_042677605.1 Streptomyces sp. NPDC127106 | reverse complement strand
CTTATCCATAGTATAAAATTCTGCAGCGATTAAAGCTAGCTCTTCAAAATATGGATAGCCTTGTCCTGTTCTCAATGCCTCAAGGGCATTCATGACCTTTTGCCTGCTTCCAGTCTCAATAAATAATGCCTTTAGAACATTTAATAAATCCTGAAACAGACTATCGTTAAATTCTTCAGCTTGCTCCATTGCTTTTCCAAAGAATCCGCGTCCTTCAATCTTTTCATTGTTCCTAAAATGAATCAGAGCTAAATCATAATAAGCCTGGGTAATTTCCTTCGCTCCGCTTATTTTAGCTGCCTTTATAGCCTTGTGATAATAAGGTACAGCCGAAAAAAGGCTTCCCATCTGGTTATAACTATTCCCCATATTCAACAAAGCTTTTGCCTTTAAAGGAGAATGGTCCTCCATACTATCCAGCAAAAATAAAGCTTTTTTCATATGAGAAAGCGCTCTGTCATGAGTCCTCAAATCATCATAATTGCCGGCAATAACAAAATGACACTTGATTCGATGAATTTTATAAGTATCGTGCTTTTTATAAATGTCATATGCCTGTTGCACATAATACATAGATACATGTGTTTGTTTCATATGGTAAAAGACCTCAGCCATTTTAAAATAAAACTCAGCTTTCTCTATTTCATCCAAAACCCTCGAAAGCTTCTTCTCAGCCTTTTTGTATGACTGAATGGCTCTTATGTACTCACCAACAGAAAAATCGTACATCCCTTTAAAAAAGTAAGTGTAGTACTCCATCATTCCAGACAGTTTTTTACCTTTCCCCTCAATCTTTTTTAAATAATCACCTTTATTGATTTTTTTAGAGGGATCAGCTGGAAACAAATAATCTACCATCTAACCGTCTCTGAACTCGATCAGCTGATAATATATAAGCAAATCTTGATTTTCTTCCATTACATCAATCATCTGTTCAACTTCCGCTTTTACCTTTTCAGCGTTTCTAACATCGAATCGATTTATGTACATGTGCCACTCATTTATCTTTAGCCCCACATTCGCAGATGGAATAACTTCCATTCCGAGTAACTCCTCCCCTAATTTAATACTTTTTTTGTAAATGGTAGCACAGAAAAAGGTATTAAATCGGAGTTGCGGGCGCAGAATCAAAAATTTTCGGCAAGCCGAAAACGAAATTTTTATAATTTTCTATGAAAACCATGATAATTTTCATAAATCTGCTTTTACCCATGAAAAAAGAGCAAAAAAATAGCCCTTTCGTTATATCTAAAAGAGACCTCTACAATCCAAAAATCAAAAAACTGCTAAATTTCTTTTCACAAAATCCAAACACCTTAAAAAACCATTTACAGCCCTTTACAGCCTTTTGAATATCATCACGACTTTTTATTCGACTTTAAATCCAAAACCCCTCAGAAACGAATCTGAACACCCTCAGACACATCCTCACCATCTACAAACTTCCAAACACACAATATCTACTTACCTACACACCAAAACTCTCATCTCACACATTCCCCTCTTAACATTGACCTCTCTCCCTAATCACTCCCATCACATATTCACCCTATACACTTCACTATCTCACTATCTCACTACCTCCCGTTCCTCCCACATACAACCTCCCCACACACTCACATCTTTCTATCGTGCGTTCGTGGTCTTTATTCCTTGCGTAGCCTATAAGGGTCACGGGTTGAAACAAAGTAAAAAGCCGTGACCCTTATAGGCGAAGCTTGCCTAAATGTTGAACGACTCTCGGTTTTTCTGATGCTATTAGTGTTCGGGAGGAACGGGATTGGTGTTTAAAAATAAACCCTTTTTAAACCCGTAAAACAAGGCATTTTAAACACTTAAAACAGCTATAAAAAAAGACGGACTGTTTTTACAGTCCGCCTTTCTCTTTAAGCGCAAAAGCCGGCAAGCCAGAAGCACTTATTTTTATCATAGCACTAAGTTCTTTTCTTTTAACAGACAAGCAAAAAACTATAGTGTAAAAAATTTTTATACTATGGGCTTTGCCCAAACCCACCAACGGATGGCCGTTGGATTCCAGCATTCAATCCCCCCAACCCCCCGCATCTCCGGGGGGCTCCCTCGCCGGTTGGCGTCAAACAAACGGGTTTGTTTGAGTGCTGAAAGGGTCCGGGTGGCGCTGAGCGAGACAACTCCTTAATCCTCCCTACGTTCCGGATACCGTTGACTCACGCCAAATTCGAACGCTGCCCATTTACAGAAAAAACAGATCCAACTCTATTCTTATGTATTATTCTAAAGTGAATTC
>NZ_JBHXTC010000126.1:0-2435 GCF_042677605.1 Streptomyces sp. NPDC127106 | reverse complement strand
GTATCTACTACCGTCATATAATCCGACGCGGAAGACTTCCCCAAAAAGTCCTCGCGTCTCAGTATCAAGCGTAAGTATCTTAACGGGTTTACTTGCGCTTTTTTCTTTATTCTCTTTTTCCTTACTCATTTAAAATCCACCTCTCCATCGTAAATCCTTCGCTAAACGTTTCGCCGTTTTGATATTTACTTGCGGGAGATATTTCTGAATTAAATCCCCAATAAATTGAGCCTTTTCTTCATTGTCATATAAAACCCTCATGCCTGCATTTATTGCAATTAATAAATCTTTATATCTCCTTAAATCGGCTTTTCCTTCATATAGCAAAATCCATGAATTCATATCAGCCAGTCTAAGAGAATCAAAATTTCTCATAAATGCTTTATGCTGTTTCCTTTTATTATTGGGGACAACATGCATACTTATTGTTCCTATTTCAGCGGGAAGTTTAGCACCTAAAAAACCTCTTATAGATTCGATAAGATAATCAACGCTCACATGTCTGTAAGACCGTTTTAAGTCCTCTATCACATTTGCATCCATCATTGTGTCGGTTTTTTCTTTCCAGTAAATCATTAAATAGGGTTCAGTAGCTTGTCGGGCTTTTCTTTCAGCCGCTTTTCTTTTTCTTTCTTCAGCCTTCGCCCGCTTATTTAATTCTTTGTTATACCATTCATTAAATCGTGATTCGCTCCAATACCTTTTTGCGGAATGTTCGGAGACTTTAAATCCTAACCGTTTAATTAATTCAGATCGTTCATTTGCAATTAAACTACGACTCTTTTTCTTAACAATTTTATTTACTGTGGCAGGTTTATTTTTTAATTCCTTTATAACCTTTTTGTCAGTAATTCCGACTTTTTTCAAGGCAGCTATATTTTGTTTTTTCTGCTGTTTCTTCTTCAGCCGCTTTTTCTTCCCAATCAGTGACACCCCCTTTAAACACAAAAGTCACAGGGAAACGAATTTCCCTGTCAATTTAATATTTAAATGGCTTCTGCTTTTTGTGTCGGAATATAGCGAACAGAACCGCGTGACAGTTCGTCTTGTGCTTCAGCATGAAAATAGGAGACTATTGCAAGCATTTCTGAACGAGTGAAACTAATAATCTGTTGTGTATCGTCATCAAGCTTTTGAGCGAAACAATACATATTCTCCACTCTATCCTCTTTAATCTCTGTGCGGCGTTCTCCGTTGTCGAAAATCATTACGTTTTTATCCAAGTCTAGCAACCTCCGTATATAGTAATTTAATATAAGAAAAGCCGCCCCGATCGGAGCGACTATTTAATTAGTCCACAAGCGCAAGTGTCAATGTTTTAAAGCCGCGGCGGGTTTTAACTTCTTTTGGAACAACTTTTAATGGCTCGTCCGTCCAAGGACCTTGCCCTACAATCCCAATGATACGTTGTAGGGAGCTTGCTACGCCCTGAGATACACTGTGATAGCCTTGTCCGTCTGCTGTTAAAAGAACAACGCGCATTGCCTGAATTGTCTCTTTCGTGACTTCATCCTCTAATTCAACCGCATGGGCGACCATGTCTGTAATTTCAATTACTTCTCCGATATGGTCTGATAGAGAGTGTTCAGCGTTGCTTACCGCGTTGTAAAGTTTGATGCTGCTCTTTCTGTCCGTTGCCTGGATAGTTGAAAACATTTGTTGTGTACCTTGTTCAAAAATACTTGGTGATGCTGTTGCAATGTCCTCAGTTGCCAATACGTCAGTAGTGTTTTCAGTGTTTTTAATAGTGTTTGTCATTTTAAAATTCCCCCAAAGAATTAATTTTGTTTTAAGTATTCATTGAATTTTTCAGCTGACACGCGCCATTCTCGACCGACTTTGAAACCTTTAATTTCTCCGTTGTTCAGCATTTTGCGAGCCGTTTTTTCAGATATTTTTAATATCTCGGCTACCTGTTTAACTGTTAAAACCTCTTCACTAGACAAAAAGCGTACCTCCCTCTACATATGTATCACTTCCTTTAAAGGGCTTCAGATTCCTTTATGTTCCCTTTGATGACCTTATCTTACCATCAAGGGATATATCATGTCTACCCCTTTTTACAAATTTCTTCAGAATTTTTTCAGGAAGGATTCGACATTATGCGACATATTGGTAGGAGAAGAAAATATTTCTGTACCAATAATAGAACACATGTTCCTGAATGTAAAGTCCTATTATATATGAAATAACTGGGTATCAGGGATAGAAATGTCCTATCTCTTATGTTCGCACTGAGTATAAATGTTTATAACAGGTTATTATTGACAAACTAAAATAAGTGTGTATATACTCTCTCCATTAAAGGAGATGAATAATTTATGCCAAATCTAGAAATATTAGATATTATTAATATGAAATTAGATACGAAATACAAGCATATTGAACACTTTTTAAAGGATTGGATAGATAAGAAGTACAACAATATGGATGTT
>NZ_JBHXTC010000125.1:0-3214 GCF_042677605.1 Streptomyces sp. NPDC127106 | reverse complement strand
ACCCGCCCACAAATTTTTTATTTAACCTATTTTGAATAGCTAATCGGTTTCTCGTTCACCAGATCATAATTTAAGTGCGTCCGCTCCCGATCTATATTTTCATTTTTGCTTTTTTGAAACTCCCGCTGATTGTGTTTTTGTGTTCCATTCAATCTATCTTTTTTGTATTTTTCCATCCTTATGACCGCATAATTTGCCATGAGAAAAACCCCCGATTCAGACCACTGTATAGGGGTTATGGTAACACAAAGTTTATCTTTGGTGTAACGCACTACACCAAATTATGCCCATGGCAAATTTGGACGTGCGACCTGCGGTGCTGGTGGCTCTCTCATTCTCGCTATCGCATCGAAAGTTCGTGCCACTTGTCGGCTGTCCGCCGACCCGATTTTTCCGCCGATGAGAGATCGGCAGAAAATCAGAAAAACCCTTGCTGCTTCCACAGCAATTGACACATGAACTAATTGTTATATGTGTCAAATTTTCAATCAAAGAAAGTATGCTGCGGCAACACGCAGCTACTTTCTCTATTTTTAAAACCATCTTCCCAATCAAAATGATATTAAGACATTGATATATCTGTATTTCGCACACTATAAAGACCGCAAAAATGCCCGCAATCAAAAGTTCAACCTCATAGGAATTTTTATTCAATTTATTTGAAATATTGTTATTTTATTCATATTCAGATACAAGCTATGTTAACGTGAATTCGGTACCAAAATCATACAAGGGAGAGTGTGAAAATGAGGAAATGGATTCTGTTTATGATTATCAGTTTTGTTACACTTGGATTAGTATTGCCTTCAGGCGAAGCTTCTGCTGAAGAAGTAAAGAGTCAATATACGCCCCAAGATTATGAAAAGTACCTCGCAAATTACGATTCAGATGCAGCTAAAGCAGCCGGTGTATCTCCAGAGTACATATCGTCAGCTGTTATGGAAGCTGGAAAAATCCTTGAAGATTTTAAAGCCTTATCAAAAGAAGATCAGGAAAAATTTGTGGAAAGCTTTACAAAGATCGATCCTATCAACATAGAAGAAAACGAAGTTGTAGTTGATGACCCAATCAATGCTATGGGGGACAAAGGCGTTTCTTACGAGAACTCAGTTAAGTTTTTCGGAGTACCCCAGACTACTTACAAAGTTTCCGTTAACTACAATGTATCTGGTGGAAAAGTGAAAAAGATCAACTCTTCAAATGCAAGAGTAGTCCGCAACTTGAATCCAGTAGTAAGAACAGGCTTAAATACAGGCGGCAAGAACGCTTGGGTTACAGGCGATAACAAAGCAGCAGTTTCAGGAAGTTTCTATTATCAAATCGGGCCAATCAAAGACATCGGTATCACTCTAGGTAACGTATTTATCAAAGCCGTCGGCGATAAAAATGGAAAACGCACTTACAAGAAATTCACCGTTGATTGAGCCTAAAAAGTGAGGTCATGGTATGTCTAAGCGTGTAAAAGTAACATTGTGGAGCATTCTAGGAATCCTAGTTGTGTTAAGCGTGATCGGCATTGTTGCTTTCTACCAAACGTTTCCAAGCTAGTCAAATAGTAAAGCAGACCTTTAAGGGTCTGCTTTACTTAATTATGTAATTGTTCATGGCAAAACAAAAATCATGTGAATTTTTTCAAGTGATTTAGGTAAAATAAAAATGAATCCTTGAAAAATCCAGCTAGTACCTTGACTTTTCAAGAATTCGCAACATATAATATGTTTAGATGCAGGTGGTAAAGGAAACCCCTCGTAAAAAAAAGAAATCCTTAATGAAAGATGTAATGGTGGTAGGGAGTGCCCCACGTTAAAAAAAGAAATCCCATCGAATGATAAAAAATATGTTGTAAGATATTTCAAAAAGACCTAGTATTTTTACTAGGTCTTTTTTATTTTTTAAATCACTTAAGGGGAAAACAATGGCGAAGATAAAATTGCATCAATTAACACAAGACTTTTATGACGAACATAGCCATTTAACAGAGATAGCAGATAAAAATTCAAATGGCAATCTTGAAGACAAAGTGCGAGTTTATGGTGTTTTAATTATTGAAATAAAAGGATACCAATTCGCTATCCCTTTACGCTCCAAAATGAAACATAAAGAAAACTTTCCTACAAAGATTTACACGCAACACAATAAGAAATACAGAAAAGGATTAGACTATACAAAAGCAATAATAATTACAGATCCTCGTTTTGTCTCACATAGATCATTCAAAATTCCACAAGATGAATTTTTAAAAATTGTAAATTCAGAAAACCGTATAATCCAGTCTTTTGAAAAATATGTGAATCGTTATGTCCAAGCCTATAATACAGGGGATGAAAATATTTTAAGAAAGTACCAATTTTCAACATTGCAAAATTATCACACAGAATTAGAATGTGTTTCGAACTATTCTGAACAACAAACCTCCTAAATAGAAAAGCAGACCTTTAAGATCTGCTCTTTTTTATTTGATTATGTAATTTTTAATTCCCGGATGCCAGTAAGCCATTACCTCAAACGCTCCATTTGCAACCTCATCATCTTCTTCCTCAATCTTGACCAGATCGCCATCCTCCGCATCACCAAGGTTCAACTCTTTATGTATCTCTTTTAAAATGCCGCCGTACCCGATCAATCTACGGGCAGCCAGCGCATCATCCAAGTAAAGCACCGTGTTCAGATTGTCTTCTGTCACCTTATTGCCGCGCACAACATCCGTATCCTTAACCGGATATTTAGAGATTTCGAGAACAGCTTTTTGCTCCATCATCGCTTCCCGCACTTCGTTTTCAATCTGTTCAGCGTCAATCTTGGCTTTACCTTTCACTCGACGAATATCGACAATTGGAGTGTAATCCAATTTCATCGCCTTTTTCCAAAGGCTCGTCCACTCCGCCTGCTTAATATAATTTTTCCCAAAATAATTTTTCCTTACTGGTATCAACACATGAAAATGCGGATGGTATGTATCTTCTTCATGATTTTTGGTAATCTCTAAAGCTCTGAAAAACCCAAGAACCGAGGTCTTTACTTTTTTGTACTGGAACAGTTTCCTAAAGCCTTCCATCATCTCAGAAATTTGTGGCTTCAGCCGTTCTCCCTTTACATTCCGAACCGTCAGCGTGAGAAAAATCCATCCGCAGCCATACTGCCGATTGGCTTACTCGACGAACAACATATTTTGATAAGCCATTTTTAAAGACCGGCGCCACCCCCCACACCGGCA
>NZ_JBHXTC010000124.1:0-3590 GCF_042677605.1 Streptomyces sp. NPDC127106 | reverse complement strand
ATTCCCGGTCGAAGCGGGTTTTGCTTTCCAGGTCTTCGCTTTCGCGTTTCCCTTTCCGGCGAGACCGACTCTATCAGAAGTTTTCCACCGGATTTCCCGGCTTCGGATTCCTGAAGGAGGAGTCGACTGCGCTCCCGACGAATCAGATTCACCGGGTGCGACGATCTTGCTTGTGGGTTGTCGCCGAACTCTTCCGTTCCAGGCAACCGCTACATACTACAACCACTCCTCGACGGGTGTCAAAGGTCCCCGCCCAGCCCCTGGCGGCGCACCATCTCGGTGATCCAGGTGGGCGCGAACGGGGACGTGCAGCCCGGGGAGGTCGGGTAGTCCTTGAGCACCTCCAGGCGCTCACCGATCTCGATGGCGCGGAGACGGTACTCGGCGTGCTCGATCCCGATCTGCGCCAGGCAGTGGTTCATCGCCCACTGCAGGCGGTCCGGGGCGTCCGTCATCTCCGCCTCGATGACGTCGAGCAGTGCTGCGAGGTCAAGGTCCTCGGGCTTCTTCGCCACGCGTTCGGTGGTCAGCGCCCAGCCGGCACTCGCGACCACCGGATCCGGATCGGCGAACCAGGCCAGGCGCAGCTCTTCGGCGTGCGGGTTCTTCTTCACCACGTAGTTCACGAGCCAGTCGTGCACCTTGGGCGTGCGCGCCTCGCGCAGCATGGTGTCCAGCTGGTCGCGCTCGAACGTCTTCGGGCGGCAGATCAGGATCGCCAGCAGTCTCGCCGCGGTGTCACCCGTCTCCCAGAGCCGGAGCGCAAGGTCCTGCTGCGTCTTCAGCCGCTTCGCGACGGCGCGTAGCTTGCCGAGGTTGACGCCGTGGTCGTCGCCGTGTTTCTCGTTCACCGCGCGTGTCTTCGGGTCCTCGAGCTCGGCCAGCTCGGCCATCACCCCGGCCAGCGTCGTCTCGGCCACCTCAGCCTCCCGTTCCTCACGCGCGAGGTTCAGCGTACGACGGGGGCCGGCAACCAGCGGGGCGTCGCCACGTGGCCTCCTACGCGACCCAGCAGTAGATGCGCTGGCTCTGGCGTCGGGCGCTGCCTGCGAGATCAGCCAGATCGAGCACGACCGCGTCGGCGATCTCCGTGTCGATGGACTCGCCGTCCTCCATGCGTAGCTGGGCCCACGACGTGGCCACGGCACGCAGCCTGGAACGATCAGCGTGGGCGAGTGCCGCCGAGAGACGAGCCGAGATCGCGAAGACGACGCACCCCTCATCGTCCTGGCCAGCGATGACGCGAGGCTCCCCTGCCTCGATGAGCTCCTCGAAGCTGGCGCCGACCAGAAGATGTTCCCACTCGACCACGGCCTCCTCCGGATCGAAGTTGCCGAAGGAGAGCGACTCGAATGCCCGTCCCGGCCCGGTCTGGAGGACCCGAGCCGCCGACGCGTCGTCGGGCGCCACGAAGAACTTCACGAGGATGCTCACCCGGGGATCATGGCTGATCGCCGTAGGTTGTGGTCCCGGCACGTTGGTGACGCGGCTGGCGGGTGTTTGGCCACGGATCCCAGTCGGGGAGCGCTTCCATCCGTTCGTTGGTCTGAGGTGTGGGACCGCTGGTAGGCCCCTTCCTCGTGGCGGGCCGCCAGCCGCAGCGACCGATGCGGTGTTCCCGCCGGAGGTGTAGTGCTTCCGTCTCGACCTCGGCTGCCGTCCTTCGCGGTTGGTGGTGGCGCCGGCGGGAGGGCAGTCCTGCTACAACAAGCGCCGGTGGAATGCGCCTGCTCCCGGCCCGCCGTCTCGGCGAGTACGGCCCGTACCCGGAGCGGCTGCGGCAGCAGTTCGAGGGCGTGATCTGGCGGTTCAAGACCGGCGGGCAGTGGGGGGCGATGTCGGCGGACTTCGGCGCGTGGTCGACCGTCTCCAGTTGCTTCGGGCAGTGGCGTGAGGCGGGCGTCTTCGAAGCCCTGCTGGAGGACGCCGTCGCGGAGGCCGCGAGGCGGGGCGACGTGGACTTGTCGCTGGTCATCAGCGTTGATTCCACCTCCGTTCGGGCCCACCACGAAGCTGCCGGGATGCACTTGGGCTCTGACGCCATGGAGGCCCTGGAGAAGGCCGCCGATGAGGCGGAGGAGGCCCGGCGAAAAGGGGCGGCCCGAAAGAACAAGACGGGCAGGACGCCGCAGGTGATCCGGGACGTGAGGGGCGCCGACGTATCCGGCGGCGGCGCAGGCTCCGTCTGAAGGCCGCACTGCCCGGACGCTCCAGAGGCGGCCAGCCCAGCGAGATTCACGTCGCCGGCGACGGCAGGTGCCGTCCGCTGGTGTTCCTGCTGGCCGAGGGGCAGGCTGCCGACAGCCCGCAGTTCATCCCCGTGCTCAAGAAATTACGGGTCCGCGGGCCGGTCGTGCGCCCCCGCACCCGGCCCGACGCGGTCGCCGGGGACAAGGCCTATTCGTCCCGCGGCAACCGCGCCCATCTGCAAAGAGGCCCGCCAGCTACCTCGCCGGCCTCCACCTCCGCGGCGCGGTGATCTGGATCAAAGACCTGAGCGGGCAGGACCACCGTTGATCACGACCGAATACGCCCCCTGGTCTGCACACCCGGCGGCCTGCCCATCGCCTGGGTCCTGGCCCCCGCCAAAGTCGACGGACGCAGGTCCTTGCCGACATGCTCACGGGCGACCAGGACCTGCTGGCCACGCACCCCGGGCAGACGCTGAGCAGGAGCCGGGCTGGGCATGCTCGTTGCGGGCCTCCTCGACGAGGGGCTCGCACTCAGCGGGGCCGGCCTGGAGGGCGGGGACGAGCTGGCGGAACTGCTTCTCGTGCCCTGGGTCGCCTGTACGCGCTGCGGGCGGGTCCTGATGCGAGGGTCCTGCGCGACTGCCCCGCCGCCACGGTGCGGATCAGAGGTTGACCCGCTTGAGGTAGACGCGGCGGCGGTGCGGAACCGCATGGGGTTCGGGTCCTCGTACAGGCTGCCGTCCTTGGGGTCGATGCCCATAGACGCCAGGTCCACCAGGCCGTCCATGACTGCACCCACGAGGCCCTGCGGTGCCGACGGCATATCCCCCATGACCCACAGCCGGGTGGGATCGCATTCCCACGCCCAGCCGTTGTCGCTTTCGACGCCCTCGCCCCGCAGGCTCACAGACCGATTTCCCGCTGCGCCTCGGCGAGGATGCGGCTGCTGGTCTCCATCGCGGCCCGGAACTCCTTCTCAGTGGAGGCGGGGTCACCAGCGATGCGTTCTGCTTCGCGCAGGGCCGCTGCCCGCGCCGGCCAGCGGTGGATCGCGACGTGCGTCGCCCACTTGATCAGGAAGAAACGCAGGGGGTTGATCGCCCCGGTTTCGGCTGCCCGGTCGAAGGCCTCGTTGCATTCCCTGTCGAGCACGGCGAGGCTCGCCATGTCGATCCGCCGAACGGCGTCCCGCAGTGCTTCCCGTGTCATGGCCGGCTGGGGGATGAGCGGGCCGCCGTCTTCCACGTGCTGTGCTGTCATCGACTCCTCCGGGGGAACGCGGCCAGGATACCGAGCGGACCGAGAATCTGCCGGTGAACGCAGAAAAGCCCCGCACCACACCCTGAACGGGCTGGTGCGGGGCTTCCCGCAATGATTGTTCGGCGGCGTCCTACTCTC
>NZ_JBHXTC010000123.1:0-3807 GCF_042677605.1 Streptomyces sp. NPDC127106 | reverse complement strand
ATCGCCTCGTGCCATGACTGACGGCTTATCAAGGCCGGACCTCATCGCGCAGGCGATCTACCGAACTCGTGATCTGGACTCCAGACACTACCTAGTACTGCAACGACACTCCGTGATGTCCTCTGCTTTTGTAGTGGCTGATGCGGGCTCGGGCCTGGCTTCTTCTGCGCCATAGCGACCAGGCGATGATGTGCTGGACGGTGTGACGGATGGGCGAGGAGATGCGGTTGAAGAGCCGCCGAGCCTCGTTCATAGTCACGGGTATGAGGGACCGATCGCTATCGGTTTCCGGATCCCCTTTTTTGCCTCCGCTCGCAGGATGGCGAGGAAGGCGAGGGCGGCCATGGAGAGGGTCATGTGCCGATACCACGCGGTGTAGCCGCGGACTTGGTAGTGATCGAGTCCGGTCTCGTTCTTGGCGGTCTGGAAACATTCCTCGACCATCCACCGGGCCCCCGCGATCCTCGCAAGTTCCTCCAGCGGAGTACCGGCCGGGCAGAAGCAAATGTAGTAAGCGATGTCCGTGGGATCGCTGAGGCTGCGCCGTGCCAGCAACCAGTGATCCCAGCCAGCCTGCCGCCAGGGCCGGATCGCCGCTGCGGACCAGTCGTACTCACGCGGACCGCGAGCACCATTGCCACAGCTCAGACGGGTCCACGCGTCGTCGGGGAGCTCGCCGATCAGCTTGTGCGCGCGGGCCTGGCCGAAAAACTCCATGGTCATGACCATCTGCGATTTAGGGACGGCGAGAACGTGAGGGATGTCGCGTTCTTCCAGCCACAATCGGATCCGCCCTGCCTGACCGTAGACCTCATCGGCGGTTACCCACCCAAAGGGGATATCGGATTCCATGGCACGCTTCAGCATGCGCAGACCCAACTCCGGTTTGGTGGCGAACTCGACATCGTCGCCGATACCGGCCGCCCGGCACCGCTCGCGGTCCGAAGTCCAATCCTTTGGGAGATATAACTCGCAGTCGATCAGCGCCCGCCCCCGGTCGGACCCGTACGCCAGGAACACCCCGATCTGGGAATTCTCGATCCGGCCGGCCGTTCCCGAATACTGCCGGGCCACACCCGCCGACCGGACCCCCTTCTTCAGGAATCCCGTCTCGTCGAGGATCAGAATTCCCCGTTCCGGATCTCCGATATGCTCCACCACCGCGTCGCGGACGTCGTCACGCAGAGCGTCGCTGTCCCACAGGTAGTGGTTCAACAACCGCTGCATCCCCTGAGGGCCGCCGTCCCCGGCGGCCTCAGCCAGAGTCCAGCCGTTCTTACGTTCCGTCTCGCTGAGCAGTCCCCGCAGGTAGGAGACCATCCGCCGCCGCGGTTCCACCCGGCCGAAGCGGCCCGCGAACCGCACCACGAAGTCATCGAATGCAACTGACCAACCGTCAGCTATCTCTTCAGGCACGCAACGATCAACGATCCCGGGCACACCGCGTCACGGAGTGTCGTTGCAGTACTAGCCGCGGCCGCAGCAGCCATGGCAGCCCGGCGCTGAAACACCGCCACCCCGCAGGGCCACCGCGGCGGTCTGACCCTGAACTCCCGCACACCCCCGCCCGGGCGGCTCGAGTCGGCCCCACTGGTGCAGCAGAGGCTTTCGCTTGCTCCGACAAAAGACGGGCCATGCCAGCACGGGGCCGACTCGAGCCGTCATGCCGGGGAATTGACGCCATTATTCTCGGCAAGGTGGTCGCCGTCCTGCGCGCGCTCTGAGCCCCGTGCGCCGCCGACAGGCTGTTCCCCGCGACACGGCGCACCCGGCTCTCTCATGGGCCAGCAGGAACGCCAGCCAGTACCAGCACGACGACGGGACCCGACTTGACCCTGATGCCTGGAGGACGCGTGCCGGGACGGACCTCGACGGTCCGCCTCACCGGCCACCCCGATCACACCGTGTCCGTCACCTGCAGCACCGCCGCGTGCCGGATGCCGCCCCGCTCGAAGGACACCGCGAGCATGCCCCGCTTCGCCGCGGAACACGCCAAAGCCCACGGACGCCTCGCCGGCGCCCGCCCCAACGCCGCCTGCAGCTGCGGCAGCGCAGGGTGCGCCCTCCACGAAACCCGCGTCCACTGCGCCGGCACCAGCCTGCTGGAACTCGTCCACCACCCGGCCGTCGGCCAGGTCTGGACCCTCGCCGAAGTCTGCCAAGCCTGCGCCCGCTACATCCCCCACATCACCATCCTGGCCCAGGGACCGGCCGAGCCCCCAGACGTGCCTGACCCGCCGATCCCCGTCGGGCCGCCGGCTCCTGTTCCGCCTCTCCGGCGAAGGTGACCGTTCGGCCGGCCGGACAGACGACGCTGACCGCGACGGGTCGGGGCACCCGTGCTCCTCACAGCCCAGGCGAGTGAGTAGGGGTCAGCGCCCCGCGACCCAGATCTCCGTTGAGAGGACGGCCTGACAGGCGACGACGGGGCGGTGAGCGGGCAGAATCACTCTGGTATGAATTCAACATCTCTCCCGGCGCCTGCAACGCCCCGTGTTTCCGCAGGCAAGGGCCGCAAGCAGCCGATTCGATCGCGCGTCAGGCACGGCAGCCCCTCCTGCGCCGACTACGGTTGTATGCGGCCCGAGTGCACAGCTGCGGCCCGCCGGGCCCGTGCCCGGCGTACCAGGGAGCTGAAGGCCGGTCGACCCGCCCGGGTGTCCTCGACCGATGCCGCTTCCCGTGCCTGCCAGTTGCAGGAGACGGGCCTGTCGGCCGCGGATATCGCTGAAATCTCCGGAGTCGCTGTCACTCTCGTCCGGCGCCTGCTCCGCCCGACCGGGCAACGGCCCGCCGTCATCCACCGGGCCACCTCGGAAGCCATCCTCGGCATCCCCCTGACCAGCGTCTTCAGACGGGATCGCCTCCTGCCTGGACTAGTTGGTGCCGACAGAGCCGCCACATACCTGCAGGACCTCGCCGAACGAGGATGGCCAACAAGCTTCCTCGCCGCCCAGCTGGAAACCACCACACACACGCTCGCCGCCATCCGCGCCCGGGAACACCGACGCCTCGCCGTCTCCCTGGACCGCGAGATCCAACGCCTCGCCGCACTCCTGCTCGCGAGCGATCCGGCAGATCACGGCATCGCCGAGCACAGGAGCCGCCGGACACGAACCGCTGCCCTCCAACGAGCTCCACTGGTGAGACCCGCAGGCACATTCCTACAGAATCAGCCGGGGCAGATGCCCTGAGCAGCTCATCCCGCCGCTCTGCGGGAACTTGCCTCGAACAGGGGCGCATCCCAGCCGTCACATCCAGGCGGAGATGCCGCGCCACACGCGAGACAGTGCTGGAGGAGCACGTTGCCGTCGGTGATCGCGTGCCCGCTGTGCCCTCCCGACAGCGAGGTGGGGCTTCTGGAAAGCTGACCAGAGTACGGGGACGCCCGTACCTAAACGGCATGGGCGTACTGCCCGTGCCCACTTACTTCAACGGGCTGGGCCCGGCGGGCTCACCGTATGTGGGCTTGATCCGCTTTGACGGACATCCTCCCGGGGACGAACCCCTGATCTCGAATGTCCGTCAAAGCGGATCAAGCCCAGTGTCGTGTTCCTCGTGCTGTGGGCGGATTGGTCGGCGGGGACTCATCGTTGGTGACGCCCCGCAGTTCCCGCAGGGGACCGGGTGTAATGCTGGTGAGCTCGCGTATTCAACTGTCACCAGTTTCCGGTGGAACCCACCCTGCCGCTGACCGTGTGTGACACCGCGACTCAGAAGGCTTCCGCTTTCCGAACGTAGTCATTGAATTTCCACTGGTCAGGCATGGTTCCGGCTGTCTGGTGGGAGAGACGGCGCATCGTGTTG
>NZ_JBHXTC010000122.1:0-4187 GCF_042677605.1 Streptomyces sp. NPDC127106 | reverse complement strand
AGCATGCCGACACCCTCACCCCACCCGGTACCGTCCGCCGCAGCCGCGAACGCCTTGATCCGACCGTCCTCCGCCAACCCCCGCTGACGACTGAAATCGATGAAGTTCTCGGGCGTCGACATCACGGTCACACCACCGGCGAGAGCCATCTCGCACTCGCCGTTGCGCAGGGCCTGGATCGCCCAGTGCAGGGCGACCAGCGACGACGAGCACGCCGTGTCGACGGTGACCGCCGGGCCCTCCAACCCGAACACGTACGAGACGCGGCCGGACAGGACGCTGCCGGCGTTGCCGGTGCCGACGTGGCCTTCCAGGCCGTCCTGATCGCGCGTGACGAGGGAGAGGTAGTCCTGGCCGTTGGTGCCGACGAACACGCCGGCGCGGCTTCCGCGCAGGGTGGTCGGGTCGATGCCGGCGCGCTCGAACGTCTCCCAGGAGGTCTCCAGCAGGAGCCGCTGCTGCGGGTCCATGGCCAGGGCCTCGCGGGGCGAGATCCCGAAGAAGTCGGCGTCGAAGTCGGCAGCGTCGGTGACGAAGCCGCCCTCACGGGTGTACGAGGTTCCGGGCCGGTCCGGGTCGGGGCTGTAGAGCCGGTCCAGGTCCCAGCCGCGGTCGGCCGGGAACGCGGCGACCGCGTCCGTGCCGTCCGTGAGCAGCTGCCACAGGTCCTCGGGGGTCCGGACGCCGCCGGGGAAGCGGCAGCTCATCGCCACGATGGCGATCGGGTCGCCGTCGACGGCCGCGGCGGCGGGCAGCAGGGTGCCGGAGACGGGGACGCTGCCGACGAGCTCCTCGCGGAGGTGGTCGGCCAGTGCGGCGGCGGTCGGGTAGTCGTAGATGAGGGTGACGGGCAGCCGCAGCTCGGTGGCCGTGCCGAGGCGGTTGCGGAGCTCGACGGCCGTCAGCGAGTCGAAGCCGAGGTCCTTGAAGGCGCGTTCCGCGCCCACCGCGTCCGCGCCGTCGTGTCCGAGGACTGCGGCGACGTGCGTACGGACGAGGTCCAGCAGCTCCCGCTCCTGCTCGGCGGGGGCGAGCGCGGCGAGCCGTCCGGAGAGGGTGGCCGGGCCGTCCGCGTGCCCGGCGGTCCGGTCGGCGCGGGCTTCGGTGGCCGTACGGGTCGCGCGGACCTCGTCGATCTCACCGAACAGTGCGGTGCGGCGTACGGCGGTGTGGCCGGCGAGGTACCGGTCCCATTCGATGTCGGCCACGGTCAGAGCGGCGTCGCCGGCGCCGACGGCCTGGCGGAGGGCGCGGATCGCCGGCTGCGCCGTCATCGGGGGCACGCCGTCCCGGCGCATGCGGGCTGCGAGGGCCTCGTCGGCGGCCATGCCGCCCTCGGCCCACGGGCCCCAGGCGAGGGAGGTCGCCGCGAGTCCGGCGGCCCGGCGCTGCTCGGCGAGGGCGTCCAGGTGTGCGTTGGCGGCCGCGTAGTTGGCCTGTCCGGCGGCGCCGATGGTGCCGCTCATGGAGGAGAACAGCACGAACGCCGACAGCTCGATGCCGAGTTCGACGGTCAGCTCGTGGAGGTGGTTCGCTGAGGTCGCCTTCGCGCGCAGGACGTTCTCGAAGCGGTCCGGCGTGAGGGTGTCCAGGACGCCGTCGTCGAGGACGCCGGCGGTGTGGACGACGGCCGTCAGGGTCTCCGCCTCGGCCGCCAGGACCGTGCGGAGGGCATCCCGGTCGGCGGCGTCGCACGCCACGACCGACACCTCCACACCCAGCCCGGAAAGCTCGGCCACCAGACCGTCCGCACCCGGAGCGTCCTCACCCCGGCGGCTGGTCAGCACCAGCCGCTCCACGCCCGCACCGGCCAACCAGCGGGCCACCCGCCCACCCAGGGCGCCGGTGCCACCGGTCACGAGCACCGTGCCCGACGGCGCCCAGGACGCGGCGCCCTCACCACGGGCGGCCCGCACGAGTCGGCGCCCGAAGACACCCGAGGAGCGGACCGCGAGCTGGTCCTCACCGGCGACACCGCCAGCCAGTACACCGACCAGCCGACCCATCGCCCGCTCGTCCCACACCTCGGGCAGGTCCACCAGACCGCCCCAACGCTCGGGCAACTCCAACGCAGCCACCCGGCCCAGACCCCACACCTGCGCCTGAACCGCGGAGACGAGCCGGTCCGAACGACCCACACTCACCGCACCGCGGGTCAGGCACCACAACGGCGCCTCCACCCCCGCATCACCGAGCGCCTGCACCAACACGGCCGTGGCCACGACACCCGCGGCCTCGTCCAGCGCGAGCAGCGACACCACACCGGCCACCGGGGCACCGGCCCCCGACACCAGCCCGGCCACCACGCCACGATCGGCACCAGCCTCGACCACGACCCGCCGGACCTCGGCACCACGCCCGGCCAGCGCACCCACCACGGAGTCGACCAGGGCGTCGCCCTCGCAGGCGGCGGGGACGACGGCGATCCACTCGCCGTGCGGCAGCGCGGACGACCCGGGTGCCGTCAGCGGCTTCCACTGCACGCGGTAGCGCCAGCCGTCGACGCGTGCCTGCTCCTGGTTCTGCCGGCGCCAGGCCGACAGGGCGGGGACGAACTCGCCGAAACTAGCGTCGTCGCCAACCCCCAGTTCGGACAGCAGGGCTGCCAGTTCGCCGCGCTCGACCGCGTCCCAGAACCGGACGTCGACCCCGTCGCCGGCCCGGGCCGGAGCCGTGCTTCCACTCGACAGGGCCGTCTCCGGCCAGAACCGCTGCCGCTGGAAGGCGTACGTCGGCAGCGCGACCCGGCGGGCAGCCGAGCCCGCGAAGAACGCGTCCCAGTCGACGGCCACGCCCCGTACGAACACCTGGGCCAGAGCGGTGACGGCGGTCTCCGCCTCGACCCGCCCCGCACGCAGGACCGGGACGAAGGCGATGTCGGCCACACCCGTCAGGCATTCCTGGGCGAGTGCGGAGAGCACGCCGGCCGGGCCGAGCTCGACGTACGTGGTCACGCCGGCCGCTTCCAGGGCGCGGACGCCGTCGACGAACCGCACGGCCTCCCGGACGTGCCGCACCCAGAACTCAGCCGAGGCCATCTCATCGGTGACGACGGCACCCGTCAGGCACGACACGACCGGGATGGTGGGGGCCGCCAACGCCAGCCCCGCCACCACCTGGCGGAAGTCGTCCAGCATGCCGTCCATGTGCGGCGAGTGGAACGCATGACTGACCGACAGCCGCTTGGTCTTCCGGCCCGCGGCCGCAAAAGCCTCCGCAACGGCGACTGCCGCGTCCTCGTCACCCGCGACCACGACCGACTGCGGACCATTGACCGCAGCAATGCTCACCCGGTCCGTCAGCAGCGGCAGGACCTCGTCCTCCGACGCCTGCACGGCGATCATCACGCCACCGGCAGGCAGCGCCTGCATCAGCCGACCACGGGCCGCGACCAGCGTGCACGCGTCGTCCAGCGACAGCACGCCCGCCACATGCGCGGCGGCGATCTCACCGATCGAGTGCCCGGCAACGAAGTCCGGCCGCACACCCCAGCCCTCGACGAGCCGGAACAACGCCACCTCGACCGCGAACAGCGCCGGCTGCGTGTACTCGGTCCGGTCCAGCACAGCGGCTTCGGAACCGAACAACACCTCCTTCAGCGGGAGGTCGAGCTGCGAGTCGAAGCGCGCGCATGCTTCGTCCAGTGCTTCGGCGAACACCGGGAAGGCGTCGTACAGCTCACGGCCCATGCCGAGGCGCTGGCTGCCCTGCCCCGTGAACAGGAAGGCCAGCCCGCCCTCCGACACGGTGCCCTGCACCAGGCCGGGCAGCTGCTCACCGGCGGCGAGGCCCCGCAGACCACCGATGACCGCGTCACGGTTCGCGGCATCCGCGACCAGGACCGCACGCGACTGGAACGCCGAGCGTCCGGCGGCGAGGGAGTACGCGGTGTCGGCGGTGGCGACGTGCAGGCTCTCGGTCAGCCACGACACGAGCTGCTCCGCCTGGGCGCGCAGCCCGGCCGCGCTCTTGCCCGTGACGACGAACGGCAGGACGGGCGCGGCGTCGGCGGCGTGGGGCTCGGGTGCCGTGTCGTCCCCGTTCTCGACCGGCGCCTCCTCGATGATGGTGTGGGCGTTGGTGCCGCTGAGACCGAACGAGGAGATGCCGGCGCGGCGCGGCCGGTCGGTCTGCGGCCAGTCCACGGCCTCCGTCAGGAGCTCGACGTCTCCGGCCGACCAGTCGAC
>NZ_JBHXTC010000121.1:0-4371 GCF_042677605.1 Streptomyces sp. NPDC127106 | reverse complement strand
TTCATCAGACAGGCGGACTTCAACAGCACGAGGACCCGGGGGCATAAAAACAGGCTACAGACTTAGCCCTGAGATTTCCGGCGCATCACACTAGGCCCAATACCGGTGACTTTGCGTGGTGTGGGTCGTTGGGTGTGGTGTGCCAAGGCCTGGGCAGGTGAAGTCGTCTTCGGGTGAGCGGTTGGCGGACCGGATCGCGCTGGGTGTACTCACGCGGGTGTTTCCGCCCGAGCTGGTCGATGAGGTCATCGAGCAGTGCGGGCGGGTCGAGCAGCGCCGTCGGCTGCTGCCCGCCCGGGTGGTGGTCTACTTCGTGCTGGCCATGTGTCTGTTCTCGGGCCAGGGCTATGAGGAGGTCGCCCGGCTGCTGACGCAGGGCCTGGAGCGGGCCCGCCGCTGGGAGGGCTTGTGGCGGGTGCCGAGCACGGCGGCGATCGGACGGGCCCGGCTGCGGCTAGGCCCGGAACCGTTGCGGGAGTTGTTCGCCCGGGTCTGCCGGCCGGTGGCGGCCGAGGAGACGGTCGGTGCCTATTATCGCGGGCTGCGGCTGGTCGCGATCGACGGTACTACCTTCGACCTGCCCGACACCGAGGCCAACGCCGGCTTCTTCGGACGCCCGGGATCGGGTCGCGGACAGGGCCGTGGCGCCTATCCGCAGGCCAGGATCGCGGTGCTGGCCGAGTGCGGCACCCACGCCGTCTTCGCCGCGGCCACCAGCCCGCTGGCCACCTCCGAGCAGTCCCTCGTCCCACGTCTCCTGCCTGCGCTGCGACCGGGCATGATGCTGCTGGCCGACCGGGGAATCACTGGGTTCGAGCTGTGGCGGGACGCCGTCGCCACCGGCGCCGACCTGCTGTGGCGGTCCGCAAGCACGTGGTTCTGCCCGTGCTGGCCATGTTCGACGACGGCTCCTACCTCTCGGAGATCGTCGCCTCCACCGACCGGTGCCGACGCGCCAGCCCGATCCGGGTCCGCGTCATCGAGTACACCCTCGCCGACGGGCCGGACGCGACGGTCTACCGCTTGATCACCACCCTCGCCGACGCCGGGGCCGCCCCGGCCACCGAGCTGGCCGCGCTTTACGCCCAGCGGTGGGAGATCGAGACGGCCCTGGACGAGATCAAAGCCCACCAGGGAGGCCCCGGCCTGGTCCTGCGTTCCCAACATCCCCGCCGGTGTTGGCGTACTCCTCTGAGTGCTCCGCCAAGTACGGGGATACGTGCACCAGGCCGACGCCTTCTCGTAGGGTCTGCCTGTGGGGTTGAACGCCGTAGGAGGGGGCCCTTTGGAGGACAGTGAGGCGAGGCGCCTTGCGGAGGAATTCGGTCGTGGCTTGACCGAGCGGTGGGATGAGTGGGCGTTTGAGCTCGGCCTCTGGGCGACTCCGGCCGTCACCGGCATGTTCGGGTTCACCTGGCACCCCACTGCCAAGGATGGCCAAGGGCGTCTGATCCGAGTTGGCGGAAACTGGCCAATCCTCGTCGATCAGGACACCGGCTCATGCCGACTCGTTCAGGGGCCGAACGAGTTCGCGGCCCTCAGAGGCACGTCGACGGTTCGCAATGCTGGCTGCACCGCCGCACGTAGGTAGCGCCCCCCCCAGGTGAATGTGGGCCTGCGGCGGCCTCCAGCGTCGGCATGCCGTCAGGCTGCGTCGTCTCGTTCGCGTTCGATGGCGGCGAGTCGGTTCTTCAGGCGGTAGCTGTTGCCGTTGATCGGGACGACCTCGCAGTGGTGCAGGAGGCGGTCGAGGATCGCGGTGGCCAGGACCTCGTCCCCGAAGACCTGGCCCCACTCGCCGAAGGTCTTGTTCGAGGTCAGGGCAGCCGCTGGCGGGGCCTGGGCACCGTCTACGAGAAGCCGGGCCGCGACGGACGCAAGATCGAGTCCCGCCGGGGTGTCGCCCTGGCCTCCTTCGACGGCAAGCTCCACGCTGTGTTCCCCGCAGTCCGGAACCGCCGCAGGGATCCCGTCAGGATCGACCGCGGCACCCTGTGGATCGGCAAGCCGTCCGACCGGCACTTCCACGCCTACAAGGACTTCTCCGGAGGCAAGGTCAACGCCCACGGCATCTTCATCGCGTCCGTGGTGATCACCGGCCTGGAACCCGGTTACGAGATCAGCCTCAGCGGCAGCCCCTCAGCGCTGATGTGACACCGCGCCCATTGGGCGATCGTTTCCGCAGTGAATCCAGCCCCCCAGCCGAGTGAAACAGCAGACCTCGGGCTGGGCACCGATCTCTGCGGCCGCTACAACCCGAGCGTGATCAACAACCTGATGCTCCGGGGCCTGCCCGCGCTCACCCTCGCCGCACTTCCCCTCCTTACCGTCGGCACGCCCGCCGCCCACGCCGAACCGGCCCGCACAGCTGCCCTCGCCGCCCCGGGCGCCGCCGGGCTCCGCGCCCCCATCCCACTCTTCGAGGCGATCGACCAGATTCCCATCGCCGACGAACAGCGCGCCGGCTACAACCGGGACCTGTACAAGCACTGGAACCGCGGGCTGAACGGCTCGGACGGCTGCGACACCCGCAAGGAGGTCATCCTGAGTGAAGCGGTGGTCACGCCCCAGGTAGCAGCGGGGTGCAAGCTGGCCGGCGGATCCTGGCGTAGCCCCTACGACAACCTCGTCGTCACCGACGCCGCCCGGTTGGATGTTGATCATTTCGTACCCCTGGCTGAGGTGCACGACTCCGGTGGCTACGCCTGGGACGCAGCGCGCCGCGAGGCGTATGCGAATGACCAGGCGTCCCCGGACACCCTGATCGCGGTCTCTGCCGCCTCCAACAGGAGTAAAAGCGACAAGGACCCGGCGCAGTGGCTGCCGTCGGACGGCTCGTACCACTGCACCTACGCCGCCACCTGGGTAGGCACCAAGCTTCGCTGGAACCTCGCGGCCGACGACGCCGAGCGCCATGCCCTCCTCGGCCTCGCCGAGGACTGCCCCACTACCACCGTCGTCTACGAGACCGCGCCCTGACCCGGCCTGTGTAAGTGCGCTGGCTGCAGGCCACATCATCCGGCGGCCTCGCGGCTCCCCAATCGAGGCCAGCCGCCGCAACGCTGGGCGTGGCCGTTAACCCGTCCCGAGACGATCACTTCTTGGGCCGGCGCCAGCCCATGCGCGCGTGCGGGTCAGCGCCGACCACCCACCAAGATCAGGAGAATCACCCATGGGCAGAAGGAAGCCTGGCAAGCCGCGACGCGAGCGGAGCCAGATGTACACACTGGAGCAGCTGCAGCCCCCCGGCTACGACGAGTGGCTCAACATCGGATCCAACTTCACGGCCGACGCAGCCGCTGCCGACTCACGCCTCGACGAGGACGCGGTCGACCTGATGAGACGCTTTGCCCGCTTGCAGCCTCTCTACCGCGGGCTGATTCCCATGCAAGCAGTGCACCTCGACATTGCCCTCGACCAGGGCGCCATCCCGATCAGCACAGGCGACGATGAGCACGCCGCTCTCATCCCCACGGAGGAGATCGCTGCCCTGATGGGCGCCGACTCCAGCAGCCATGACGTCCGAGAGAGCCTGCACCGACTGCACTCCGTCGGCGCGTTCCTGGTGGAGACAGCCGCTGACGGTGTTCCGCTGGTCCGCATCGTCAGCCAGCCGCCGCAGCGCCCCGGGGACCCGTGGATCTTCCACGGAACCGCCGAGGACGCACTCGTGCCGTCGACCTGCATCCCCGCCCGCCCCGGCGATCTACCAACCGACGAGTTCGCAGCATTGGCGTTCATCAGGGCACACATGTCCCAGGGCACCGAGCCGCTCCCTGAAGAGTTCGCGAAGCACGACGGCATCGATTCCGTCGGACGCGCCCGCCAGCTGTTTGAGGCCGTCGCCGAACTGGCACAGGAGAAGGGGTGCGGCACCTGCCCCTCCGCGCATCTGTGCACCCGGGTGGACGAGGCAAGGTGAACGGAATTCAGCTTGTCGTCCTCCACGACCGTCTCTGGGTGAACCCCAAGAGTGATGCCCACGCGCTGCAGTGTGCCGCTCGCACCACAAAGGGCGACCGCTGCCGGAACCCCATCGAGAACGGGCAAGTGCTCGGCGTACGCGAATTCCAACTCGGCTCCGCCGGATACGTCAGTGCACCTGGATGGGGCGGCGCCGGCCTTGAGGGACTTCACGAAGTCGATCGCGTCCAGGACCGGCTCGCCGGCCGGGCTCACTCGAACGTGAACGTCCTGAGCAGGCCGGGCAGGAAGCGGGCGATGGTGTTGTAGCGGGCGGCGAGCATCTGCTCGGCGCCGTCGTCGGACTGCTGGGCTAGAAGGCCGATGAAGATCTTGTTGTGGGGCTGTCCGGCCGTAGGCCGGGCGGCCCCTCGGTTATGTGGTGGCGGGGGTGATGGCCCAGGTGGT
>NZ_JBHXTC010000120.1:0-4784 GCF_042677605.1 Streptomyces sp. NPDC127106 | reverse complement strand
CCTCTAATAAAACAAACACCCCCCAAACCACATCACCCGGGCCGGGGCCGCCCCCCCCCCCCCCCCGAGCCCGGGCTCCCGCCGGTCTGCCGCCGGCACGCGCCTCGCCTGCGGTCCTCGGCGGCGCGAAACGAGCCATCCTCTCTGTGGAACCTAGTGCCTTCGGCCCGTGGCGGAGGCGAAACCAGCCAGGTGTGGCGGTTGCCCCACCAGCACCAGCCGACCTTCGGGGCGTTGCGCCGCTCCCTGCCGTCCCGCCCGGTCCCGTTGTGATCCAGATCGCCGAGGTAGGTCCAGGGCACCGTTCGCCTTGCGCAGCCGGGAGCCGATGGTCATGAAGCAGCGGTTGCGCTCCAGGATCGCCGGCTGCTGGAGCACCCAGTGGATGCCCTCGGTGAGCAGCAGTGGGGTGCGGTCCTGCTCGGCGAGGGCCGGGAGCACCTCCTCCGGGCTCCAGTTGGCCATGTGGTCGCCCCGATCGATGCCTGTGACGAGCTAGAGAGGGGCGTCGGGCAACTCCACGGTGTAGGGGCCGAAGCTGTCGACGTCGGGCATGTCGGTGACGACGAAGCCGGGCTTGCCGTCGTGCCGGAGCAGCGGTGCGAGGGCGGAGGCAGGGGCGCGGTCCGGGTGGACGGCGAGCAGGGCGTCGCTGTCCCGCGGCCGGCGTCCGCGGCGAAGGCGGGCAGCTCGTCGGCGGGTATCCCCGCGAGCTCGGGCACCCCGAGCCCGATCAGGCGTTCTGCCAGGGAGGCGTCTCGAGGGGAGAGGGGTCACGGTGGGCGGCGCCGCGACAGACGAAGCACCCTCGCGGACTTCAAGGAGCCCCCGCAAGAGGCAGGCAGTGCGGGCAGGCCCACGGGGTCCCTTGCTCGCTGTGATCGGCACCTATCAGATTGTCAGTGCCGCGCCCTACCGTGAAAGCAGGGATCGCCAGCAGGGGAGGGGCATGCCGTGGCCAACATCGTCTGGCACACCAAGCTCAAGATGCTGCTTGACCTCAAGCAGGAAAACCTTGGGCAGGACACGATCGATGACTTGTGGGGCCATCTCTACAGGACGGACCGGATCCTGGCCCAACGTAACGTCCCTGTCTCCGAGCGGGAGCTGCAGTGCGGGGGCATCTGCAGGGAAGCTGGCGTAGTCGCCTGGATGTACCTGCGGCAGCAGGCCAACGGCCGCCGCGAAGCCGTTCATGAGCGTAAGGAAGACGAGGAGCGCCACAAGGCGCCGATGAGCGACGAGCACAAGGCTTATCAGGAACGGATCCTGCGCGCGGCTGCGGAGGGCGGCTTCCACGGCGACTGCGAGGTGCGCACACCAGTCGGTCGCAGCTGGATCCAGACCGACACCCTGATCGAAGGCGAAGGCGGAAGGCGCATCGGCTGGGAAGTCCAGCTGTCCTCGGCCGGCGTCGACGGCCCTGGCAGTGTGAAGGCCCGGGCGACGAAGGCAGCGAAGCAGGGCATTACCCCGGCCTGGCACACCGACCGCGAGGACTACGGGCGGCGTAGCGATACGCAGTGGACCAGGAGCAACAACCTGCCCGCACATGTCATCGCGAAGATCGGCGACCTCCGTGTGATCTCCGGCTACCGCGCCTTGGACTTCTGGCTCTGCGACCTGCGCGCCGTCTACCCGTGTCCGGACGGGGTTCGCAGGTGCGGCAAGCCACACGTCACGCCCATGCCGCGAGACGTGCTGTTCGACGATCTCGTGCGCCAGACGGCGGCCGGAACGATCGTGCCGGTCGAGTACCGCAGGGGCACCAGGATCGACAAGTTCTGGGTGACAGACGCGGACCGCGACCGCCTTGCCGAACTTCAGGAGGGCATCCTCCCGCTGCCTCCGGCCCGGGCAGACGCCACCGCCCCGAAGTCGAGCCCGAACCGGCCCACGTGCCGTCCCACAGCAACCCTGGCTGATCCTGTCCCGGTCGAGGGGCCTGTAGCGACTGCGCCGCCGATCCCGCAGCAGCGGGCTTTCGCACAGGCACCCCCTCCTGCGAAGCCCTTCGCGCAAGAGACGCAGCAGCTCAACCACACCGCGGTGGCAGTTGTGCCCTCGGTGTCGCCAGCCCCTGCCGAAGCCGGCATCGGGGAGCCGGAGCCCGAAAAGGTGACAGCCCAGAGCGTCGACTTCCCTCCCGAAATCGAACAGGTTTACGATCGCGGCGTGACCACGACCGTATTCCCCGAGGACCTCCTCCAGCTCCAGGAACGCCTCCACCGCGCCCACGCCGAGCACCGCGCCTACCTGGCAGGGCTGCCCTGGAGCGTGGAACCCATGGCCGGCTGGACGCGGGGCGAGCGCTACTCCCATCGCGGTGACGTACCCGACAGCCCTGGCTGGAGCGACGAGCAGAAGCAGAGGGTCGACGAGATGCGGGCAGAGATCCTGGAACTGTCGATCGCCGTTGTGGACCACCCGCACTGGGCGACCGTTCCCCGTGAGGAAGTAGTGGCCGCCCGCATGCAGCTGAAGAGGCACGCCGCCCCATCAGACGACGCGGGAGCAGAGGCGGCGTAGCGCCGCTACTCCTTCCCAACGCACGCTGGGCAGAGAGTACGTACCGGACGACGCGCCGACCCCGATCGAGCAGATGGACCCGACCGGACACGGCCTGAGTGCGGCCCCGAGCGCCGCCCGCGAGTCTGGAGCCATGGCCGAGTCCAGAGTGACCATCCACATTCCCGACCAGCGGGGCCGGCGCCTGGTGACCTACCGGCGCGAGGAACTCGGCCGCGCGACCAGCGAGCTGGACGTCCGAGAGTTCCTCTACCGGGCAGGCATGGCCGACGCCGAGGACATCGACCTCACCGACGAGACCCTCTTCGACTGGCAGGGCACCGGACCCGAGGCCTGGGCCTGAGCCGTGAAGGCCCTGTGGAAAGGCGCGATCTCGTTCGGGCTGGTCAGCGTCCCGGTGGCCGTCGTGCCGGCGACCGAGCGCCACGCCGTGCACTTCCGGCAGATCCACCAGCACGAAGGCGGACTCATCGGCCGCGTCCGCGACCCTGCGAATTCGACGGCGAGCCCGTTGGCCTCGACGAGATCGGCCGCGGCTACGAGACCTCCACCGGCACGATTCCCGTCAGCGACGCCGAACTCGACGCCCTCCCCCTGCCCACGGCCAAGGCGATCGAGATCGTCAGCTTCATCCCCGCGGCCTCCATCGATCCTGCCGCCTTCGGGGCCGGCGCCTACTACCTGGCAGCCCCGGACCCCATCGCGGCCCGGCCGTACGTCCTCCTGCGCGAGGCCTCAGCCGCACCAGCCGCGTCGCGGTCACCAAATTCGCCTTCCACCAACGCGAACGCCTCGGCCTGCTCCGCATCGTCGGCGACGTCCTGGTCCTCCACGGCCTCCGTTGGCCGGATGAGATCCGCGAGGCCGACGTTCCCGCTCCCGTTGTGGACGTCACCGAGGACGAGGTCCAGGCCGCCGTCGCCCTCGCCGACGCGATGACCACCGCACACCCTCGAAGGCATCCGCGACCACTACCGCGACGCCGTGGAGGAACTCCTCGCGGCCAAGGCCCACGGGGAGCGCACCCACGCCCCCGAGGCACCCGCCCCGGTGATCGACCTCATGGCAGCCCTGGAAGCGTCCGTGCAGAAGGCACGGAAAGCCCGGGGCGAGACCGAAGCCACCGTCCACGAGCTCCCCGCCAAGAAGAAGGCTGCCAAGAAGACCACCAAGGCGGCCGAGGGCCGTACACCGCGCCGCCGCGCTTGATCGAGTGGCCCGGCCGAAGCGGAGCAGGCCACCACCACCTAGAATCGAACATGTGAACGAAAATCTTGCGGGGCAGATCGCCCGACACCGGGCGGTCGTCGGCTGGCTGGAGTGGCAGCTGGGCCAGACCCGCGAGGCCCTGGCTCGCCTGGAACAGCAGGAGGCCGTCGCCACGGCCCGCAGGCCGGAGCCACGGGTGCCAGATTGGAAGCTCGAAGTGCACCGCACCGGCTACGGTCCCCGCCCCTTCCGGGTCCACGCTGGCCACTGCCCCGACGGCCACGGCAAGGAGATCACCCGGCACGAGGCCCTCCGCCTTCTGTCCGACGGCATCGAGGCATGTCCCTTCTGCGGGCCGGACCGCGAGCTCCGGATCGACGGCGCCGCGTAGTCGGCGGATCCGGCTCAGCGGCAACAGCGGTCGCCGACGCCGGTAGACACGGCCCCAACTCCTCAAGAACCGTGCGCAGCCCGGCGGCGACGTCGGCGCAGCCCCTGCCCGAGGACGCCCGTGTCGAACGCCGCCAGGCCAACACCTCACGCCGCCGCGCTGCGCCGGGAGTCGGGGGCCAGAGGACGGCGGGAGGACTCGCCGTCTTCGTCCAGCCTGCACCGTCGGGATCGGAGACTGTGCAGGGCGCGGGCGCGATATCGTGGAGTCCTCTTATCTGCGGTTTTTGTGATCTGGCAGGAGTACCCGCGTGCCCGAGGACCCCATCGCACAAAGCGAGATTGCCGCGCTCACGCGCCGTTTCGAGGAAGTCTCGGAGCGTACCGATCGGGAATTCGGCATCGTCAAGAGCGATCTGACTGCCGTACGCCTCCAGGTCGGCAACCTGGACCAGAAGGTCGGCAACCTCGACGAGAAGGTCAGCGAGCTCGCCGGTGCGGTCCACGGGCTGTCCGAGAAGATCGACCGCAATCAGACGCAGATCGTCGAGCTGCTCACCCAGCTCGTGGGACAGCGGCCCGACGCCGGCTGATTTCCCCGGGCCTGGCGCCCGGTCCGTACATGGCGGCGGCCCCGACCACACACTGGTCGGGGC
>NZ_JBHXTC010000119.1:0-4886 GCF_042677605.1 Streptomyces sp. NPDC127106 | reverse complement strand
CGTGACCCGTCCGCACCGCGAAAGCAACTCAACCAACTACCTGATCAGACCAGGCCGCAGCCCTGTAGACCGATCATGATCCCTGGGCGCGGACACCCTTCCCTCCTGACCGACACCGTTCCTGCGCGCCGCCTCGCGGCCCGCAGCACGACCCGGGCCAGGTCAACCCCAAACACCGCGCTCACGCCTGCCTCACGCGGTGTGCCCGAGGACCAAATGGTGGGTGCCCGACAGGCGCTGCACCTGGTTGATCAGCCGGTTGCTGAACAGGTGCCCGGCCGACTCCTCGCCGTACCCGTCGATGTGGTCGAACGCGACTGTGGTCCTTCGATGCCCGCACCCGCCAGTCGCGGATTTGGTCGAGGACCAGCTCCTGGTCCTCGACGTCGGCGCGCTTTGGTGCCGAGTCCGAAGTGACGGCGGCCCAAGCGCGGCGCGGGCAGCACGACCGGGGCCACCGGCGCGCCCGGGACGTCGACGACCGGCTGCGCGGCCGCGGCCCGCAGCTTCGGCGCGGGCCTTGGCCGCGGCGGCCTGCTGCTCGCGGACCATGGCCACCGGTGCTTGCGGATCCACGCCTGGGCGGTCACCGTCTCGCGCATCCGCCCAGGCCACCGTACGCAAGCGCACCAGCCGAGGCGGCCGCGCCGCCCGCACCCTCACCAGCGGCGTGGTCCGCGGCCTAGGCAGTGCCCTCGGCAGCGCCGCCGGCACCTGGATCATCTGGTGGATCACCCAGCACTGAGGTGTGCCGGTGTGCGGGACCGGGCCACCGGCCCCGCACACCGGACGCACTGCCCCCATTCCCCGGCTGCCGAAGACGCCGCACGGTGGGCCCGGTGCGTGGACAGTCGTGGCGGGCCTGGACCAGACCGGTTCTTGCCGACCCAGCACCTTCGGTGCCAGGCTCCGGAGTAGGGGGTTCGCCCGGCCAACAGGGTCAATTCGCTGCCGAACCGGCACTGCACGACGCCCGGCCTTCCTCCATGTGGCCAGCCCCGCGCCTGGGCGCGGGCCAGGAAACCGGGGCCTTGGGCTGGCTGGGAGCGGTTGGCCGTGGAGGTCAGTAGCTGTACGGACTCCAGCGGCCGAACCGGGCAAGGAGCGTGCGGGTCTGGTCGGTGTTCAGGCCCAGGGCGGCGGCAACCTGTTCGGGGTCTTGATCCAGGGATGCGTGGGCCGCGGTGTAGCCGGTGCGGCCGGCGAGGATTTCCAGGCGGCGGGCTGCCCGGACCGCGGCCACCGGCGCGTCCTTCGCCAGCTGCTCGATGGCCAGCTCCATGTCGTCCAGCAGTGTCTCCAGCTCGGCCGGGAGTGAGACGGCCCGCCGGTCGATGTCGGTGATGTGCCGGTCGAAGTCGTCCTGGCACCGGTCCGCGTCGTCCAGGCCGGCCTGGTGAAGCTCGGCCTTGCCGATCGCCTCCCAGTCCAGCCGGTGCTCCGGTCCCGCCCAGCCGCACGAGCACACCGCCTGCAGACATGCGGCGCGGGGCGCGTTCGGCCAGCGGCCGTCGTACACACTCCAGTGGGTGACCGTCTGGCCTCCAGCGCCGGAGGCGGCGTCGAAGTACACCGGGCCCGGCACGCTGCCGTCGGCGAGCAGCACGCCCACCCGCCCGCGATGCGAGGCGCCGAACTCGTCCGACTCCCAGGTCTGGTCCATGCGTGGTGTCCCCTACGCTCGACGTGCCCGGGCCACCGGGCCGGCAGCACGACCATCGCGCAACCGGCCCCCGCTCGGCGGGACAATCATCGAAATCCCTCCCCGCGGGGCCAGACCGGCGGTTGGTCCGCAATTAGGCGGTCAGCTGCCTCGGTCCACGGGCTCCACGGCGCACCCATCCCGGTCGGACGCAGACTTCGCGGTCGGGCGCGCATACCCAAGACGCTGCCAAGGGCGAATCTGCCGGGTATGCCAAGAGCCGGGCCCCGAAAGGGGGGCGCCGGCTCTTCTGGGCAGTCTCGCGCGCCAGCACGATCATGCGGGTTTCCCCGGTGATGCCGCGGTTGGAACCAATAGCAATCAGGGGTCCACCGAAGAAAACCCTCGGCAGTGTCTGGATGGTTGCAGCCGAGCGCGGGGGATGGCAAGCACCGCGGGACGAAGACGAGCCAAAGCGCCGATGGTCGACCACCCAGGGTGACAGTCCAGACCGGAAGGGCGAGTACGGGTTACCGTCCGCGCAGATGACCGACCATCACATCACTCGGACGAGTGAATTCAGCGGGTTAGCCGCGACTACACGGAGCGGGACGGGCGCGAGCCAACCGACGCACACGGTCACAGACGGCGCATACGGAGTGGCAGGATGCCCTCGTCTCGCAGCGGCGCCAGACGTTCGAGACGAGCAAGCCGCATGGAACCAAGGGGACTTCGCGCCCCCGATGCGGTGTCCGGTGCGAGCCGGACACCGCCCGAGCATGTCAGGAAGAAACGATGAACGAACCTGCACCCGACCGACGGCCGAACCCAGCCGGGAACGCCGTCGCGGTCGCCGTCTCCACCCTCTGTGCCACCACGCTGGCCGCCACCGGCACCCCGATCGCCGACGCCCTGCTCCTGGTGGCCGGCGCCGGCACGGCCGGCGCCCTGTCCGGACGCCTCAGCAGCGGCAGGCCCGTGCGCGAGGTGATCAGGAACCTCCTCAACTCCCCCAGCTGAGGAAAATTTAGACGTGGGCCGGCCCGAGCAGCCGGTGCCGTACATGGACCGAGCCTTGGGGCGTCTCGCCCTGGGGCTCCGGGCCGCGCGGCAAGCAGCAGACCTCACCTACCACCAGCTGGCCGACAAGACCCCCGGCTTCAGCCGCCCGACCCTGCAACGCGCCGCATCCGGCAAGACCCTGCCGACCAAAGAGACCGTCACCGCCTACGCCAAGGCCTGCGGCATCGACCCCGGCCCGCTACTCGCTTTGTGGGAGATAGCCAGAGCCAAGGAGCGGGTTGTCCGTCTTGGCAGCCCGGCGCCCTCCGTCCGGCAGATCCGGGACGAGGCCGACATGGGCGCGGCCCTGCGCAGACTGCACGTGGAGGCTGGCGCCCCGCCGTACCGGGAGATCGAAAAACGCACCCGGGACGCCGCCGGCGTCGTCAGGGTTCCCCGGAACACCGTGCACCAAGTCCTCTCCCGGCAAAGGTTTCCCAGCTCCCGGGAGCAGCTGCGGGCACTCCTCACCGCCCTCGGGGTCCCAGCCGCCGATCACGAGGACTGGCTGCGGGCCTGGTCCCGCGTCGACCGCCGCCTGCGGTCAGACCGACGCGCGGCCCGGAGCAAAAAGGAAAGAAAGGACCGGCTCCAACGCAGGATCATAGGTGCCGGACAAACCCCGCCCTGCGATGACACGCACCCGCGCCTCGCCCACCACCGGGACCGCTGCACCACCCCTACCGCCCGGCCCTCCGAGGGCATCGCACCGTCCTCGCCCGCGTGGCTGGCCAGCCTGAGCGGCACCCACTCCCAGATCGCCCCGTTCTCCTTCGGGGGACCAGTCGGCACCACGATCAGCCCCGCGTGCCAACAGCCCCGCATGTGGCCACCACCACTGAGCCAGCCCCCCACAGCCGGGCTGACTGACAGACCAAACCCCAAGACCGGCAACCCGTCAGTCCGCGTCCTCCTCGCAGGCCTCGCCACCGATACCTGCAGCAGGCACTACCGAGATGACCACACAGGCACAACACAGGACATCGACAACGCCCAAGAGAAAGCCATCCACCAGCAGATCCCCTCACGAAGCGGGTTCGGGCCGCCCCGGTGGGGCAGGCCGTGGATGACGCTCACGTAGAACACCCCAGCCACGACTCTGCAACTGCCGAACGCGGCCACCGCCAGCCCTGCAAGCTCACAGCTGGCTGCCGCAACCAGGCCGGGCCCGCCCCAAAACGCGGCACGTTCTCCACACCCACTTCCAGGCGTAGCCGCTGGAACCTGACCGGGTGCCGGAACACCCCTGTCCCGGTCGATCGCCCGGCTGGCGCCCCAGTGGAGGTCCCCGAGGGCCCGGCTGGGCCGGGAACGCCCGGGTCTCTGAGTTCCGCCATCGCTCACGCAGCTCGGTCAGCGACCACAGCACCATGCGCTTCGGCGGGCGCGTCCGATCGGCGGCCCGCCGGTCCAGCGCCTTGGCCGCCCGCTCCCTCAGCAGGTGCCCCTGCGTCGACGCTCTCGGTGCGGTTGGGCTAGTGCGATGCGCCGGAAATCTTAGAGTTAAGTTTGCGGCGGGTTGTCGGTGGTTGGTGGGGTGATTTTGGTGAGGTAATCGGCGAGGGAGTTGAGGATCTCGTCGGCGGTCTTGGTCCAGGTGAAGGGTTTCGGGTTCTCGTTCCAGGTCTCGACCCAGGCCCGGATGTCGTCTTCGAGGGCCTTCACCGAGGTGTGGACGCCGCGACGGATGAGCTTGTCGGTCAGCAGACCGAACCACCGCTCGACCTGGTTGATCCAGGACGAGCCCGTGGGGGTGAAGTGGACGTGGAAGCGCGGGTGTCTAGCCAGCCAGGTCCTGATCTCCGAGGTGTTGTGGGTGGCGTAGTTGTCACACACCAAGTGCACATCGAGGTCGAGGGGCACCGCTTTGTCTATGGTGACCAGGAACTTCTTGAACTCGATGGCCCGGTGGCGGCGGTGGATTTCACTGATGACAGTTCCGTCGGCGATGTTGAATGCAGCGAACAGGCTGGTGATTCCGTGCCGCAGGTAGTCGTGGGTGCGGCGCTCGGGCATGCCCGGCATCATCGGCAGCACCGGCTGCGAGCGGTCCAGCGCCTGGATCTGGCTCTTCTCGTCCACGCATAACACCACGGCCCGTTCGGGTGGGTTGTGGTAGAGGCCGACGACATCGACGACCTTGGCAACGAACTGCGGATCGGTGGACAGCTTGAAGGAATCC
>NZ_JBHXTC010000118.1:0-5154 GCF_042677605.1 Streptomyces sp. NPDC127106 | reverse complement strand
TGTGCGCGGCGGCTTTTATTTTTTTTATTACCCCCCCCCAGGCTCGGTCCCCCCCGCCCCGCCGGCCCGGGGGGGGGGGGCCCCCGGCGGGGCGGGGGGGGGGGGACCGGGCGGTTTTCCGCGCGGGGCGCCCCGCGACCGGTACGGAACCGTGCGCGCACAGGGCGCACGGTTCCGGCCGGTCGCCGAGTCGAAGTAAAGGCGACCTTTCCGAGGGTGGCACCGGAATTTCCCGGCCAGGACGGGTAGGTGTCGAGGGGCCGTTCGCCCCACCGAATCCGGTGGCGCTCACCACCGAGCCGGTGCGCTCCTGCCGCCGGGGCGGGCCTCCGCAGCCGCCCCGCACGAGGGGGATTTCTTGAGCACGGACAACCCGGCTCCCGCGTTTACCGTGGATTTCGATCTCGCCGAGCCTTCCCATAGGGCAGTGGGGCCGTCAGGTGCGCGTATCCTCCGCACCTGCATTCACGCCACACGGACCGAATTCCAGTCGGCCGGGAATTCTCCTTCGAGAAACCGCTCCGACCGTCGACGGCGGCCTCCGCATTCCGATCATGTGGTGATCCGTGCTGCGCCACGCGCCCCGCCGGACCGCACTCGCCCGTCCGTCGAGGTTCACCTTCCGTTCACCTTCCCCCGTCGATCGCTTCACCTGATCTGCCTAATTTCGGTAGTGCAACGAGCGCGCCGCTGGCCGGATCCGGCAGCAGCCCTCACATCCGACGTAGTCCTCTTCGCACGCCGCCCCGATCACCGAAAGCGGCCGGCGGCTTCTGGAAGGAACACCCCAAAAAGTGAAGCTTCAGCGCAAGAACATGCTTCGTGCCTCCGCCCTCGGCGCGCTTGTCGTGTCCGGCGCCCTGGTCCTCACGGCGTGCGGCTCGGACGACAACACCAACACCGGCGGCGCCGCCAGCGGCAAGCCGTCCGTCGCCGCCGGCGACATCAAGTGCGACGGCGCGAAGGGCAAGCTGCTCGCGTCCGGCTCCTCGGCGCAGAAGAACGCCGTGGACCTGTGGGTCAAGAACTACATGGCCGCCTGCCAGGGCGTCGAGGTCAACTACAAGTCCTCCTCCTCCGGTGAGGGCATCGTCGCCTTCAACCAGGGCACCGTCGGCTTCGCCGGCTCGGACTCCGCGCTGAAGCCCGAGCAGGTCGAGGAGTCGAAGAAGATCTGCACCGGCGGCCAGGGCATCAACCTGCCGATGGTCGGCGGCCCGATCGCCATCGGCTTCAACGTCGCCGGCGTCGACAAGCTGACGCTGGACGCCCCCACGATCGCCAACATCTTCAACGACAAGATCAAGAAGTGGGACGACGAGGCGATCAAGAAGCTGAACCCGGGCGTCACCCTGCCGTCGACCGCGATCCAGCACTTCCACCGCTCCGAGGACTCCGGCACCACCGAGAACCTCGGCAAGTACCTCAAGGCCACCGCCGGTGACGCCTGGACGTACGAGGCCGCCAAGAAGTGGCCCGCCCCGGGCGGTCTCGGCGCCTCCGGCTCCTCCGGTGTCGCCACCCAGGTCAAGCAGGTCGACGGCGCCATCGGCTACTTCGAGCTGTCCTACGCCACCTCGCAGAACATCAAGACGGTCGACCTGAACACCGGCGCCTCCGCCCCGGTCAAGGCCTCCGCCGACAGCGCCTCCAAGGCCATCGCCGCCGCCAAGGTCGCCGGCACCGGCTCCGACCTGGCCCTGAAGCTCGACTACGCGACGAAGGCCGAGGGTGCCTACCCGATCGTCCTGGTCACCTACGAGGTCGTCTGCGACAAGGGCAACAAGGCCGAGACCCTGCCGACGGTGAAGTCCTTCCTCAACTACACCGCCTCGGACGCCGGCCAGAAGGTCCTCTCCGAGAACGGCTACGCCCCGATCCCGGCCGAGATCAACACCAAGGTCCGCGAGGTCATCAACTCGCTGTCCTGAACCCCTGAGCCCCGGACCGCCGGGCGGGTCCCGTCCGACCCGCCCGGCCCCGGGGCCCCTCCCTCGCCCCGCGGGGGAATCCGGTGCACCGCCGCCAGGGGGCTCGTCCCCCGTCCAGACCGGAAAGACCATGGCTTCCACCACACCCACCCAGATAGACGCGCCCGCGCCTGTCCCCACGAGCGGAACGTCCACCGGCCGCGCCGGTGACAAGATCTTCTCGGGGCTCTCCAAGGGCTCCGGCATCCTGCTCTTGGTGATCATGGCGTCCATCGCCGCCTTCCTCACCTACCGCGCCTCGATCGCGCTGTCGAAGAACGAGGGCAACTTCCTCACCACCTTCGACTGGAACGCGTCGGCGAACCCCCCTGTCTTCGGCATCGCCGTCCTGCTCTTCGGCACCGTCGTCAGCTCGATCATCGCGATGGTCATCGCGGTTCCGATCGCCGTCGGCATCGCCCTGTTCATCTCGCACTACGCGCCGCGCAAGCTGGCCGCCCCCCTCGCGTACGTGGTCGACCTGCTGGCCGCCGTGCCGTCGATCATCTACGGCATCTGGGGCGCCCTCTTCCTCGTCCCGCAGCTGGCCGGGCTGAACCTCTGGCTCGACGAGTACCTCGGCTGGACGTACGTCTTCGACAAGTCGCAGGTCGGTGTCGCCCGCTCGCTCTTCACCGTCGGCATCCTGCTCGCGATCATGATCCTGCCGATCGTGACCAGCGTCAGCCGCGAGGTCTTCCTCCAGGTCCCGCGCATGAACGAGGAGGCCGCCCTGGCCCTCGGCGCGACCCGCTGGGAGGTCATCCGGATGTCGGTGCTGCCCTTCGGCCGCTCCGGCGTCATCTCCGCCTCCATGCTCGGCCTCGGCCGCGCGCTCGGCGAGACCATGGCCGTCGCCACCGTCCTCTCCCCGAGCTTCCTGATCTCCGGGCACATCCTGGACCCGGGTGGCGGCACGTTCGCCCAGAACATCGCCGCGAAGTTCGACGAGGCCAACGAGTTCGGCCGGGACGCTCTGATCGCCTCCGGTCTCGTCCTCTTCCTCCTCACCCTGCTGGTCAACGGCGCCGCTCGCATGATCATCGCGCGCCGCAAGGAGTACTCGGGGGCGAACGCCTGATGAGCCACGCAATCCAGGACCGCCCCACCCGGGCCGACCGGTCCCCGTCCCCCGGCAACCTCACCCGAGGCGGCCTGCCCCGCTGGGCCCCCGCCGGCATCGCGGTGCTCTCCACCGTCCTCGGCTCCGGCATCGGCCTCGTCTTCGGCCTCCAGAGCAAGATCCAGTGGGGCCTGATCGCCGCCCTGCTGTTCGTCGGCATCACCTACGGCGCCAGCACCGTGATCGAGAACAGCCGCCAGGCCAAGGACCGCGTCGCGACCTCCATGATCTGGGTCTGCTTCCTGCTCGCGGTCATCCCGCTGCTGTCGCTGATCTGGACCACCATCAGCCGCGGCATCAAGGTCCTCGACGGCAACTTCCTCAGCCACTCGATGAACGGCGTGACCAGCTTCGAGCCCGGCGGCGGCGTCTACCACGCCCTGCTCGGCACCATCGAGCAGATCGCGCTGGCCACCCTGATCGCCGCCCCGATCGGCCTGCTGACCGCCGTCTACCTGGTCGAGTACGGCAAGGGCAAGCTCGCCAAGGCCGTCACGTTCTTCGTCGACGTCATGACCGGCATCCCGTCCATCGTCGCGGGCCTGTTCATCCTGACGACCTGGAACCTGATGCTCGGGTTCGGCCCCTCCGGCATCGCCGGCGCGATGGCCCTGTCGATCCTGATGATGCCCGTCGTGGTCCGCTCCACCGAGGAGATGCTCAAGCTCGTCCCGAACGAGCTGCGCGAGGCCGCCCTCGCCCTCGGTGTGCCGAAGTGGCGCGTGATCCTCAAGGTGGTCCTCCCCACCGCCATCGGCGGCATCGCCACCGGCCTGATGCTGGCCGTCGCCCGCATCGCCGGCGAGACCGCCCCGATCATGCTGCTGGTCTTCGGCTCCCAGCTGATCAACGGCAACCCCTTCGAAGGCGCTCAGTCCTCGCTCCCCCTCTACATCTGGGAGCAGTACAAGGTCGGCAGTGACGCCTCCTACGACCGGGCATGGGCCGCAGCGCTCGTCCTGATCGCCTTCGTCATGATCCTCAATCTGGTGGCCCGCGGCATCGCCCGCTGGAAGGCCCCGAAGACCGGCCGCTGACCGGCCACGAAAGAAGCTCTGATTTACATGGCCAAGCGAATCGACGTCTCCGGTCTCTCCGCCTTCTACGGCGCCCACAAGGCCATCGACGACATCTCGATGACCGTCGAGCCCCGCTCCGTGACCGCCTTCATCGGCCCGTCCGGCTGCGGCAAGTCCACCTTCCTGCGCACCCTGAACCGCATGCACGAGGTCACCCCCGGCGGCCGCGTCGAGGGCAAGGTGCTCCTGGACGACGAGAACCTGTACGGCCCCGGCGTGGACCCGGTCGCGGTCCGCCGCACGGTCGGCATGGTCTTCCAGCGCCCGAACCCCTTCCCCACCATGTCGATCTTCGACAACGTGGCGGCGGGCCTGCGCCTGAACGGCAAGCACAAGAAGGCCGCCCTCGAGGACATCGTCGAGCGGTCCCTCAAGGGCGCCAACCTGTGGAACGAGGTCAAGGACCGCCTGAACAAGCCGGGCTCCGGCCTCTCCGGCGGTCAGCAGCAGCGCCTGTGCATCGCCCGCGCCATCGCGGTCGAGCCCGAGGTCCTGCTGATGGACGAGCCCTGCTCGGCCCTCGACCCGATCTCCACCCTCGCCATCGAGGACCTGATCGGCGAGCTGAAGGAGCGCTTCACGATCGTCATCGTGACGCACAACATGCAGCAGGCCGCCCGTGTCTCGGACCGCACCGCGTTCTTCAACCTCGCGGCGGTCGGCCAGCCCGGCAAGCTCATCGAGATCGACGACACGGACCGCATCTTCTCCAACCCGTCCGTCCAGGCGACCGAGGACTACATCTCGGGCCGCTTCGGCTGATCCCACGGACCGCGGCTACGCCGCACAGACGTCCTGCGGTGCTGCATGGCGGTGCCACCGCAAGGCGAAGGGCCGGCTCCCCCCGGGGGGGGGGGTGCGCGCCGCCCCCGCCCCGGCCCCCGCCCACGCCCTCGTCCAGGTCTTCGCCTCCGACATGCGGCACTTCGAGCGGGTGCTGGAGCGCATCGCGGGCGAGCCCTTCGTGGAGCGCACCAAGTCG
>NZ_JBHXTC010000117.1:0-5376 GCF_042677605.1 Streptomyces sp. NPDC127106 | reverse complement strand
GTGCCCCCGGGGGGTTTGTTTTGGGGGGGGGGGGGCCGGCCCCCCCCCCCCGGCCCCCCCCCGGGGGGGGGGGGCGCCCCACCCCCCCCCCCCGGGGGGGGGGGGCCTAATCCGTGGGGGGTTCGGCGGGGGCGGGGGGCCCCCGCGCCCGATTGGATTCTACGTCTTTCAACACCGTCCCCGCGTGCCGCGGGGCGCGCCCGAGGGGGTGGGGAGCGCGTCCGCCGACCGGTCAGCGGACGAAGAGCGCCTCCCCCGGCGGGGCCGGGGCCGTCTCGGGGAGCAGCGCCAGGTCCAGCCCGCGCACCAGGCGGGCCCGCAGGGTCTCGTCCGCCGCCAGCTCCTCGGCGATCCGGCGGGCCGCGGCGCCGGCCTCCGGGCCGGTGGCCAGCACGACCGCGAGGATGCCGTCGGCGTCCGCTCCCGCCGGGACCAGGTGGGCGCGGAGCGCGGCGGGCTCTGCCGCCACCACGGCCCGTACGGCCTCCCGCACCGCCGGATCGGCCAGCGGGTCGGCGTCGGTGCGGCCCTCGGCCAGCGCGAGCAGCGCGGAGCCGGTGAGCTGGTAGGTCACGGGGCCTGCCATGTCCAGGACCAGGGTGTCGGCCTTCTCGTGCGCGAGGGCGGCCAGCGCCTGGCGCAGCGGTACGGCCACGGGCCGGGCGGCCGGGTCCCACAGCGCGAGCGAGGCGATCGAGGTGAAGGCGGGCAGCGCGCGCCGGTTCCCCGCTTGCAAGGTGGGGACGGCCATGTCGCTGGTCTTCTCGCGCTTGAGGCCCGTCTCCGGGTCGGTCTCGACGTCGCCGAGGACGGCGACGACCGGGACCAGCAGCCGGGCCTCCTTGAGCGCGGCCAGCAGCTCCGGCTCCTTCGCCCGGTCCTCGGACCAGGCGGCCAGGGCCGCGCTCAGCCGGGGGTCGGCGGAGCCGTCGTCGTCGGAAAAACCGGGATCGGGGATGGTTTTGTTCGCCACAGTTCCCCGACCCTATCCCGCCGCAGGACGGGCGCCGATGTGCGGTCAGGACTCGGATGCGCGCCGGGCGGATCGGGGCCGCCGGGCCAGTACGGCGGCCAGGGCGAGCAGGGCCAGCCCCGTGCCCGCGGCCACCGGGACGCGGAGCCGTTCCGTCCGGTCGGCGGGGCGGGCGGGCTCGGGGCCCGGGCCGAAGTACCGCTGCCCGGCGGCGACGGGCACGGGGAGCGCCGGCTCGGGGCGCAGGGCCTGCGCGGCCTGGAGGGCGGCGACGGGGTCCACGAGGCCGTGGCCGCGGGAGTCGTCGCGGCCGCCGGCCGGGGAGTCGGTGGCGGTGTCCTGGAGCAGCTGCTTGATCTGGGCCGGAGACAGGTCCGGGTGCGCGGCCCTGAGGAGGGCGACGGTGCCGGAGACGAAGGCGGCGGCCGCGCTGGTGCCCCAGCCCTCGTAGTACGCGCGGTCGGGGTCGGCGATGACGACGTCGACGCCGGGGGCGCTGACGCTGGCGTACCAGTTGCGGGTGGAGAAGGCGGCCTTGCGGCCCCTGCGGTCCACGGCGGTGACGGCGATGACCCCGGGGTAGGCGGCCGGGTAGGAGGCGTGGTCGCCCTGGCGTCCGCCGTTGCCCGCGGAGGCGACCACGACGACGCCCTTGGCGAGGGCGTACTGGACGGCTTCGTCCTCGGCGGCTTCGTGGTGGGCGGAGTCGCTGTCGTCGCCGAGCGACAGGTTGATGACGTCCGCGCCGTGGTCGGCGGCCCAGCGGATGCCCTCGGCGAGGGCGCCGCCCTTGCTCTGGCGGGCCGTGGACCGGCCCGGGTCGCCCTCTTCGAGGATCACCCGGACCGGCAGGATCCTGGCCTGCGGGGCCACGCCGAGGACGCCCTGGCGGCGGTTGCGGCCGTGGCCGTGCCCGGCGATGATCCCGGCCATCGCCGTGCCGTGGCGGGCCCAGGCGCGGTCGCCGGGGCCGGCGCCCATGCCGACCAGGTCGGTGCCGTCGAGGACCTGTCCGGCGAGGTCGGGGTGGGTGGGGTCGACGCCGGTGTCGAGGACGGCGACGGTGACGCCGTCGCCCTGGGTGATGCCCCAGGCCTCCTCGGCGCGCAGGGCGGTCAGGGCCCACTGGCGGTCGCGTACGGCATCGGCGGCGGCCGGGGGCGTGGTGGCGCCGACGAGGACGGCGCCGAGGACGAGGGCCGCGGCGCTGCGGGTACGGCTCATCGGGCGGCCCCCGCGGGGCCGGAGCCGGGAGCCGCTGCCGTCGTGGTCCTCGGGGCCGTCGGGGAGGCGAGGGAGCGGACGGTGCCCTCCATCCGGTCGGCGACCGCCTTGGCCTCGTGGCCGAGCCCGGCCTGGGCTACGGCGCCGCCGGCGTTCTTGCGCATCGCCTCCTCGGCCGGGACGGGCGCCTCCGGGGCGCGGCCGTCGGCGAAGGCGGAGACGGCGTAGACGACGACCGGGGCGTCGGCCAGGACGGACGCGGTCCAGGCGGCGCGGCGGGCGTCGGGGAAGCCGTAGGCGGGCGGTGCGGTGAGCCGGCCGCGCAGACCGGCCATCGCGGTGGCGTCGGCGGTGGTGAACACCATGCCGACGGCGATCAGGGAGCTGCGGGTGGAGTCGGCGTAGGTGGCGCGCAGGACCCGGCTGCAGCCGGTGGGGGCGAGCGCGGCCTGCCAGTCGGGGGCGAGGGCGGGCCCGCAGTCGGTGTCGGGCGCGAGCGCGACCCGCGTCCAGGTGCGGTCGGCGCCGCCGGGGCCGCTGTCGGGGCCGGTCAGGACGGGCGGGAAGAGGCTGTCCGCGGGGGCCGTGCGCCAGAGCGAGGCGGCCGTGCGGTAGGCGGCCTCGGGGGACGGCGGGCGGCTCGCGGCATGCCGTTCGGCCCAGCCGGTGAGGGCGGCGACGGCCAGCAGAGCGGTCCCGAGCACGGCGCAGAGTGCGGCGGCCGCGGTACGGGCTCCGCCCCGGGCGGCACGCGGATCACCGTCGGGGCCGGGGCCGGGTCCGGGGCCGGGTCCGGGGCGGGGGCCGGGTCCGGGGCGGGGGCCGGTGTCGGGGCCGGGGCCGGGGCCGCCCACGGTCGCGGTCTGCGGTGTCGACGTGCTGCTCATCCGGCGGCTCCGCCCCCCGTTTCGTACGGCTGCCTCCGGGGTACTCTACGCGGCCGCCCCCACCGCCCCGGCCCCTGTACGCCCGTCCCGGGCCCGGATCCTGCCCGCTCTCCGCGCGGCACGGCAGCACGGGACCGCCGGAACGGCTGCGGGGCAGCCGTGACACGGGGTTTGGGGAGTGCTGGCGACCGTCCGAGGCCGCCCCCCACACCGCTCGGGGCGTCCGGCTGAGCAGGAGGCCTGGTACCAGGACCCGCTCCCGCTCACTTTGTGAGGAACGGTTACCCGAGGGTACGGCGGCGTGGCAAGCTGCGGCCCATGACTGCTGCCGCCAGTGGGGACCGGGCCCGGTACGACCGGGCCACCGCGCATCTCGACGCGCCCTTGGCCGTCGTGGACCTCGACGCGTTCGACGCCAATGCCGACGATCTGGTGCGGCGGGCCGCCGGGAAGCCGGTCCGGGTCGCGAGCAAGTCGGTCCGCTGCCGCTCGCTGCTCGAACGGGTCCTGGCCCGGCCGGGGTTCGCCGGGATCATGTCGTACACCCTGGCGGAGTCGGTCTGGCTGGCCCGCTCGGGGTTCGAGGACGTGCTGCTGGCCTACCCCTCCGCCGACCGCGCCGGCTTCGCCGAGCTCGCGGGCGATCCGAAGCTGGCCGCGGCGGTCACCGTCATGGTCGACGACCCGGCGCAGCTGGAGCTGATCGACCGGTCCCGCGGCGGCGGCACCCAGGAGATCCGGGTCTGCCTGGAGCTGGACACCGCGCTGCACCTGCTCGGCGGCCGGATCCGGGTCGGCGCCCGGCGCTCGCCGCTGCGCGAGCCCGCGCAGCTCGCGGCGCTCGCCCGTACGGTCGCGGCCCGGCCGGGGTTCCGGGTGGTCGGGCTGATGGGGTACGAGGGCCATGTCGCCGGGGTCGGTGACGCACTGGTCGGGCGTCCGCTGCGGTCCCGGGCCATCCGGCTGATGCAGGCGGCGGCCCGCCGCGAGCTGGCCGCCCGCCGCGCGGAGGCGGTGCGGGCCGTGCGGGCGGTGGTCCCGGACCTGGAGTTCGTCAACGGCGGCGGCACCGGGAGCGTGCAGCAGACGGCCGCCGAGGACGCGGTCACGGAAATCGCGGCCGGTTCCGGGCTGTACCTGCCGCGGCTGTTCGACAACTACACCTCCTTCCGCGGCCGTCCGGCAGCGCTGTTCGCCCAGCCGGTGGTCCGACGGCCGGGCGTCGGCGTGGTCACGGTGCTCGGCGGCGGCTACCCGGCCTCGGGCGCGGCCGGCCCCGACCGGCTCCCCGAGCCGTACCTGCCGTCGGGACTGCGCTACGACCCGCAGGAGGGCGCCGGCGAGGTCCAGACGCCGTTGCTCGGCGCCCCGGCCGACGACCTGCTGATCGGCGACCGCGTGTGGTTCCGCCACGCGAAGGCGGGCGAGCTGTGCGAACGCTTCGACGTCCTGCACCTCGTCGAGGGCGACCGCGTGACGGCGGTCGCCCCCACCTACCGCGGCGAGGGCCGCACCTTCCTCTAGCCGGACCCCACGCCAGCACCCTGACCAGGGACGGAGCCGCGATCGGAGTAGGGTTCCGGCGGGGAGGACGAGCTCGCGGGCGCCCGGACGGACGAGCCGGACCCGGTCGGCCGGGCCACCGCAGTGAGCGCCGCGGGCTGGAACGGGGAGAACTGACATGCGCACGACCTCGGACGACCTCATCGAGCACCTCCGGGGCAGCGGGCTCGAGGTGGTCGCGGTCGTGGGGAACGAGCCCGGTCCCTCGGTGGAGGACGCCTGGCGGGCCATGGCAGGGTTCGAGGTGGAGCCCAGCGCCTCGTTCCCCCTGGACGCGGACCGGGCGGGGGTGCAGGGGCTGTGGCTCGAGCATGCCCGCCGGGGCGGGGTCGTCGGCGACGACGGGACGTTCCTCATCACAGCGGTGGTGACCGGGAGCTGGGAGGTCGGCTGGGTCCGGGTGCGCCTGACCGAGGCCACCGACGTCTCCCGCCTCATCGACGACCAGAGGCGGATCGAGTTCATCGCCCGGTCCGCGTCCGGCGACCACATCTGCGGCATCACCGCGGAAGAGTACGACTACTGGGTCGTCAGCCTCGCCCTCTAGTACTACGGCTGGTAGCCGTGTCGGTCCGGTCCGGGATGGTGGTGCCGCCGGGCGTCGGGGCCGGGTGCGGGACAGCCGGGCGGCGGGCGGCGCCCGGCTGGCGGGGGGGTGGGGCGGGGGGGCGTGTGGTGCGGTGCGGGGAAAGGGCTGTGGGGTATAAAAAACTGACGCGGCCGCCGACC
>NZ_JBHXTC010000116.1:0-6379 GCF_042677605.1 Streptomyces sp. NPDC127106 | reverse complement strand
GGGGCGGGGCCCCCGGGGGCCCCGGACGAAGTCCGGGGAGGGTCCGGGCGGAGCCCGGTTTCGGGAAGGGGCGGGGTGGGGTGGGGGAATGCTCCGCGCAGCGGCAGCACGGCTGGTGACCAGCCGACCAGCAGCAGCCCGGCCAGGGGCGCGGCCCGGCGGGACAGCCCGCGACCGGGGCGGCCCCGCGGCCCGACCGGGGCCGGGCTCGGCGCGGCAGGAGCGGCGGCGCCGAGCGGCCGCGGGGGGGAGGGGTCAGCGGCGGCGGAGGTCGGCTACGCGGCGGTCACCCGGCGGCGGCTCCAGCAGGGCGGCAGCCGGCGCGCTGCGCAGCCCGGGGGTCCCGCGCCGCTGCACCGGCAGCGGTGCGGCGTCACGCCGCGGCCGCCGCCCGGCCATGCCCGCATCCAGCGGCCCTGCGGCCGCGACCGTCCCGGCCACGGTGATCTGGACCCCTTGGTCGGCGAGCGCCTGCAGCTCCGTCGCCGCCCGGTCGTCGTGCGGCGGCGGCTCGTCCGTCACCAGACGGGTCATGACGTCCGTCGGGACCGTCTGGAACATGGTGTCGGTGCCGAGCTTGGTGTGGTCCGCGAGGACCACCACCTCCGCCGCGGCCTGCACCAGCGCCCGGTCGACGCTCGCCGACAGCATGTTGGACGTCGACAGCCCCCGCTCCGCGGTGAGACCGCTGCCGGACAGGAAGGCGCGGGAGACCCGCAGTCCTTGCAGCGACTGTTCGGCGCCGCTGCCGACGAGCGCGTAGTTGGAGCCCCTGAGCGTCCCGCCGGTCATGACGACCTCCACGCGGTTGGCGTGGGCGAGGGCCTGGGCGACGAGCAGGGAGTTGGTGACGACGGTGAGGCCCGGCACCCGGGCGAGCCGGCGGGCCAGCTCCTGGGTGGTGGTGCCCGCGCCGACGACGACGGCCTCGCCTTCTTCGACGAGGCCGGCCGCGACATCGGCGATGGCGGTCTTCTCGGCCGTCGCGAGATGGGACTTTTGCGGAAACCCGGATTCCCGCGTGAAGCCTCCGGGCAGTACCGCACCGCCGTGCCGGCGGTCGAGGAGTCCTTCTGCCTCCAGCGCCCGCACGTCCCGGCGTACGGTCACTTCGGAGGTCTGGACCACGCGGGCGAGCTCACGGAGCGACACCGCTCCGTTCGCCCGCACCATTTCGAGAATCAACTGGCGACGTTCTGCAGCGAACACGAAACTGACAGTAACCCGGGCGACCGTCTGGTTTCAGCTCCTTGCGCCGGAATACCGAAGTTGTCCATAAGGCAGGGCACTTAGTGGTATACGCGGCCGGACGAGTACGTGAACAAGCCCCCGCGCACCGGTGCCCTGCCCCAAGTCCCCTTGCGGAAACGGGAGGTTGCGGCCCCGCGGCCCGGGATCAGGCCTCGGCGCCGGTCTTCCGGGTGTGCAGCTGGCGCGCGACCTCGGCGATCGAACCCGACAGCGAGGGGTACACCGTGAACGCGTTTGCGATCTGCTCGACGGTCAGGTTGTTGTCGACGGCGATCGAGATGGGGTGAATCAGTTCGCTGGCGCGCGGGGAGACGACCACACCACCGACGACGATCCCGGTGCCCGGCCGGCAGAACAGCTTCACGAAGCCGTCCCGGATGCCCTGCATCTTGGCGCGCGCGTTGCGCAGCAGCGGGAGCTTGACGACGCGGGCGTCGATCCGGCCGGCGTCGACGTCCGCCTGGGTGTAGCCGACGGTGGCGATCTCGGGGTCGGTGAAGACGTTCGAGGAGACGGTCTTGAGGTTGAGCGGGGTCACCGCGTCGCCCAGGAAGTGGTACATGGCGATGCGGCCCTGCATGGCGGCCACGGAGGCCAGCGCGAAGATGCCGGTGACGTCGCCGGCCGCGTACACGCCGGGGGCGGTGGTGCGGGAGACCTTGTCGGTCCAGATGTGGCCGGAGTCCTTGAGCTTGACCCCGGACTCCTCCAGGTTCATGCCCTGGGTGTTGGGGATGGCGCCGACGGCCATGAGGCAGTGGGTGCCGGTGACGACGCGGCCGTCGGAGAGGGTGACCTCGACCCGGTCGCCGACGCGCTTGGCGGACTCGGCGCGGGCGCGCCCGATGACGTTCATGCCGCGGCGGCGGAAGACGTCTTCGAGGACGGCGGCGGCGTCGGGGTCCTCGCCGGGCAGCACGCGGTCGCGGGAGGAGATCAGGGTGACGCGGGAGCCGAGCGCCTGGTAGGCGCCGGCGAACTCGGCGCCGGTGACACCGGAGCCGACGACGATGAGCTCTTCGGGGAGCTCCTCCAGGTCGTAGACCTGGGTCCAGTTCAGGATCCGCTCGCCGTCGGGCATGGCGTCGGGGATCTCGCGCGGGGTGCCGCCGGTCGCGATCAGCACGCATTCGGCGGTCAGGATCGTCTCGGTGCCGTCGGCGGCGGTGACGATGACGTCGCGGGTGCCGTCGATGCCCTGGGGGCCGCCGAGGCGGCCGCGGCCGCGGATGACGCGGGCGCCGGCCCGGGTCACGGAGGCGGTGATGTCGTGGGACTGGGCGAGCGCGAGGCGCTTCACACGGCGGTTCACCTTGCCGAGGTCCACGCCGATGATGCGGGCGGACTGCTCGATCGGCGGGGTGTCGTCGGCGACGACGATGCCGAGCTCCTCGTACGAGGAGTCGAAGTTCGTCATGACCTCGGCCGTCGCGATGAGGGTCTTGGAGGGCACGCAGTCGGTGAGGACCGAGGCCCCGCCGAGGCCGTCGCAGTCGACGACGGTCACCTCCGCGCCGAGCTGGGCCCCCACGAGGGCCGCCTCATACCCGCCGGGTCCGCCGCCGATGATCACGATCCGGGTCACGAAAACTCCGCCTCACGTCTACCCGGCCGAGCGCCGCCCCGGCCGGGGCTTCCGGGGGGTCTCCCCGGGGGATGCATTCCGTGCTCCATTGTCCCGCACGCTTCAAGGTGCTTCTCCCCCGGTCCCGCCATCCGTGCGTCTGCGGCTCCCGCCATCCGTGCGCCCTCGGTCCGGCCGTCCGTGCGTCGCCGGTCCGGCCGTCCGTGCGTCGCCGGTCCCGCCGTGCGCGTGTCGCCGGTCCCGCCGTGCGTGCGCGGACCGCTGCCGTCCGCACGCGCATCCGCCGCCCTCCGGGCACGCATACTCACCCGCCCCTCCCGTACCCTCGACTGCATGTCGCTCTACGCCGCGTACGCCGGCAACCTCGACCCGCGGCTGATGTCGCGCCGCGCCCCGCATTCGCCGCTGCGCGGAACGGGCTGGATCAACGACTGGCGGCTGACCTTCGGCGGCGAGCAGATGGGCTGGGAGGGCGCCCTCGCCACCATCGTGGAAGCGCCCCGCCAGCAGGTCTTCGTCGCCCTCTACGACATTGCGCCGCTGGACGAGGACTCCATGGACCGGTGGGAGGGCGTCGGGCTCGACATCTACCGCCGGATGCGGATCCGCGTGCACACCCTGGACGGCGAGGAAGCCGCCTGGTGCTACGTGCTGAACGGGTACGAGGGCGGCCTGCCGTCCGCGCGCTACCTGGGCGAGATCGCCGACGCCGCCGAGTCCGCGGGCGCCCCGCACGACTACGTGATGGAGCTCCGCAAGCGCCCCTGCTGACGGGCGCCGGAGGGATCGGGGCCCTCCGGACGATTCGGTGGAAACGACAAGGCAACGATCCGAACACCGTGAGCAGCGCCATCTACGCGCGTAGGCGATTCCGGGCTACGCTCTTCTGCGTGAACGCATCTGTTACCGACCCCTACGCCGCCGCCGACGCCGCAGCCGCCCGCCTCCGCGAGCTGACCGGCGTGGAAACCCACGATGTCGCGCTCGTCATGGGCTCCGGCTGGGCCCCCGCCGCCGAAGCGCTCGGCGCCCCCGAGGCCGAGTTCCCCGTCACCGAGCTGCCCGGCTTCCCGCCCGCCGCCGTCGAGGGCCACGGCGGAAAGGTCCGCTCGTACAAGATCGGCGACAAGCGCGCCCTGGTCTTCCTCGGCCGGACCCACTACTACGAGGGCCGCGGCGTCGCCGCCGTCGCCCACGGTGTCCGCACCGCCGTCGCCGCCGGCTGCAAGACCATCGTGCTGACCAACGGCTGCGGTGGCCTGCGCGAGGGCATGAAGCCCGGCCAGCCGGTCCTCATCAGCGACCACCTGAACCTGACCGCGACCTCGCCGATCGTCGGCGCGAACTTCGTGGACCTCACCGACCTCTACTCGCCGCGCCTGCGCGCGCTGTGCAAGGAGATCGACGAGACTCTCGAAGAGGGCGTCTACGTCCAGTTCCCCGGCCCGCACTACGAGACCCCGGCCGAGATCAACATGATCCGCGTGCTGGGCGCCGACCTGGTCGGCATGTCCACGGTGCTGGAGGCCATCGCCGCCCGCGAGGCCGGCGCCGAGGTGCTGGGCATCTCCCTGGTCACCAACCTGGCCGCGGGCCTCTCCGGCGAGCCCCTGAACCACGAAGAGGTGCTCCAGGCCGGCCGCGACTCGGCCGCGCGCATGGGCACGCTGCTGACCCAGGTCCTCGCCCGCATCTGACGGCTGCGGACACGGACACCGGACACCGAGCACACGGCACCGTACGAGAGGTAAGGCGGAAGTAGTGCAGGAACAGGACGACCTGATCACCCGGGCCCGGGCCTGGCTGGCCGAGGACCCCGACCAGGAGACGGCGGACGAGCTGGCCGCGCTCATCGAGGCGGGCGACACCGCCGAGCTGGCCGACCGGTTCTCCGGCACCCTCCAGTTCGGCACCGCCGGGCTGCGCGGCGAGATCGGCGCCGGCCCGATGCGGATGAACCGCTCGGTGGTCATCCGGGCCGCGGCGGGCCTCGCCGCGTACCTGAAGGCCGAGGGCCACTCCGGCGGCCTGGTCGTGATCGGCTACGACGCGCGCTACAAGTCCGCGGACTTCGCCCGCGACACCGCCGCCGTCATGACCGGCGCGGGCCTGCGCGCCGCCGTCCTGCCCCGTCCGCTGCCGACGCCCGTCCTCGCGTTCGCCATACGGCACCTGGGTGCCGTCGCCGGCGTCGAGGTGACCGCGAGCCACAACCCGCCCCGGGACAACGGCTACAAGGTCTACCTCGGCGACGGCTCCCAGATCGTGTCCCCGGCGGACGCGCAGATCGCGGCCGAGATCGACCGCGTGGAGACGCTCGCGTCCGTCCCCCGCCCGGAGTCCGGCTGGCAGAGCCTCGGCGACGAGGTCCTCCAGGCCTACCTGGAGCGCACGGACGCCGTCCTGACCCCGAGCTCCGCCCGCGGCGTCCGGACCGTCTACACGGCCATGCACGGCGTCGGCAAGGACGTCGTCCTGGCCGCCTTCGCCCGGCACGGCTTCCCCGAACCGGTGCTGGTCGCCGAGCAGGCGGAGCCGGACCCGGCCTTCCCCACGGTGGCGTTCCCGAACCCGGAAGAGCCGGGCGCCATGGACCTCGCCTTCGCCAAGGCCGCCGAGGTCCAGCCGGACATCGTCATCGCGAACGACCCCGACGCGGACCGCTGCGCCGTGGCCGTCCCCGACAACGGCGGCTGGCGGATGCTGCGCGGCGACGAGGTCGGCGCACTGCTGGCAGCCCACCTGGTCCACAAGGGCGCGACCGGCGTCTTCGCCGAGTCGATCGTCTCCTCCAGCCTGCTGGGCCGGATCGCGGAGGCGGCCGGCGTCGGCTACGAGGAGACCCTGACGGGCTTCAAGTGGATCGCCCGCGTCGAGGGCCTGCGCTACGGCTACGAGGAGGCGCTCGGCTACTGCGTGGACCCCGAGGGCGTCCGCGACAAGGACGGCGTCACCGCCGCCCTGCTGGTGGCCGAGCTGGCCTCGGAGCTCAAGGAGCAGGGCCGCACCCTGACCGACCTCCTGGACGACCTGGCGATGGCCCACGGCCTGCACCACACCGACCAGCTGTCGGTCCGCGTGGAGGACCTGTCGGTCATCGCCAACGCGATGGCCGCACTGCGCGCCGAACCCCCGGCCTCCCTGGCCGGCCTGCGCGTCGCCTCGGCGGAGGACCTGAACCAGGGCACGGCCACCCTCCCGCCCACCGACGGCCTGCGCTACTACCTGGAGGGCGACTACAAGGCCCGGGTGATCTGCCGCCCGTCCGGCACGGAGCCCAAGCTGAAGTGCTACCTGGAGGTCGTCGTCCCGGTGGCCGAGGCCTCCGACCTGGCGTCGGCCCGCGTCCGCGGCCAGGAAGTCCTGGACGCGGTCAAGAAGGACCTCTCGGCGGCGATGGGCCTCTGACCGCCCACAGCACTGCCCGCTGACGCGGACGGGGGGGGGGGGGGGGGGGGGCGCGCGCCGGGCGCGGGGGGGGGGGCGGGCCGCCCCCCCCCCCCCCCCCCCGCCCGCCCGCCCCCCCCGCGCCCGCCCGGGGTC
>NZ_JBHXTC010000115.1:0-6463 GCF_042677605.1 Streptomyces sp. NPDC127106 | reverse complement strand
ATGCGCTGGGTCGCGAAGAACGTGGTCGCCGCCGGCCTCGCCTCGCGCTGCGAGGTCCAGGTCGCGTACGCCATCGGCAAGGCCGAGCCCGTCGGTCTCTTCGTCGAGACCTTCGGCACCGCCAAGGTAGACGTGGCCAAGATCGAGGACGCCATCGGCGAGGTCTTCGACCTCCGCCCGGCCGCGATCATCCGCGCCCTCGACCTGCTCCGCCCGATCTACGCCCAGACCGCCGCCTACGGCCACTTCGGCCGCGAGCTGCCGGACTTCACCTGGGAGCGCACCGACCGCGTCGACGCCCTGCGCGCCGCCGCCGGTCTCTAGGACCCCCGCGCACGCGCGTGCGCCGCGTACGGCCCCGGCCCCTGTGGCCCGGGGCCGTACGCGTTCCCGTGCTGCCCGGGACGGACCAGCCGAGCGACACCGGAGAACGCGTGTGGCGCGCGGCGCTGTCGCCGCTGGGCCGGGGCGGCCGCCCGGTGCGAAGACAGCGGATACATCTGGAGCGGGTGACGTGCCCCGGGCTGTGAGGACCCCGCCGCCGGCCGGGACCCCCGCAGGCCGCCCGGACCCCGTCCGCTGTCAGTGGTGTTTGGTAAGAATGCGGGTGTGAGCAGCGCGAACGATTCCGGCCAGGAGGGCGGGGACAAGGGTCCCGGCGGCCCGCCGGAGCAGCTCGCACTCATCCGCGAGATGGTCGCCGAGGCGAAGGCCAAGGCGCCCAAGGCCAAGCCGCGCACCTGGCGGGGCGCGGCCCTCGCCCAGGACCTGCCGATCGCCCGGGTCCTCGTCAACAAGGGCGTGCTCCACCTCGACCAGCTCTGGGACTACGCCGTCCCCGAGGAACTCTCCGAGGCCGCGCAACCCGGCGTCCGCGTCCGGGTCCGCTTCGGCGCCGGCTCCCACCACGTCCACGGCGGGCGCCGCGAGGGCGGCCGACTGATCGACGGGTTCATCGTCGAGCGGCGCGCCGAGTCCGACTACAGCGGGGCCCTGGCCGCCCTGGCCCACGTCGTCTCGCCCGAGGTCGTCCTCACCCCGGGCCTGCTGGCCCTCGCCCGCGCCGTCGCCGACCGGTACGCCGGCAGCCTCGCCGACGTCCTCCAGCTCGCCCTGCCCCCGCGCAACGCCCGCGCCGAGTCCAAGCCCTCCCCGGAGCCGCTGCCGCTGCCCCCCGCCCCCGACCCCGGCGGCTGGACCCGCTACGGCGCCGGCCCCGCCTTCCTGCGGTCCCTCGCCGGCGGCGGCATCCCGCGCGCGGTCTGGACGGCCCTGCCCGGCCCCGGCTGGGCCGACGAGCTCGCCCGGGCGATGGCCGCCACGCTCGGCTCCGGCCGCGGCGCCCTCGCCGTGCTGCCCGACGGCCGCACGGCCGCCCGCGTCGACGCCGCGCTCACCTCCCTCCTCGGCGAGGGCCGACACGCCCTGCTCACCGCCGAGTCCGGCCCCGAGAAGCGCTACCGCGAATGGCTCGCCGTCCACCGCGGCTCCGTACGCGCCGTCGTCGGCACCCGCGCCGCGATGTTCGCCCCCGTACGGGACCTCGGGCTCGTCGTCGTCTGGGACGACGGCGACTCCAGCCACAGTGACGACCGCGCCCCCTTCCCGCACGTCCGCGAGGTGCTGGAGCTGCGCGCCGTCAGCGAGGGCTGCGGGTTCCTCGCCGGCAGCACCAGCTGCACCGTGGAAGCCGCCCAGCTCGTCGAAACGGGCTGGGCCCGGCCCCTGACCGCCGACCGCGACACGGTCCGGGCCTGCGCCCCCCGGATCCGTACCGTCGGCGACGAGCTCCTCGCCCGGGACGAGGCGGCGCGCGCCGCCCGCCTGCCCTCCCTGGCTTGGGAGACCGTACGGGACGGGCTGAAGACCGGCCCGGTCCTCGTCCAGGTGCCGCGCCGCGGCTACGTGCCCCGGCTCGCCTGCGAGCGCTGCCGCACGCCCGCCCGCTGCCGGGCGTGCGCGGGGCCGCTGGAGGCCCCCGACGCGCGGGACCTCACCTGCGGGTGGTGCGGGCGTCCAGAACCGTCCTGGCACTGCGAGGAATGCGGCTCGTTCCGGCTGCGCGCCCAGGTCGTGGGCGCCCGGCGGACCGCCGAGGAGCTGGGGCGGGCCTTCCCGGCCGTGCCCGTGCGGACCTCCGGGCGCGACCACGTCCTCGACGAGGTGCCCGACCGGCCCGCACTGGTCGTGTCCACCCCGGGCGCCGAACCGGTGGCGGCCGGCGCCGGGTACGCGGCCGCACTGCTCCTCGACGGCTGGGCCATGCTGACCCGGCCCGACCTGCGGGCCGGCGAGGAGGCCCTGCGCCGGTGGATCGCGGCCGCCTCGCTGGTGCGCGGGGAGGGGCAGGTCGTGGTGGTCGCCGAGCCGACGCTGCGGCCGGTCCAGGCACTGGTGCGCTGGGACCCGGTGGGCCACGCCGTGCGGGAGCTCGCCGAGCGGGCCCAACTGGGCTTCCCGCCGGTGTCCCGGATGGCCGCCGTCGTCGGGCGGGGCGAGGCCGTGGAGTCCTTCCTCGCGGGCGCCGCCCTGCCGCCGGACGCGGAGGTGCTGGGCCCGGTACCGCTGCCCGGGCGGCGCGGGGAGCCGTCCCCGGGGGAGCGGGCGCTGGTCCGGGTGCCGCCGGGCAGCGGTGCGGCGCTGGCGGCCGCGCTCAAGGCGGCCCAGGCGGCCCGTATGGCGCGGGGGGTGCCGGCGGCGGAGGCGGTCCGGGTCCGGATCGACCCGGTGGACATCGGCTGACGGTCGCACGGTCGTCGCACGGTCGGGCGGCCCCGCGGGCCGACGGCCGAACGCCCCCGCCCGGCCGGGGCCGTCGGGGGCGTTGCGGTCGCGGCGTCAGGGCACCGGCCGGCGGGGGTCGGCGTCCCGCGGCGGGCGCGGGGTCAGCCGTTGCGGGGGCCGGGCAGGGCCGCCGCCGAACGGGATCCGGCCCCGACCCCGGCCCCGGCACCGGCCTGGGACTCCTCGCGCACCGGCTGGGGCGGCGCCGAGCGGGCAGCCGGGACGGTGGGGAGCGGCCCGAGGGTCCGCGTCGTGGTGCCCTCGGCCAGCGGCTCGGCCGCCTCGGCGGCCTGCGCCCGCCGGGCCCCGTACCGCCGGTGCACGGCCTGCTTGGTGACGCCGAGCGCCGAGCCGACCGCGTCCCACGAGAAGCCGAGCGAACGGTCGAAGTCCACCGCCGCGGTGACCAGCGTCTCGACGCTGTCCCGCAGTTCCTGCGCGAGCCGGACGGTGGGGGCGGGCGCGCGCCCGTAGACGACGAAACCCGTGGAGGGACCGGAGCGGCGGGGGCGGTAGACGTTGCCCAGCTGAGCGGTGAGCGTGCGCAGCGCATCCACCTGCCGGCGGACCCGCTCGATGTCCCGCACCAACAGGTGAAGGCTGGCCCGCGCTTGGGCGTCGTGGGTGGCGTGGTCGGCCATGAAGAAGCCTCTCGAACCGGTGCTGAAGAGCGGACAGGGCCGCAGACACCTATCTTGCGCGGCCCGGTTTCGGTCAATCTCACTTGACCAACGCGCCACCCGTGGAGGAAGTCACGCTTCGGGGGCGTGTCGGCATATGCGAGAGGCGCGTGTGTGTACGTACGCCCCCTGACGGGCCTGAACGGCCTGATCGCGGCCCGCGCGGCTTCCCTCCGGGGCGGACCCATAGACTGGTGCGCTGCTGACAGCGAGATCGCGAGCGAGAATAGCGAGGTAGACCCCCAGTGAAGCTCGTCTTCGCAGGCACCCCCGAGGTCGCCGTGCCCGCCCTGGACGCCCTGATCGCCTCCGGGCGCCACGAGGTCGCGGCCGTCGTCACCCGGCCCGACGCCCCGGCCGGCCGCGGCCGCCGGCTCGTCGCCAGCCCGGTGGCCGAGCGCGCCTTGGAGGCCGGGATCGAGGTCCTCAAGCCGGAGCGGCCGCGCGACCCGGAGTTCCAGGCCCGGCTGCGCGAGATCGCCCCGGACTGCTGCCCGGTCGTCGCCTACGGCGCGATCATCCCCAAGAGCGCCCTCGACATTCCCCGCCACGGCTGGGTCAACCTGCACTTCTCGCTGCTCCCGGCCTGGCGCGGGGCCGCGCCCGTCCAGCACTCCATCATGGCGGGGGACCAGGTCACCGGGGCGTCCACGTTCCGGATCGAGGAAGGCCTCGACACCGGGCCGGTCTACGGGATCCTGACCGAGGAGATCCGGTCCACCGACACCAGCGGCGACCTGCTGACCCGTCTGGCCTTCGCCGGCGCCGGCCTGCTCGCCGCCACCATGGACGGCATCGAGGACGGCACGCTGCGGGCCGTGGAGCAGCCCGCCGACGGCGTCTCCATCGCCCCCAAGATCACTGTCGAGGACGCCCGCCTCGACTGGACGGCCCCGGCGATGCGCGCCGACCGAGTCGTCCGCGGCTGCACTCCCGCGCCCGGCGCGTGGACCGTGTTCCGCGGCGAGCGACTCAAGATCATTTCGCTCGGCCTGGTGCCGGACCGCACGGACCTGCCCCCCGGCGCGCTGGCCCCGGCCAAGAACAACGTCTACGTCGGCACCGGCTCGCACGCCGTCGAACTGCTCTGGGTGCAGCCCCAGGGCAAGAAGCCCATGCGGGGCGCCGACTGGGCGCGCGGGGTCCGGATCGCCCCGGGCGAACACCTCGCGACGGCGTAACCTGAACCGGACGCCCTTTTCATCCCGTATATCCATATCCGGAGCACCTTTCACGTGAGCGAACAGCCCCGCCGTCGTCCCGCCGCTGCCGGCGCCAAGCAGCACAAGCCGTACCGCCGGCCCAAGAAGGACCCGGTCCGGATCCTGGCCTTCGAGGCGCTGCGGGCCGTGGACGAACGCGACGCGTACGCCAACCTCGTCCTGCCGCCCCTGCTGCGCAAGGCCCGTCAGAACGAGGACTTCGACGCCCGGGACGCCGCGCTGGCCACCGAGCTCGTGTACGGGACGCTGCGCCGCCAGGGCACGTACGACGCGATCATCAGCGCCTGCATCGACCGTCCGCTGCGCGAGGTCGACCCGCCGGTGCTCGACGTCCTCTCGCTCGGCGCCCACCAGCTCCTCGGCACCCGCATCCCGTCCCACGCGGCGGTCTCGGCGAGCGTCGAACTGGCCCGCGTGGTGCTGGGCGACGGCCGCGCCAAGTTCGTGAACGCCGTCCTGCGCAAGATCGCCGCGCACGATCTGGACGCCTGGCTGGAACGGGTGGCCCCGCCGTACGAGGACGACGCCGAGGAGCACCTCGCCGTGTACCACTCCCACCCCCGGTGGGTGGTCAGCGCCCTGTGGGACGCCCTCGGGGGCGGGCGCGCCGGGATCGAGGACCTGCTGGAGGCCGACAACGAGCGCCCCGAGGTCACGCTCGTGGCCCGGCCGGGCCGCTCCACCCCCGAGGAACTGACCGCCGCCGTCGGCGAGGGCGCGGCCCTTCCCGGCCGCTGGTCGCCGTACGCCGTACGGATGGCCGAGGGCGGCGAGCCCGGCGCCCTGGAAGCGGTGCGGGAGGGGCGCGCCGGCGTCCAGGACGAGGGCAGCCAGCTCGTGGCGATGGCCCTGGCGGCCGTCCCCGTCGAAGGCCGCGACGAACGCTGGCTCGACGGCTGCGCCGGCCCCGGCGGCAAGGCCGCCCTGCTCGGCGCGCTCGCGGCGCAGCGCGGGGCCTTCCTGCTCGCCTCCGAGAAGCAGCCGCACCGGGCGGGCCTGGTCGAGCGCGCACTGTCCGGGAACCCGGGCCCCTACCAGGTCATCGCCGCAGACGGCACCCGCCCGGCGTGGCTGCCGGGCTCCTTCGATCGGGTCCTGATGGACGTCCCCTGCTCCGGCCTCGGCGCCCTGCGCCGCCGCCCGGAGGCGCGCTGGCGCCGCCGGCCGCAGGACGTGGAGGGCTTCGCTCCGCTCCAGCGGGCACTCCTGCGGGAGGCGCTGGCCGCGGTGCGGGTGGGCGGTGTCGTCGGATACGCGACGTGCTCGCCGCACCTGGCGGAAACGCGGGTCGTCGTGGACGACGTCCTCAAGGGCCGCGGCGCGGCCGCCCGCCCCGTCTCGGCCGAACTGATCGACGCCCGCCCGTACCTCCCGGGCGTCCCTGCCCTCGGTGACGGCCCGGACATCCAACTGTGGCCGCACCTCCACGGCACGGACGCGATGTACCTGGCCCTGCTGCGACGCACGGCGTAGCAGCGCGGGGGGGTTGCGGCGCGGGTTGCGGCGCGGGGGGTTGCGGCGCACGGGCTGGTGGGTTGGTGGGTGGTTGCTGTGATGAGCGGGATGCACGCACCGAGGGCCAGGCGGCTGGGCGGGAGCCCAGGGGCGGGGTGACGGCCGACCGGGGTCGGTGGGGTGTCCGGGGGTTTCCCGGCAGCCCATTGTCCTTCCGGTTCGGGCAGGCCCGTCAAGGGCCAATGCCGCGTAGTTAAGGGGTTGGTTGTGTCGTCAAGAGTGTGTTGTGGGTGAGTTGGTAGGTGCCGTGCGCTGGTGATG
>NZ_JBHXTC010000114.1:2516-7350 GCF_042677605.1 Streptomyces sp. NPDC127106 | reverse complement strand
CCGCACCCGCCCGGGCCCCGGCCCGGCCGCCGGCGTGCCGACGGCCCACGCGCCCCTGGCGCGCGGCTGCCGCCCCCGCGGCTGCCGCGCCCCGGCCCGGCGCGTCCACGGGCGGCGGGTGCGGTACGTGATCGGCTCCGAACCCGGCCAGGTCAACGGCATGCGATGGCGTCGCGGAGACGCGCTGTAGCGGACCGTCCCGCCCGGCAGGCACAGGCACACCTACCCTGCCGCGGGGCCCGTTCCGCACGGCCCCAGCCCCCGTCCGGCCGGTCCGCCCGGCCGCCCCGGGGCGCGGGCCCCCGCACCGTACCCACCCGTACCCCCGCACGGGGTGTGGTGTGCGCGTCACGGGCGGGCGGCGCACTACGGTGACCACCACCCGCCGCACCACGCATCCCGTAGGAGTGACTGGGCATGTCCAGCACCAGCGAGTTCTTCATCCCGGACCCGGAGGGTCAGGTCCCCGACGCCGAGGGCTACTTCGGCGACTTCGGGGGCAAGTTCATCCCCGAGGCGCTCGTCGCCGCCGTGGACGAGGTGGCCGTCGAGTACCAGAAGGCCAAGGGCGACCCGGCCTTCGCGGCCGAGCTGAACGACCTCATGGTCAACTACACCGGCCGCCCCAGCGCCCTGACCGAGGTGCCGCGCTTCGCCGGGCACGCCGGCGGCGCCCGGATCTTCCTCAAGCGCGAGGACCTCAACCACACCGGCTCGCACAAGATCAACAACGTGCTGGGCCAGGCGCTGCTCACCAAGCGCATGGGCAAGACCCGCGTCATCGCCGAGACCGGCGCCGGCCAGCACGGCGTGGCCACCGCCACCGCCTGTGCCCTCTTCGGCCTCGACTGCACCATCTACATGGGCGAGGTCGACACCCGGCGCCAGGCCCTGAACGTGGCCCGCATGCGCATGCTCGGCGCCGAGGTCATCGCCGTGAAGTCCGGCTCGCGCACCCTCAAGGACGCCATCAACGAGGCCTTCCGCGACTGGGTGGCCAACGTCGACCGCACCCACTACCTCTTCGGCACCGTCGCCGGCCCGCACCCCTTCCCGGCCATGGTCCGCGACTTCCACCGCGTCATCGGCGTCGAGGCCCGCCGCCAGATCCTGGAGCGCACCGGCCGGCTGCCCGACGCCGTCGCCGCCTGCGTCGGCGGCGGCTCCAACGCCATCGGCCTCTTCCACGCCTTCATCCCCGACACCGAGGTCCGCCTGGTCGGCTTCGAGCCCGCCGGACACGGCGTCGAGACCGGCGAGCACGCGGCCACCCTCACCGCCGGCGAGCCCGGCATCCTGCACGGCTCCCGCTCCTACGTCCTCCAGGACGAGGAGGGCCAGATCACCGAGCCTTACTCCATCTCGGCCGGCCTGGACTACCCGGGCATCGGCCCGGAGCACTCCTTCCTCAAGGACACCGGCCGCGGCGAGTACCGCGCGGTCACCGACGACGCCGCCATGCAGGCCCTGCGCCTGCTCTCGCGCACCGAGGGCATCATCCCGGCCATCGAGTCGGCGCATGCCCTCGCCGGCGCCCTCGACCTCGGCCGCGAGCTCGGCGAGGACGGCCTGATCGTGGTCAACCTGTCCGGCCGCGGCGACAAGGACATGGACACCGCCGCCCGCTACTTCGGGCTGTACGACGGCGCCGAGGGGGAGTCGAAGTGAGCAACGACAAGACCGGCCGCATCCAGCTGCTGAGCGACACCCTCGCCAAGGCGAAGGCCGAGGACCGCGCGGCCCTCGTCGCCTACCTCCCCGCGGGCTTCCCGACCGTCGACGGCGGCATCGAGGCCGTCAAGGCCGTCGTCGAGGGCGGCGCCGACATCGTCGAGGTCGGCCTCCCGCACAGCGACCCCGTCCTCGACGGCGCGGTCATCCAGACCGCCGACGACATCGCCCTCCGCGGCGGCGTCAAGATCGCCGACGTGCTGCGCACCGTGCGCGAGGCGCACGAGGCGACCGGGGCCCCGGTCCTCGTGATGACGTACTGGAACCCGATCGACCGGTACGGCGTGGAGCGGTTCGCCACCGAGCTCGCCGCGGCGGGCGGCGCCGGCTGCATCCTGCCGGACCTGCCGGTCCAGGAGTCCGCGCCGTGGCGCGAGCACGCCGACAGGAACGGCCTGGCCACCGTCTTCGTCGTCGCCCCCAGCAGCAAGGACGAGCGGCTGGCGACCATCACGGCCGCCGGTTCCGGTTTCGTCTACGCCGCCTCCCTGATGGGCGTCACCGGTACCCGCGAGTCGGTCGGCCACGAGGCCCAGGAGCTGGTCCGCCGCACCCGCACCACCACCGAGCTCCCGGTCTGCGTCGGCCTCGGCGTCTCCAACGCCGTCCAGGCCAAGGAGGTCGCCGGCTTCGCCGACGGGGTGATCGTCGGCTCGGCGTTCGTGAAGCTGCTGCTGGACGCGCCGGACCTGCCCGCCGGGCTGGCGGCCGTACGGGCCCTGGCGGGCGAACTTGCGGAAGGCGTACGCAGGAGCTGACGCGGGCGCGGGCCCCGCAGAGGTTCTGTAGCCCGATCGGGTGGATCTGGGAGCAGGGGGGCACGGGAGTGCCTCCCTGCTTCGTTTGGCCGACCGTGAGCGAGAAGAACGACGGTGCGAACCGCCAAGCGAAACGATCGGCCCGGGAGCGGCTCCAAGCGGAGCGCGAGCGGGAGAAGCAGAAGGACAAGCGTCGGCGGACGCTCGTCGTGGCGGCGGCGGTCGTCGGCGTCCTGGGCCTGGCGGCCGTCGTCGGCCTGATCGCGGCGAACGCAGGGAAGGGCGGCAAGGACACGGCGGGCCCGGTGACCGCCCCCTCCGGTGCCGCCGGCAAGGACGCCCTCGCCGTCCCGACCGGCAGCAGCGAGGCCAAGTCCACCCTGACCGTGTGGGAGGACTTCCGCTGCCCCGCCTGCAAGTCCTTCGAGGTCAACTACAAGGACACGATCCACGAGCTGGAGGCCAAGGGCCTGCTCAAGGGCGAGTACCACCTGGTCACCCTGATCGACGGGAATATGGGCGGCAGCGGCTCCCTCAAGGCCGCCAACGCCGCCGCGTGCGCGCAGGACGTCGGGAAGTTCACCGAGTACCACGACGTGCTGTTCCAGAACCAGCCGGAGGAGACCGACGACGCCTACGGCAAGAACGCGAAGCTGATCGAGCTGGCCGGCAAGGTCGAGGGGCTGGACACCCCCGCCTTCCGCACCTGCGTCGAGGAAGGGACGCACAACAGCTGGGTGGCCAAGTCGCACGAGGCGTTCCGGGCCGGGAACTTCCGCGGCACTCCGACCATCCTGCTGAACGGCAAGGACATCTTCGCCGACCAGGCCAACCCGCTCACCCCGCAGAAGCTGAAGGAGCAGGTGGAGGCCACGGCGAAGGGCACCGCCACCACCGGCGGCGGGAAGGCCTCGGCGTCGCCGTCGGCCCCGTCCTCCGAGTCCTCCGCCTCCGGGTTCTCCGCCTCCGCTTCCGCCTCGCCGGGGTCGCGGGCGAAGGGCTCCGGCAGCAGCGGCTCGCGGACGGGCGCCTCCCCCGCGGCGGCGACGGGGACGGCTGGTCAGGGGTGACGCACGGCCCGATGGAACGAGACGCTCCGGTCCGGGAGCGCCGTGCACGCCAGGTGTCGATTTGATGGCAGCTTGCCGGGCGGGTTGCGGTCCGCACCGCCCGGCAAGGTAGCGTCGGTCCTGCCATGGAACTTGCCTACATCCCCAGTCCGTCGACCGGCGTGGTCCACCTCGGACCGATCCCGCTGCGCGGCTACGCGTTCTGCATCATCATCGGTGTCTTCGTCGCCGTCTGGCTCGGCAACAAGCGCTGGATCGCACGCGGCGGAAAGCCGGGCACGGTCGCGGACATCGCCGTGTGGGCGGTTCCGTTCGGCCTGGTCGGCGGCCGCCTCTACCACGTGATCACCGACTACCAGCTGTACTTCGGCGAGGGCCGCAACTGGGTCGACGCCTTCAAGATCTGGGAGGGCGGCCTCGGCATCTGGGGCGCGATCGCGCTCGGCGCGCTCGGGGCCTGGATCGGCTGCCGCCTGCGCGGCATCCCGCTGCCCGCCTGGGCCGACGCCCTGGCCCCCGGCATCGCCCTGGCCCAGGCCATCGGCCGGTGGGGCAACTGGTTCAACCAGGAGCTCTACGGGCGCGCCACCGACCTGCCGTGGGCGGTGAAGATCAGCGAGGGCGCCAACCGGGTCGCCGGCACCTACCACCCGACCTTCCTGTACGAGTCGCTGTGGTGCCTCGGCGTCGCCGGTCTGGTGCTGTGGGCCGACAAGCGGTTCAAGCTCGGCCACGGCCGCGCCTTCGCGCTGTACGTCGCCGCGTACTGCGTAGGCCGCAGCTGGATCGAGTACATGCGGGTCGACGAGGCCCACCACATCCTCGGCGTGCGCCTGAACGTGTGGACCTCGATCGTCGTCTTCCTGCTGGCCGTGATCTACTTCGTGCTCTCCGCGAAGCTGCGTCCCGGCCGTGAGACGGTCGTCGAGCCCGACTGCGGCCCCTCCGGGGACGCCGCCGCGAAGACCGGGGACGCGAAGACCCCCGAGGCGAAGACCGCGCAGGCCACGGGCACGGACCCGAAGGCGGCCGCCGAGAAGGCTGTGGACCCGAAGGCCGCCGAGGCCAAGGCCGACGCCGCCGAGCCCGCCGAGGCGGCGGCTCCGGCCGCGAACGCCGGGGACGCCCAGCCCGGGGCCAAGAAGCTCTGACCCGGACCGGCCAAGCCGTCGGGTAGCACACCGCCGAGAGGGGGGGGGGGGCCGGGCCGTGGGGGGGCGGCCGCCGCGCGGGTGGGGGCGGCCCGGACCGGGCCGGGCGCGCGCCCGGGGACTA
>NZ_JBHXTC010000114.1:0-2506 GCF_042677605.1 Streptomyces sp. NPDC127106 | reverse complement strand
GCGCCCCCCCCCCCGCCCCCCTCCCCACCCGCCACCACCCCGCCCCCCCCGGCTGCCGCCCCCGCCGGGCGCGGGCGCCGCGCCCGGCGCGGGCCCCCCCCCCCCTCTCGCCCGTTTCGGCTCGCCCTCGAAGCCGGCGCGGACCTCCCGCGTGATCTCTTCGGTGCGGGCCGGTATGGCGTCGGTAGCAGTCGAGCACCGGCGACTTCCGCGTGGAGAACAGCTACGGCACCAGGGGCGGCCAGGCCGGCGGCACCGTCCCCGTCAAGAACGCCGCCAACCCGCCGCTGCGCCTGGTCCCCGGCCCGGTCAGCGACGCCTCGTTCAGCCGGCAGCGGGTGGACGGCACGATGGCCGTCGACTCGGCGAACAAGCGGCTGTACGTCCGCGTCGGCGGCCAGTGGCTCTGGTCGCCCCTCAACGCCTGAGGAAGCCGGGCACGGGCGGGCCCGTCAGGAGTAGGCCGGTGACTCCCGGCGGGACAGCGCGACCACCCGCTCCGCGCCCGCCAGGACCGCCGGGTCGACGAACCGGCCGTCGGGCAGGGCGACCGCACCCGGGCTGCGCCGCGCCGCCGCGACGATCTCCTCGGCGGCGGTGACCTCCTCCGGGGCGGGCAAGTAGGCCCGCTCGATCACCGGCAACTGCCGCGGGTGGATCGCCGCCCGGCCCAGGAAGCCCAGCGCCCGGCCCCGGGCACAGGAGGCGGCGAGCGCCTCCATGTCCCGGATGTCGGGGAACACCGACTGGGCGGGCGGGGCCAGCCCGGCGGCCCGGGCGGCGACCACCACCCGCGAGCGCGGCCAGTCCAGCCCCGCCTCCGCGCTGATGCCCAGGTCGGCGCGGAGATCGGCCTCGCCGAGGGACAGCCCGCGCAGGGCGGGGTGCGCGCGGGCGATCTCGTACGCCCGCTCCACGGCCAGCGCCGACTCCAGCAGGGCGTGCAGGGCCACCCCGCCGGTGCGGTCGGCGGCCTGCACGATCTGCTGCGGGCCGGTGATCTTCGGCAGGCGCAGGCCGGCCAGCCCCCGCAGCCCCGTCAACGCGGCGAGGTCGGCGCCGCCCCACGGGGAGTCGAGGGCGTTGACGCGGACGTGGACGGCGACCGGGGGCCGGTCGGCGAGCAGCTCGGCGGTGGCCGCCCGGGCGTACTCCTTGCGGGACGCCGACACCGCGTCCTCCAGGTCGACGATGACGGCGTCGGCCCCCGACCGCAGGGCCTTGGCGACCACCTCCGGGCGGTCACCGGGTACGTAGAGCCACGTCAGGATCACAGGGCCCCCTCCATCCGGAGTGCGCTGATCTCGGCGCCGGTCAGGCCGAGTTCGGTGAGGACGGCATCGGTGTCCGCGCCGTGCGGGCGGCCCGCCCAGCGGATCCCGCCGGGGGTCTCGGACAGGCGGAACAGGACGTTCTGCATCCGGAGCGGTCCGAGCTCCGGATCCTCGACCTCGGTGACGGTGCCCAGCGCCGCGAACTGCGGATCGGCCAGGACGTCCCGTACGTCGTAGACCGGGGCGATCGCGGCCTCGGCCTCCTCGAAGGCGGCGACGACGTCGTCGGCCTTGTGGCGGGCGATCCAGCCGCCGACCGCCTCGTCGAGCACGGGCGCGTGGGCGGCCCGGCCCGAGCCGCTCGCGAACCACGGCTCGGCGGCCAGCTCGGGCCGGCCCACGAGGCGCAGCACCCGCTCCGCCACGGACTGCGCCGAGGTCGAGACCGCCAGCCAGCGGCCGTCGGCGCTGCGGTAGGTGTTGCGGGGGGCGTTGTTCACGGATCGGTTCCCGGTGCGCGGCTGCACGTAGCCCAGCTGGTCGTACCAGAGCGGGTGCGGGCCCAGGACGGTCAGGATCGGCTCGATGATGGCCAGGTCCACGACCTGCCCGCGGCCCGTGCGCTCCCGGCCGGCCAGGGCGGTCATCACGGCGTACGCGCAGGTCAGCGCCGCGATCGAATCGGCCAGCCCGAACGGCGGCAGGGTCGGCGGGCCGTCCGGCTCCCCGGTGATCGCGGCGAAGCCGCTCATCGCCTCCGCGAGGGTGCCGAAACCGGGCCGGCGGGCGTACGGGCCCTGCTGGCCGAAGGCCGTGACGCGGGCCAGGACCAGCCGCGGGTTGGCCGCGGACAGCTCGTCCCAGCCCAGGCCCCACCGCTCCAGGGTGCCGGGGCGGAAGTTCTCGACGACCACGTCCGCGGTGGCGGCCAGCCGCAGCAGGGTGTCCCGGCCGCCCGGGGTGGACAGGTCGAGGGTCATCGTCCGCTTGTTCCGGCCCAGCAGCTTCCACCACAGGCCGACCCCGTCCTTGGCGGGGCCGTGCCCGCGGGACGGGTCGGGGCGGCCCGGATGCTCGACCTTGACCACCTCGGCGCCGAAGTCGCCGAGCAGGGTGGCGGCGAGGGGCCCGGCGAACAGCGTGGCGAGGTCGAGCACCCGCAGCCCGGCCAACGGCCCGGCCCCGGCCGACGGCCCGGCCCCGGCCGACGGCCCGGCCCCGGCCGACGGCCC
>NZ_JBHXTC010000113.1:0-7368 GCF_042677605.1 Streptomyces sp. NPDC127106 | reverse complement strand
TTGGGCAACCTCGGCATAGCCCTGGCCGAGGTGGGCCAGCTCGACGAGGCCATCGACGCCCATACCCGGGCCGGCAGCGCCGCCACGACCACCTTCGCCTCGTCTTCCGTGAGCTCGATCTCGAACTGCTCGTCCAACAGCTCCCGAACCTCCTCGTCGACCACGTACCGGACCTCGACGGTGCCGTCGGCCCGGGTCAGCGTGAGCTTGCGGTGGTTGAGGTTGAGCCGCCAGTCCTCCGCGATCCGCTCCAGGAAGACCCGGCCGGTGAACGGCGAGCTGGAGTGGGTGGAGATGAAGTAGTTCGCCACCACGCAGTCGATGTGGTGGTGGCCCTCCGTGGCGTACCAGTACAGCGGGAACCAGCCGTCCTCCCGCCGCAGCGAGAGCACCCACTCCTTGTCGGTGCCCGCCACGCGGTCGAGCTTGTACACCCAGCCGCCCTGGTCCACGACGGTGCCGTCGGCGACCGGGACCGGCTCCAGCGGACCCTCGTCGCCGAAGCCGACGTCGGCCAGCCACGTCTCGTCGCCGACGGCCACGTGCAGCATGAGGTGGGTCCGCGGGAGCGGCTTGGGGGCGTCCAGGACGGGCCGGGCGTACAGGCGGGTCACCTCGTAGCCGAGCCGCTCCAGCAGGAGCGCGAAGAGCATGTTGTGCTCGTAGCAGTAGCCGCCGCGCCGCCGGCGCAGCAGCTTGTCCTGCATCACGTCGACGTCGAGGTCGATGCCCCGGCCGAGCAGGATGTCGAGGTTCTCGAACGGAATGGTCAGGGCGTGCGCCCGGTGCAGCCGGCGCAGGGTCTCCGCGTCCGGCTCCAGACGCCCGGTGACGCCCAGGCGGTCGAGGTACGCCTGGACGTCGAGCCGGTCGGCCTGCCACTGGGCGGGGCTGCCGATGGCGACCATGCTCAGCCCGCCTGCCCTGCCGCGCCGGACTTCTTCTCGCTGTCGAGCATGGCCATGCCCTCGGCGTCGAAGCGGGTGCCGGCGACACCGTCGGCGGGCACGGCCCGCTCGATCTCGGCGACGTCCTCGGCGGTCAGCTCGATGTCGAGCGCGCCGAGCGCCTCGGTGAGCTGGTCGCGGCGGCGGGAGCCGACCACGGGGACGACGTCCGGGCCCTGAGCCATGGCCCAGGCGATGGCGAGCTGCGAGGTGGTGACGCCCTTGGCCTCGGCCACCTTGCCGAGGGCCGCGACCAGCTGCAGGTTGCGGTCGAGGTTCTCGCCGCTGAAGCGGGGGAAGCTGCTGCGGCCGTCGTCCTTGGCGGTGGCCCGCTGGTGGTTCCAGCGGCCCGAGAGCAGACCGCGGGCGAGGACTCCGTACGCGGTGATCGCGGTGCCGAGCTCGCGCGCCGTCGGCAGGATCTCGTCCTCGATGGAGCGGGAGAGCAGGGAGTACTCGATCTGCAGGTCGGCGATCGGGTGCACCGCGGCGGCGCGGCGCAGGGTCTCCGCGCCGATCTCGGACAGGCCGATGTGGCGGACGTAGCCGGCGTCGATCATCTCCTTGATGGCGCCGATGGTCTCCTCGATCGGCACGGCCGGGTCGAGGCGCGCCGGGCGGTAGACGTCGACGTGGTCGACGCCGAGCCGCTGGAGGGTCTGCGCCAGCGAGTTCTTGACGGCCTCGGGACGGTTGTCGACGCCGAGGATGCCGCCGGCTGGATCGCGCAGGACGCCGAACTTGACGCTGAGGGTGAGCTGGTCGCGGTCGTGGCTCTGCAGCACCTCGCGCACCAGCAGCTCGTTGTGGCCGCTGCCGTAGAAGTCGCCGGTGTCGAGGAGGGTGATGCCGGCCTCGATGGCGGCGTGTGCGGTGGCGACGCCCTCGGCCCGGTCGGCGGGCCCGTAGAAGTCGGACATGGACATCAGGCCGAGGCCGAGAGCGGAAACCTCGGGGCCGGCCGAACCAAGTGAACGCAGCTGAGTCATATGGCCCAGCATTGGGGAACGTTCTGCGAAGCAGAAAAAATTCCCGGCCGCTCTGTCAGGTTCCGCGCCCCACAAATGGCCGGATATCGACGGGGCCTTGGCTTTACATTCGGATCGGCGCGCCCAGATCATGGAATGCATGACAGAAACCATGCGTACGGTCCGTCAGGAAGCCCTCGGCGGCAACGAGGTCCTCAACCTGACAGATTCCCCGATTCCGACTCCCGATGCCACGGAAATTCTGGTAAAGACGCACGCGGCCGGTGTGAATCCGATCGACTGGAAGATCCGCGAATTCGGTCTGTGGCTGACCCCGCCGTTCGGCGTCGGCTGGGACGTCTCCGGCACCGTCGTGGCCGTCTCGCCCGGCGAGAACCGCTTCCAGGTGGGCGACGAGGTGTTCGGCCTCCCGTCGTTCCCGAACGAGGCCGCCGGCTACTCCGAGTACGTCGCCGCCCCCGCCCGCCACTTCGCGCGCAAGCCGCAGTCCCTGGACCACGTCCAGGCGGCGGCCCTGCCGATGGCCGGCCTGACGGCCTGGCAGGCCCTGGTGGACGGCGCGGACATCCAGCCGGGCCAGCGCGTTCTGATCCACGCGGCGGCCGGCGGTGTCGGCCACCTGGCCGTGCAGATCGCCAAGGCCCGCGGCGCCTACGTCATCGGCACCGCCAGCGCGGCCAAGCACGAGGTGCTGCGCGAGCTCGGCGCCGACGAGCTGGTCGACTACACCGCCGAGGACTTCACCGAGGTCGTCAAGGACGTGGACGTCGTCCTCGACCTGATCGGCGGCGACTACGAGGACCGCTCCCTGCGCACCCTGCGCCCCGGCGGCACCTACATCGGCGTGATCAACCCGCTCGCCCTCGAAGAGATCAAGGCGAAGGCGGAGGCCCAGGGCCTGCGCGGCATCACGGTCAACGTGGCGCCCGACCACGCCGTACTGGAGGAGCTGGCCGGTCTCGCCGCGGCCGGGAAGATCCGCCCGCTGATCGCCGGGACGTTCCCGCTCCAGGACGTCCGCAAGGCCCACGAGCTGAGCGAGTCCAAGCACGCCACCGGAAAGATCGTCCTCACGGTCTGATCCGCCGGGCGAGCTCCACGGGGAGCGGGTACGGGCGCTCGGGCGGCAGCAGGCGCTGCGCCCGGGCGCCGTGGCCTGCCCGGACCAGGGCGGCGGCCTTGCGGGCCCGGCCGGTCAGGTCGTCGAGGCCGACCACCCACTCCTGCGCGAAGGTCCGGATCAGCCCGCGGCCGATCCCGACCTGGATGCTGTAATGGTTCAGCGCCGCGCCCCGCAGGGAGCGTTCCGGGTCCCACTGCAGGTGGACCTCCGCCCGGTCGACCTCCGCCCGGTCGGCGGTCGTCAACACCGCCCGGGACAGCGCCTCTTCCCACCCCTCCCGGGTGATCCGCACGGCCAGCACCCGCTCCTGCCCCGGCTTGGCGGCCCAGTTGCTGCGGTGCATGAGCCACAGGAACGACGGTTTGATCCAGGTCATGCGCCCGAAGGAGAACGGCGGCACGAACCGGCCGGCACGCAGGGCCGGTTCGGCGATGGCGGGCCCGTACGCCTGGTAGACGGTGACCGTCCGGTCGTCGTAGCGGGCGCGGATCTCGTGGAGCGGCGGCATCCGCCGCACACTGCCAGCCGGCCGGAGGCTGACGCGAGCCGTTTTCCGCCGCAACGGGGCGGTGGGGGCACGGACGTTCCGCGCCCCCACCGCCCCGGCCGTTTCAACTGACCGTGCCGGCCTCGAAGTCGAAGGCGCCGTGCAGCCACGCCACCTTGTCGTACATGTCGTCGTCCGACATCGAGGCGAGCATCGCGTTGCGCTCGACGCGGGCGTCGCCGGCCGCGTGGTACAGCTGCCGCCCCATCTCGCGCGCCACCAGCTGCACCCGGGCGGTGCGCTCGCGGCGCGCCGCGCCGTACTTCTCCAGCCGCTGCTCGTAGTCGGCCGGGCAGCCGTCCAGCAGCCCGCCCAGCAGCACCGCGTCCTCGACGGCCTGGCAGGCGCCCTGGGCGGCGTACTGGAGCATCGGGTGCGCGGCGTCGCCGAGGAGGGCGACGCGGCCCTCGGTCCAGCGGTCGACCGGGTCGCGGTCGCACAGCACCCAGGCCTTCCAGTCGCGGCCCAGCTCCAGCAGCCGGCGCGCGGCGCCCGACAGCTCGGGGAAGGAGTTCAGGACGTGCTCGTGGCCGGCGGGGACGCCGGCCACGGCCTCGGTGGCGCCGTCGTCGCGGGTCGCGGCCAGGTTGAAGTGCTCTCCGCCGGCGATCGGGTAGTGGACGAAGTGCCACTTGGGGCCGGCCCACAGGGTGACGGTGTTCCAGCGCAGCTCCTCGGGGACCTCCGACATCGGGATCACCGACCGGTAGATGGTGTGGCCGGACACCCGCGGGGCCCCGTCGCCGACCAGCTGCTGCCGGATCGCCGAGTGCAGGCCGTCGGCGCCGATCAGCGCGTCGCCGGTGATGCGGCGGCCGTCGGCGAGGAGCGCCGTGACCTCGCCCGCCCTCTGCTCGTAGCCGACCACGTGGTGGCGGCCCCGCAGCTCGACGCCCGGGTGCCGGCGGGCGGCCTCCAGCAGCGGCAGGTACAGGTCGACGCGGTGGACGACGGCGTACGGGTTGCCGAACCGGACCCGGTAGTTCTCGTTGACCGGCATCGCGGCGACCTTCTCGCCGGTGGTGCCGTCCATGAACCGCAGCTCGTCGATGAAGACGGCGCGGTCGCGGACCTCCTGCCCCACCCCGAGCAGGTCGAGGGCGTGGAAGGCGTTCGGGCCGAGCTGGATGCCGGCGCCGACCTCGGTGAAGACGTCCCGGCGTTCCAGCACGGTGATCCGGTGTCCCCGCTTCGCGAGCCCGAGCGCCGCGGCAAGGCCACCGATGCCACCGCCGGCGATGAGTATGTCGGCCATGAGGGTGTCTCACATCCCTTTCGTTGTCAGTGACGGTTGGTGCCCGGGTGGGCCGGGAAGAGCCGGGCCAGCTCGGTGTGGAAGCCGGGGAAGGTCTTGCCGACGCAGGACGGGTCGTCGAGGGTGATGCCGGGGACGCGCAGGCCCAGCACGGAGAACGCCATCGCGATCCGGTGGTCCCGGCGGCAGGCGATCCGGGCGGCCGCGGGTCGGCCCGGGTGGATGGTGATCCGGTCCGGGCCCGACTCGGTGCGGATCCCGAGGGCGTGCAGGTTCTCCTCGACCGCGGCGATCCGGTCGGACTCCTTCAGCCGCGCATGGCCGATGCCGTGGACGCTGATCGGAGCGTCGGCGAGGGGGGCGACGGCAGCGAGGGTCATGAAGGTGTCGGAGATGTCGCCCATGTCGACGTCGAAGCCGCCGCGCAGCACCCCGCCGGCGGCCCCGGTGACGGTGGTCTCCCGCTCTCCGACCTCCACGCGGGCCCCGGCCCGGCGCAGCACCTCGACGAAGCCGAGGTCGCCCTGGACGCTGGAGCGGCCGAGGCCCGGCACGGTGACGGTGGTGCCGGTGACGGCGGCCGCCGCGAAGACGTACGAGGCGGTGGAGGCGTCGGGTTCGATGTCGAGCTCGGCGGCCCGGTAGCCGCCGGGCAGGACCTGGATGGCGCCGCCCTCGAACTCGTCCACGTACGCCCCGAAGTGGCGCATCAGGTCCTGGGTCATCGTGATGTACGGACGGCTGACCAGCCCCTGGCCGCGTACGGTCAGCGGCTCGCGCATCAGCGGCCCTGCCATCAGCAGCCCCGTGAGGTACTGGCTGCTCAGGCTGGCGTCGACGGTCAGTTCCCCGCCCCGCAGACCGTCGGCGTCGACGGTCAGGGGCAGTCCGCCGGCCGGCTCGGTGACGCGGGCCCGGACGCCGAGCCGGCGCAGCGCGTCGGCGAGCGGCCGCAGCGGGCGGGCGCGCAGCTGGCCGGTGCCGTCGAAGGTGAAGCTGCCGCGGCCGGTCGCCGCGAACGGGGGCAGGAAGCGGGCCGCGGTGCCGGCGTCCTCGCACCACACCGGGGCGCCGGCGGCGGGCGGGACGGGCGGGCGGCCGGTGCCGGTGACCTTCCAGGCGCAATCGCCGGGCTCGGCCTCGATGTGCACGCCGAAGCCGGTCAGGGCCTCGCGGAAGGCGAGCGTGTCGTCACTGACCAGCGGGGCCCGCAGCAGCGAGACGCCGTCGGCGGCGGCGGCCAGCAGCAGGGCCCGGTTGGTGATGCTCTTGGAGCCCGGGATCCGGGCGGTCAGTACGGCGTTCAGGGCGGTCACACGTGCTCCCGGTGTCGGTGTCCGGCGCGGGCCAGGCTGGCCCGGGCCGTGGCGGCCACCCGCTCGGCGGTGAAGCCGTGCTGTCGCAGCAGGGCGGTGTACGGAGTGCCGGTCCCGGACCGGTCGAGGCCCACGGGCATCCCGGCGTCGCCGAGGAGCTCGTACCAGCCGAGGGCCGCGCCGGCCGTCACGGAGACCCGGGCGCGGACCCGGCCCGGCAGCACCTGCTCGCGGTAGGCGGCGGGCTGCTGCCGGAAGCGTTCGAGGCGGGGCATCGCCACCACCCGGGCGGCGATGCCCTCGCGCTGGAGGATGGCGCGGGCGTCGAGGGCGATGTCCGCCTCACCGCCGCCGGCGATCAGCAGGACGTGGGGCGCCCCGCCGTCGGCCTCGGCCAGGACGTAGCCGCCGCGGTGGGACCGGACCGGGTCACCGGGCTCGTACGGCGCTCCACACCGACCGGGGACGGGACCGGTGGCGGGGCCGGTGCCGGTGTCGGCGACGGGGGCGGGACCGGTGTCGGCGACGGGACCGGTGCTGGGGGTGGGACGCATGCTGCTCACCGTTCTCCTCAGGGCTCCTCTGCTCGGCCGGTGTGCGGGGCCGGCCCCGGTCTGGTCAGGCGCTCGTCTTCCGGTCGAGCACGAGGTCGTGGCCGACGATGTACGAGGCGGCGTCGGAGCAGAGCCAGACGACGGTGTCGGCGATCTCCTCGACGCTGGCGCCCCGGCCGAGCGGGCACGGGCTGATGGCGTTGATGCGGATGGCCCGGGAGACGTACTCGCGGGCCGCGGTCCGGGTCAGGGCGGAGACGGCGGCCGTGGACGCGGCGTACGCGCCGAGGCCGGGGAGCATGCCCTGCGCGCCGATGTTGCTGGCGGTGTTGACGATGACGCCGCCGCCGACGCCCTCCATGTGGGCGATCTCGTGCTTCATCGAGAGCCAGACGCCCGTCAGGTTCGACGTCAGCGTGTGGGCCCAGACCGTCTCGTCGATGTCGCCGACGGGCTGGTGGGGGCCCAGTTCGGCGGTGTTGTTGAAGGCCACGTTCAGGGCGCCGTGACGGCGGACCGTCTCCGCGACGACGAACGCGGCGCCGGTGCCGCGGCCGTCGGCGCCCGTGGGGTGGGGGACGTCGGCGGCGATTAGGTGGGGCCCCCCCCCCCCCGCGCGGCACACCCTAAACCGTCC
>NZ_JBHXTC010000112.1:0-7872 GCF_042677605.1 Streptomyces sp. NPDC127106 | reverse complement strand
CAGCACGGTGGTGCCCAGCCGGGAGAACAACCCGCGCAACTCCACCACCAGGCGCGGGGGCCGCCCCCCGGGCCCGGGCCCGCGGGGGGGCGCGGCGCCGGCCGCGCGCCGGCCCGCCCCCGCCCGCCGCGCCCCGCCGGGCCCGGGGGGGCGGGGCCCCCCGGGGCCGGGCACCCGGCGCCGCGGGGGGTCCTGCGGGCTCACCCGGCCACCTCCGGGCTCCGCCGCTCCGGCGCGCCTGCGCCCGTCCCCGCCCGGGGGGCGGGCTCTTCGGCGGCGGGGGTGCCGGCGGCCGTGGCGCGCGGTCGGGAAGGGGGTGGGGCGGGGAGGGGCCCCGGAGGGGTCCGCGTCACGACGTCACCTGCCTGGGTTCGGGGTGGGCTGGGGCCCGGGCTGCGGGGAGGACGCCGCCGGACCCGGCCCGGCAGGGGTCGGCGGGGGCGGGCTCTGCGGCGCCGTCCCGGCCGGCGCCGACGGGGTCCCGGACACGGCGGGGGACGCGGCAGGGGACACGGCCGCGGGGGCGCCCGGGGACGGGGACTCCGCGACGGCGGCGGTCCCGGTGACCTTGCCGTCCGGGCCGATGAAGACGGGGCTGCCGCCGGGGACCATGCCCAGCTCCTGGGCGCGCCGCTGCAGCGCGTCGGGGGCCGAGTAGGCGTCGACGTCCCGCTGGAGGGCCTGCTCCTCGTCGGTCAGCGCGGTGGTCTCCTTCTTCAGCCGGGTCAGCTGGAAGGAGCCCTCGTTCAGGGCGGAGTTCAGCAGGAGCAGGCTGATCAGTCCGCCGGCGAGCAGCCCCACCACGAGCAGGACGAACGGCGTGCGCGCCGCCTGTCCCCCCGAGGGGCCGCGCGGTCGCCCCGGCCCCACCGGCCCGGCCCCGCCCCTGCTCACAGGTTCGCCTCCCGGATCCGCTCCACTCCGCGGAAGCGGGCCGGGGCGGCCCGCCGGTTCTCGGCGATCTCCTCCTCGGTGGGCAGCTCGGCGCCGCGGGTGAGGAGCTTCAGCTTCGGCAGGTACTTCTCGGGGACCACCGGCAGGCCCGGCGGGGCGGTGGAGGCGGCGCCGGCCGCGAAGACCTGCTTGACCAGGCGGTCCTCCAGGGAGTGGTAGGAGAGCACCGCGATGCGGCCGCCCACCGCGATGCGGTCCACGGCCGACGGGATGGCCCGTTCCAGGACCGACAGCTCGCCGTTGACCTCGATGCGCAGCGCCTGGAAGGTCCGCTTGGCCGGGTTGCCGCCGGTGCGCTTCGCCGCCTGCGGCAGGGCGTCGCGGATCAGCTCGACGAGCCGGGCGCTGTTCGTGAACGGCTCCTTCGCGCGCTCGCGCACGATCGCCGAGACGATCCGCTTGGCCTGCTTCTCCTCGCCGTACTGGCGCAGGATCCGTACGAGCTCGCCCGCCGGGTAGGTGTTGAGCACCTCGGCGGCGCTGATGCCGGTCGTCTGGTCCATGCGCATGTCCAGCGGTGCGTCCTGGGCGTACGCGAACCCGCGGTCGGCCTCGTCGAGCTGCATGGAGGAGACGCCGAGGTCGAAGAGGACGCCCTGGACGGCGGGGATGCCGAGGCGGTCCAGTACGTCGGGCAGTTCGTCGTAGACGGCGTGGACGAGGGTGGCCCGGTCCCCGAAGGGGGCGAGCCGCTCGCCGGAGAGGCGCAGGGCCTCCTTGTCGCGGTCGAGGCCGATCAGGCGGGCCTCGGGGAATCGGGTCAGCAGGGCCTCGCTGTGGCCTCCGAGGCCGAGGGTGCAGTCGACGACGACGGCCCCCGGCTTCTGGAGCGCCGGGGCCAACAGGTCCAGGCACCGCTGGAGCATCACCGGGACGTGTCGGGACTCGCTGGTCAAAGCGCCCTCTCAGATAACGGCGCGGCAGGCATGCGCCGCGCCGCGCACGCGGAGTGTTACCAGGGGCCGGGCGGCCGGTCAGGGCCGGGCTCCGGCCGGTTCGCGCCACTTTAGTGCACCGGTCGGCGCGGTCAACGAACCGCCCGCGCGTGCCGTAGCGGCTACCTCCCGAGGAACCCCCGAAAGCCGCGAATCACCCGGACGGGCGCCCCCTGCCCACCCCTGTGGGTTAGCTCACAACAAGGCCGGTTGACCTTCTTTGTCCACCCTCACTCCATGCCCGAACCGGTCGTGACCACTACCGTCGTATGCATGACGACTTCCGCATCCCTGCCCACAGGGTCCGCCGCACCGACCGCCGGCGGGTCCGTCACCGATCAGCTGGTCGCGGCGAACCGCAGGTATGCCGCCACCTTCAAGGACCCCGGTATGGATGCCCGGCCGGTGCTCCGCGTCGCCGTGGTGGCCTGCATGGACGCCCGCCTCGACCTGCACAAGGCGCTCGGCCTGGAGCTGGGTGACTGCCACACGATCCGCAATGCCGGCGGCGTCGTCACCGACGACACCATCCGCTCGCTCACCATCAGCCAGCGCGCGCTGGGCACCCGCAGCGTCATACTCATCCACCACACCGGCTGCGGTCTGGAGAGCCTCACCGAGGACTTCCGGCACGAGCTGGAGGACGAGGTCGGCCAGCGCCCCGCCTGGGCCGTCGAGGCCTTCCGGGACGTTGACCAGGACGTTCGCCAGTCCATGCAGCGGGTCCGCACCAACCCCTTCCTGCCCCACCGCGACGATGTGCGAGGCTTCGTCTTCGACGTGCACACCGGGCTCCTGCGGGAGATCGATCCGGCCTCGTGAGTGACACAGCCCCGTGACGCCGTCAACAATGCGGGGATGACGCCGCCCGGAATTCCGTCCGGGCCGGCGTCCGTGTTGGGGTGGGCCGTCATGCGCCAAGGACGTCGGCCCTGCCGGAAAGGGCCGAGGAGTACCAGGTGACGACGTATGACGACAGAGCGGGCCTCGAGGATCTGACGAGCACGGCCGGGCGGGTCCGCGACTCGGTCGAGACCGTGATCGAGGGCAAGCCCGAGGTCGTGCGGATCGCGCTGACCGTGCTGCTCGCCAAGGGCCACCTCCTGATCGAGGACGTGCCCGGCGTCGGCAAGACCATGCTCGCCAAGGCCCTCGCCAAGTCGATCGACTGCTCGGTGCAGCGCATCCAGTTCACCCCGGACCTGCTGCCCTCGGACATCACCGGTGTCAGCATCTACGACCAGCAGCGCCGCGAGTTCGAGTTCAAGCCCGGCGCGATCTTCGCCCAGATCGTCATCGGCGACGAGATCAACCGCGCCTCGCCCAAGACCCAGTCCGCGCTGCTGGAGTCCATGGAGGAGCGGCAGGTCACCATCGACGGCACGACCTACGCCCTGCCCAGCCCGTTCATGGTGGTCGCCACCCAGAACCCGGTGGAGATGGAGGGCACCTACCCGCTCCCCGAGGCCCAGCGCGACCGCTTCATGGCCCGCGTCTCCGTCGGCTACCCGAGCCCCGACGCCGAGCTGCAGATGCTCGACGTGCACGGCGGGCTGTCCCCGCTCGACGACCTCCAGGCCGTCGCGCACGCCCACGACATCACCAAGCTGATCGACGCCGTCCGCGACGTGTACGTCGCCGAGCCCGTCAAGCGCTACGTCGTCGACCTGGTCTCCGCCACCCGCAGCCACCCCGACCTGCGCCTGGGCGCCTCGCCCCGCGCCACCCTGCACCTGCTGCGCGCCGTGAAGGCCTCGGCCGCCCTGTCCGGCCGGGACTACGTCCTGCCCGACGACGCCCAGGCGCTGGCCGGCCCGGTCCTCGCGCACCGGCTGCTGCCCACCGCGCAGGCCCAGCTCAACCGGCGCACCGCCGAGCAGGTCGTCCAGGACATCGTGCAGCGCACCCCCGTCCCGGCTGCCCGGGGCCGCGGCGAGATGCCGCCCGCCGCGGGCGTCCGGGGCTTCTGATGGGCGCCGGTGCCCCGCGCGGCGCCGGCGGCGCGGGCCGGGGGCCGGGGCGGGGCGGGCTGCGCGCCTCGCTGGCGGGGCTGACCACCCGCGGCCGGTCCTTCCTGGCCGCCGGAACGGCCGCCGCACTGTGCGCCTACGTGCTCGGCCAGGGCGAGCTGCTCCGGGTCGGGCTGCTGCTCGCCGCCCTGCCGCTGGTCTGCGTGCTCGCCCTGCACCGCACCCGCCACCGGGTCGCCGGCAGCCGCCGGCTCACCCCGGTCCGCGTGCCCGCCGGGGCCGAGGCCCGCGTGCAGCTGCGCCTGGACAACACCTCCCGGCTGCCCACCGGGCTGCTGATGCTGCAGGACCGGGTCCCGTACGTGCTCGGGCCCCGGCCCCGCTTCGTCCTGGACCGGGTCGAGCCGGGCGGGCGCCGCGAGGTGTCCTACCGGGTCCGCTCCGACCTGCGCGGCCGCTACCCGCTCGGCCCGCTCCAGCTGCGGCTGACCGACCCGTTCGGGCTGGTCGAGCTGACCCGCTCGTTCGGCACGTACGACCTGCTCACCGTCGTCCCGCGGACCGAGGAGCTGGCGCCGGTCCGGCTGAGCGGCGAGACCTCCGGCCACGGCGACGGCAGCCACCGCGCGTTGGCCCTGGCCGGCGACGACGACGTCATCCCGCGCGGCTACCGGCGCGGCGACGACCTGCGCCGGGTGCACTGGCGCTCCACGGCCCGCTACGGCGAGCTGATGGTGCGCCGCGAGGAGCAGCCGCAGCGCAGCCGGGCCACCGTGCTGCTGGACACCCGGGCGGTCGCCTTCGAGGGCGCCGGTCCCGACTCCGCCTTCGAGTGGGCCGTGTCGGCGGCCGCCTCGACCCTGGTCCACCTGCTCGAACGGGGCTTCGCGGTGCGGCTGATCACCGACACCGGGAGCTCGGTGCCCGGCGAGGGCAGCGGCTTCTCCTCCGGCGGCTCGGAATCCGCCGAGGCCTCCGGGCTGATGATGGACACCCTCGCGGTCGTCGGGCACTCCGACGGCGCGGGCCTCTCGCGCGCGTACGACGCCCTGGCCGGCGGCGGCGCGTACGGCGGCGGTGCCGGCCCGGGCGGCGACGGACTGCTCGTCGCCTTCTTCGGGGACCTCGACGACGCACAGACGGAAATGGCGGCGAAAATGCGCGGGCGCAGCGGGGCCGCGGTGGCCTTCGTCCTGGACCCGGACCAGTGGGCCGGGCGGCCGGGTCCACAGGTGGACGACCGGCTGCACCGGCTGAACGAGACGGGCTGGACGGCGCTGGCCGTGCCGCCCGGAGCGGCGTTCGGTGATCTGTGGCGGCAGGCCGGCAGCGCACCGCTGGGTGCGCAGACCTCGGGAGGCCGGTCATGAGCGGGCGGGCGCGGCTGACGCTGTTCGCGGCACTGGCGACGCTGATGACCTCGTGGTCGCTGGCCTCGCTGGTGGAGTCGGCGGGCTGGCTGCTGCAAGCGGGACTGCTGCTGGCCGTGCAGAGCGGGGTGGGGGCGGCGGTCCGGCGGGTGCCGCTGGCGCGCTGGCTCACCGTCGTCTGCCAGGCGCTGGTGTCGCTGCTGGTGCTGGTGTTCCTCTTCGCGGGGAAGGGCGAGTCCACCGGTACCGGGCCGACGGCGTACCTGGTGACGGACGTCGGGGCCCTGTTCCTGCGGGGCCTGCAGGACGTGGCCGAGTTCTCGATACCGGCGCCGCTGACGGACGGCATCCGGCTGCTGCTGCTCGCCGGTGTGCTGCTGATCGGGCTGCTGGTGGACCTGCTGGCGGTGACGCTGCGGAGTGCCGCCGCGGCCGGGCTGCCGCTGCTCGCGCTGTACTCGGTGGCCGCCGGGCTGTCCGGCGGCGTCGGCGGCGCCTGGTTCTCGTTCCTGCTGGCCGGCGGCGGCTACCTGTTGCTGCTGCTGGCCGAGGGCCGGGACCGGCTGGCCCAGTGGGGCCGGGTCTTCGGCGGGGCCCCGCCCGGGCGGGTCTCGGCGGCCTCGGGGTACGGGAGCGGCGCGGGCTCGGGCCAGGCGGTCTCCCCGGTGCGCACGGGCAGGCGGATCGGCGCGGTCGCGCTGGGCCTCGCGCTGGCGGTGCCGGCGGTGCTGCCCCCGCTCGGCGGCGGCCTGCTGGCCCGGCAGGGCGACGCGGAGGGCGGCGGGACCGGGGTCGGCGGGACCATCTCGGCGGTCAACCCGCTCGTCTCGCTGCAGGGCAGCCTGAACGCGCAGGACAACCGGGTGGTGCTGAAGTACCGGACGGACAGCCCGCAGTTGGGCGAGCAGTACCTGCGGATCCTGGCGCTTGACGAGTTCAACGGGGTCAAGTGGGAGGCGTCGGCGCGTGCCCTGACCGACGTGCCCGAGCGGCTGCCGACCCCGCCCGGCCTGAACGAGCAGGTCCGCCGGAACGCCGTCGAGGTCCGCACCAGCCTCTCCGCGGCCGACACGTACGCGCAGCGGTACCTGCCGATGCCGTACCCGGCGATGGCCGTGGACATCCGCGGCAAGTGGCGGTTCGAGCCGGTCGGCCGGACCCTCGTCGGCGACCAGCTGGGCAAGGACCGCTTCCAGACCGTCCAGGGCACCGGCTACCAGGTGACCAGTCTGCTGCTGCGGCCGACGGCGGCGCAGCTCCGGGCCGCCCCGGAACCGGACCGGGCGGTCCGCGACGCGTACACGAAGCTGCCGGACGGTCTGCCGGCGGTGGTCGCGGAGACGGCCCGCCAGGTCACCAAGGGGGCGAAGGACGACTACACGCGGGCGGTGAACCTCCAGGACTTCTTCGCCGTGAACGGTGGATTCCGTTACGACACGAAGGTGGCCTCGGGGACCGGTACGACGGCGATCGCCCGGTTCCTCCAGGACAAGGAGGGCTTCTGCGTCCACTTCGCGTTCTCGATGGCGGCGATGTCGCGGTCCCTCGGCATCCCGGCGCGGGTGGCGGTCGGGTTCACCCCGGGCGAGCGGCAGCCGGACGGCAGCGTCAACGTGACCATGCGGGACGCGCACGCCTGGCCCGAGTTGTACTTCGAGGGCATCGGCTGGACCCGGTTCGAGCCCACGCCCCGGCAGGGCATCAGCCTGCCGGACTACTCCCGCGCCGACCGGCCGGCGGCCCAGCCCTCGGCCCCGTCCCCGGTGCCGTCGCAGAGCGCGGCGCAGCCGTCGGCGGAGCCGTCGAAGGCCGACACCTGCCCGCCGGAGCTGAAGAAGCTGGGCGAGTGCGGGGGCGCCGCGCCCCAGCAGAGCGCGGGCGGCACGGGGGGCGGGCCGTCGCTCACGGCGGTCCTCGGCTGGACGGGCGCGGTGCTGGCGCTGCTGGCGCTGCCGCTGCTGCCGTTGCTGTGGCGGAGCCGGGTCAGGGCGCGGCGGCTGGGCGCGGACGGCATCCTGCCGGCCTGGCAGGAGCTGGGCGACGCCGCCTGGGACGTGGGCATCGCCCCGGACGGGACCCTGTCGCCGCGCCGGGCCGCGTCCCGGCTGGTGGAGCTGGGCCGGCTGGAGCCGGACGCCGCGGAGGCGGTGCACCGGGTCGCCGGGGCGGTGGAGCGCGCGCTGTACGCCCCGCCCGGCCAGGACCCGTACCGGCCGGCGGCGGACGTGCTGCTGGCGCGGGCCGCACTGCTCGCCGGGGTGGGCCGCCTCGCCCGGCTCCGGGCTCTGCTGCTGCCGCGCTCCGCGGTCCGGCTGCGCTGGGCGGCCGCGGCGCGGCGGGACGCCTGGGCGGCGGCGGTCCGCGGCCGGCTGGCCGGGCTTGCCGGGCTCGCGGCGCGGGTCCCGCGGCTGCGGCTGCGGCTGCGCCTGCCGATGCGGGACCGCGGCTGAGAGGCTGAGCGGCGCCCCGGCCGGGCTCCGGGCCCGGCGGGCAGTGCACCGGGCCCGCCCCGGCCGGGCTCCGGGCCCGGTGGCGGGCCGGGTGACGTGCGCGGTGGCGTGCGCGGGCATGTGAAATCGCCGGGGGGGGGGCGGGGGGGCGCGCCGCCCCCCCCCCCGCCGCGCCGCCGGGCGGTCGGCGGCC
>NZ_JBHXTC010000111.1:0-7982 GCF_042677605.1 Streptomyces sp. NPDC127106 | reverse complement strand
GGGGCGTGCTTTTTGGTCTAGCGGCCGGGGGGGGGGGGGGGCGCCCCCCCCCCCGCCCCCGGGGCGGGGGCCCCCCCCCCCCGGGGGGCCCCCCCCCCCCCCCGGGGGCCCCGCCTCGCTCCCGGTACCGGACGCCTGCGGCCCTGCACCTTGACGGCCCGCAGACCCTTCAACGGGCCCGCGGCGGCCTTCCCCGCGGACGGCCGCCGCCCGGGCAGCACCTGCTTGGCCGGCATCTGTGACCTTCCCCTCCACTCGTACGCGGCGAGCAGCCGCCCGGCCGGGGAGGAGCCTCCTGCCTGGCCTAGGCGCCTTCGGCTGCCAGTTCGCGCACCGCGTCCGCGAATGCGTCCCCGCGCTCGTTGTAGTTCGCGAACATGTCCATCGACGCACAGGCGGGTGCCAGCAGGACCGTGTCGCCGGGTTCGGCGAGCCGGGCCGCCTCCCGGACCGCCCCGAGCATCGCCCCAGTGTCGGTCCGGTCGAGGTCGACGACCGGGACATCGGGGGCGTGTCGCGCCAGCGCCTCGGCGATGAGCGCCCGGTCGGCACCGATCAGCACCGCGCCGCGCAGCCGCTCGGCCGACTTCTGCACGAGCTCGTCGAAGGTCGCGCCCTTGGCCAGGCCGCCCGCGATCCACACGACGGGCTCGTACGCGGCCAGGGAGGCCTCGGCCGCGTGCGTGTTGGTGGCCTTGGAGTCGTCGACGTACGCGACCCCGGCGACCTCGTCCACGAACGCGACCCGGTGCGCGTCCGGGCGGAAGTCGCGCAGCCCGTCGCGGACCGCGCGCGGCGGGACGCCGAAGGCGCGGGCCAGGGCCGCCGCGGCGAGCGCGTTGGCGATGTTGTGCGGGGCCGGCGGGGTGACGTCCGAGACCTCGGCGAGCTCCTGGGCGTTCTTCTGCCGGTTCTCGACGAAGGCGCGGTCGACGAGGATCCCGTCGACGACGCCGAGCATGGAGGGGCCGGGGGCGCCGAGGGTGAAGCCGATGGCGCGGCAGCCCTCCACGACGTCGGCCTCCTCGACGAGCCGCTCGGTGGCGGGGTCGGCCACGTTGTAGACGCAGGCGACCGTGTTGCCCTCGTAGATGCGGCCCTTGTCGGCGGCGTAGGCCTCCATCGAGCCGTGCCAGTCGAGGTGGTCCGGGGCCAGGTTGAGCACGGCCGCCGAATGGGCGCGCACGGAGGGCGCCCAGTGCAGCTGGTAGCTCGAGAGCTCGACGGCGAGGACGTCGTACTCCTCCTCGCCCAGCACGACGTCGATGATCGGGGTGCCGATGTTGCCGACGGCCGCGGTCTTCAGGCCGGCGGCCCTCAGGATCGAGGCGAGCATCTGGGTCGTGGTGGTCTTGCCGTTCGTCCCGGTGATCGCGAGCCACGGGGCGGCCGTGCGCCCGGGCCGGGACTCGCGGAGCTGCCAGGCGATCTCCACGTCCCCGACGACGTCGACGCCGGCCGCCGCGGCGGCGGCGAACAGCGGGCTGTCCGGCCTCCAGCCGGGCGAGGTGACGACGAGGTCGGTGCCCTCGGGCAGCGTCTGCGCGTCGCCGAGTCGGACAAGGACGCCCAGGTCCGCGAGTTCGGCGGCCTTGGCGCGGTGGCCCTCGCCGTCGCCGCCGTCGACGACGGTCACCGATGCGCCGAGGCCGGCCAGGGCGCGGGCGGCACTGATGCCGCTCACGCCGAGACCGGCGACGGTGATGTTCTTGCCCTGCCAGGAGGTCACTTGTCGGCTGCCCATCCAGCGTAGAAGAGGCCGAGTCCGACGATCACGCACATGCCCTGGATGATCCAGAAGCGGACCACCACGAGCACTTCGGACCAGCCCTTGAGTTCGAAGTGGTGCTGCAGCGGCGCCATCCGGAAGACGCGCTTCCCGGTCAGTCGGAACGAGCCGACCTGGATGACCACCGAGAAGGTGATGAGCACGAAGAGGCCGCCGAGGAGGGCGATCAGGAACTCCGTGCGGGAGCAGATCGCCAGACCGGCGAGCGCGCCGCCGAGGGCCAGCGAGCCGGTGTCACCCATGAAGATCTTGGCGGGCGAGGTGTTCCACCACAGGAAGCCGAAGCAGGCGCCCATGAGGGCGGACGCGACGACCGCGAGGTCGAGCGGGTCGCGCACCTCGAAACAGGCGTTGGGATTGGTCAGGGTCTGCGCGTTGGCGCAGGACTCCTGGAACTGCCAGACGCCGATGAACGTGTAGGCACCGAAGACCATCACGGCGGCGCCGGTGGCCAGGCCGTCCAGTCCGTCCGTCAGGTTCACGCCGTTGGACATGGCCAGGATCATGAACAGCGCCCAGACCACGAACAGCACGGGGCCGATCGACCAGCCGAAGTCGTTGACGAACGACAGCTTGGTGGAGGCCGGAGCGAGCCCGCGGGCGTCCTTGAACTGCAGCGCCAGCACGGCGAAGGCGATGCCGACGATCAGCTGGCCGGCCATCTTCGCCTTGGCCCGCAGGCCGAGCGAACGCCGCTTGACGATCTTGATGTAGTCGTCGAGGTAGCCGACGAGGCCCATGCCCGCCATCAGGAACAGCACCAGCACGCCGGAGATCGACGGCGACTGACCCGTCAGCACCTTCGTCAGGGCGTACGCGATGAGCGTGGCCAGGATGAAGGAGATGCCGCCCATGGTGGGCGTGCCCTTCTTCCCGAGGTGGCCGCGCGGGCCGTCGTCGCGGATGAACTGGCCGTAGCCCTTGCGGGCCAGCAGCTTGATCAGCAGCGGGGTGCCGATGACGGTGAGGAACATACCGATGACACCCGCGAACAGGATCTGCCTCATCGGCCGGCGACCTCGCCCTCGGCGCCGTCGAGCAGCGCCTGCGCGACCCGCTCCAGGCCGATCGACCTGGAAGCCTTCACCAGCACGACGTCACCCGGGCGCAGCTCACTGCGCAACAGGTCGATCGCCGCCTGCGCGTCGGACACGAGCACCGACTCCTCACCCCACGAACCCTCGTTATAGGCGCCCAGTTGCAGCCAGGACGCTTCCCTGCCCCCGACTGCGACGAGCTTGCTCACGTTGAGCCGGACGGCAAGCCGTCCCACCGCGTCGTGCTCGGCCAGCGCGGCGTCGCCGAGCTCGGCCATGGGACCGAGCACCGCCCACGTGCGCCCCCCGTTCGCCCTGGCGGCGCCGCCCATGGCGGCCAGCGCGCGCAGTGCGGCCCGCATGGACTCGGGGTTCGCGTTGTAGGCGTCGTTGACGACCGTGACGCCGTCCGCTCGCTCGGTGACCTCCATCCGCCACCGGGACAAGGTGCCCGCCCCGGAGAGCGCGGTGGCGATCTCGTCGACGGACATGCCCAGCACGTGGGCGACGGCGGCCGCGGCAAGCGCGTTCGACACGTGGTGCTCACCGTACAGGCGCAAGGTCACTTCGCCGCACCCGGTGGGGGTGTGAAGTGTGAAGGAGGGCTGGCCGGCAGATGTCATCCGGACCTCCGACGCCCGTACGTCGGCGTCCTCGGCCTCGCCGAAGAGCAGCGTACGGGCCCGGGTGCGGGCGGACATCGCCCGCACGAGCGGGTCGTCGGCGTTGAGGACGGCGACTCCGCCGTCGGCCGCCGCGGGCAGGGCCTCGACCAGCTCGCCCTTGGCGACGGCGATCTGCTCGCGGCCTCCGAACTCGCCGAGGTGGGCGGTGCCGACGTTGAGCACGACGCCGATGCGCGGCGGGGTCAGGCCGGTGAGGTAGGCGATGTGCCCGATGCCGCGGGCGCCCATCTCCAGCACCAGGTGCCGGGTCTCCTCGGTGGCGCGCAGCGCGGTGAGCGGCAGGCCGATCTCGTTGTTGAGGGAGCCGGGCGTCCACACGGTGGGCGCGTGGGCCTGGAGCACCTGGGCGATGAGGTCCTTGGTGGAGGTCTTGCCGGCGGAGCCGGTCAGGGCCACCACGTCGGTGCCGAGACGCTGCACGACGGCCCGGGCGAGGGCGCCGAGCGCCTTCTCGACGTCGGGCACGACGATCGCGGGGACGCCGACGGGCCGGGCGGCGAGGACGGCCGCCGCACCGGAGTCGACGGCCCCCTTCGCGTAGTCGTGGCCGTCGACGTGCTCGCCCTCGAAGGCGGCGAACAGGCTGCCGGCCTCCACCTGGCGGGAGTCGATGACCACGGGCCCGGTGATCCGCACGGACGGATCCGGTATGTCGTGGGGCCGCCCGCCGGTGATGTCGGCGATCTCGGCGAGGGAAAGGGCGATCACTGGTTCACCTCGGCCTGGGGGACGCGTCCGTCGTGCTGCCGCGCGGCGCGGTCGCGCGCGGCCTGTGCCTCGATCGCGGCGCGGAGCACCGCGCGGTCGTCGAAGGGCCGTACGACACCCGCGGTGTCCTGGCCCTGCTCGTGGCCCTTGCCCGCCACCAGCACGGTGTCGCCGGGCTCGGCGCGCGCGACGGCCGCGGCGATGGCCGCGGCCCGGTCGGCGTCGACGAGGACCTCGCCGCGCTCCCCGGCGGGCACGGAGGCGGCGCCTTCGAACATGGCGGCGAGGATCTTCAGGGGGTCCTCGGAGCGCGGATTGTCGGAGGTCAGCACGGCGGTGTCGGCGAACCGGGCCGCCGCGGCGCCCATCGGGCCGCGCTTGGTGGTGTCGCGGTCGCCGCCGCAGCCGAGCACGATGTGCAGCCGGCCGGCGGTGACCTCGCGCAGCGCCCGCAGCACCGATTCGACGGCGTCGGTCTTGTGCGCGTAGTCGACGACCGCGAGGTAGGGCTGTCCCGCGTCGACCCGCTCCAGGCGGCCCGGGACGCCGGGGACCGCGGCGACGCCGTCGGCGGCGGTCTGCGGGTCGAGGCCGGCGGCGGCCAGGGTGGCGATCGCGGCGACGGTGTTGGCGACGTTGAACGGGCCGGGCAGCGGGGCCTTGGCCGCCACGCGCTCCCCGTTCGGGCCGAGCACGGTCAGCGTGGAGTCCATGTGCCCGAAGACGACGTCCTCGGCGCGCCAGTCGGCGGCCGGGTCGCCGGCGGCGGAGAAGGTGACGACGGGGATCGCCGACTCCTTGGCGAGGCGGCGGCCGTACTCGTCGTCGATGTTGACCACGCCCAGGCGGGCGCGGCGCTCGGTGAAGAGCTGGGCCTTGGCCTGGAAGTAGTCCTCCATGTCGGAGTGGAACTCCATGTGCTCCGGGCTCAGGTTGTTGAAGACGGCGACGTCGAAGACGCAGCCGTCGACCCGGCCGAGCACGAGGGCGTGGCTGGAGACCTCCATGGCGACGGCGTCGACGCCGCGTTCGCGCATGACCGCGAACAGGGCCTGGAGGTCGGTGGCCTCGGGGGTGGTCCGCTCGGACTTGATGCGCTCGTCGCCGATGCGCATCTCGACGGTGCCGACGAGCCCGGTGGCCCGGCCGGTCCCGCGCAGGCCCGCCTCGACGAGGTACGCCGTGGTGGTCTTGCCGGAGGTCCCGGTGATGCCGATCTGCAGCAGGCCCTCGCCGGGGCGGCCGTAGATCGCGGCGGCGAGCTCGCCCATCCGCCCGCGGGGGTCCGCGACGGCGAGCACCGGCAGACCGGTCGCGGCGGCGCGCTCGGCGCCGGCCGGGTCGGTCAGCACGGCCGCGGCGCCGCGGGCGGCCGCCTGGGCCGCGAAGTCGGCGCCGTGCAGCCGGGCGCCGGGCAGGGCCGCGTACAGGTCACCGGGGCGCACGGCACGGGAGTCGTGCGTGATCCCGGTGATCAGCGGGCCCGACGGCTCGGGCGCGGCTTCGAGGTCGACCAGGGCCGCGAGCTCCGGGAGCGCGGTCGGGCGGACGGTCGTGGGCCGCGGCGCGCCCGGCGGCGTGGCCGGGGCGTCTTGCTCGGTGATTCTGGGCTGATCAGCGTGGGGCACGGCGGTGAGCGTACCCGGCGGGACGGGCCGGCCGCGAAGTGAGGGCCCGCCCGGGACGGGGCCGGAGGGCTGGTTCCCGGGTTTCGGGGTGATCGTTGTCACTGGTGGTGCCTCACGGATCTGCTGGACGGAACGGGCGGGCCGGGCGGATCACCGGCCGGGCTGCGGGGAGTTCTGGGGGGTGGCCTGGGGGCCGGGTTCGTAGGTGACGGGGAGGCCGGCGGGGGCGCTTCCGGTGGGGGCGACCTGGAGGGTCTTGAGGGCGAACTCCATGACCTTCTTGTAGATGGGGCCGCAGATCTGGCCGCCGAAGTAGCTGCCCTTGGTGGGGTTCTGGATGGCGCAGTAGACGGTGATGCGGGGGTTGTCGGCGGGGGCGAACCCGGCGAAGGAGGCGGTGTAGCCCTTGTAGCGGCCGGTGGCCGGATCCACCCGGTTGGACGTGCCCGTCTTGCCGCCGACCCGGTAGCCGGGGATGCGGGCCTTGGTGCCGGTGCCCTCCTGGTCGTCGACGACGGACTCCAGCATCTCGGAGAGGGTCTTGGCGGTCTCCCTGCTGATCACGCGGGTCTGCTCGGGCGCCGGGGCGGGCGTGAAGCGGCCGTCGGGGCCCTTGGTGCCGCGGACCAGGGTCGGCTCGATCCGGACGCCTCCGTTGGCGACGGTGGAGTACACCGAGGCCGCCTGCATGGCGTTGAGGGACAGGCCCTGGCCGAAGGGGATCGTGTACTGCTGGGAGGTCGACCAGGCCTCGGGGCCGGCGAGGATGCCGCGGGACTCGCCCGGGTAGTTCAGCCCGGTCGGCTGCCCGATGCCGAACTTGGTCAGGTAGGAGTGGAGCACCCGGTTGGCCTCGGGCTGGGTGGGGCCGAGCTGGCCGGTGGCCAGGATGGTGCCGATGTTGGAGGACTTGGCGAGGACCCCGTTGAGGGTCAGGTACCAGGTCGGGTGGTCGATGTCGTCCTTGAACAGCCGGTCGCCGCGGTGGAGCCGGTTGGGGACCTCGACGCGGGTGTCGGGAGCGGCCTTCTTCTCCTCCAGTACCGCGGCCATGGAGATGACCTTGGCGGTGGAGCCGGGCTCGTAGACGTCCTGGAGGGCCGCGTTGCCCATGGCGGCGGAGCTGGCCCGGCTGAGGTCGTTGGGGTCGAAGCCGGGGGCGTTGGCCATGGCCAGCACCTCGCCGGTGCGGGTGTCCTGGACGATGACGTAGCCGCGGTCGGCCTCGGACTTCTGGACCTGCTCGGTGATGGCGCTCTGCGCCGCCCACTGGATGTCCCGGTCGATGGTCAGCTCGACGTCCTCGCCGGGCACGGCCGGCTTCTCGCTGGAGCCGGCGGTGGGCACGCGGCGGCCCCCGGACTGGGCGTAGGTGATCGTGCCGTCCTTGCCGGAGAGCCTCCGGTCGAGGCTGGATTCCAGGCCGCCGGCGCCCTTGCCCTCGGCGTTGACGTAGCCCAGTATCCCGGCGGCCAGGTCCCCGCCCGGGTACACCCGCTTGCTGCTGTCCTCGTTGAACACGCCGGCCAGGACGTTGGCGCCGGGGCCGTTGTTCCGCTTGTCAGCGGTGGCCTTCTCGGCGAAGACCCGCTTGAGGTCCTTGATCTGGTTCCACACCTGGGGGGTCTGGCGGCGGGCGAGGACGACGTAGCGGGTGTTCTTGGTCTTCAGCCGGGCCGTGAGCTCCTTGGCGTCGGCGTTCAGGATGGGCGCGAGGAGGGCGGCGGCCTGCTCGGGGGCGTCGGGGGCCTTGCTCTCCTGCGGGGTGAACATCTTGGGGTCGGCGGTGATGTCGTACGCGTCGACGCTGATGGCGAGGGCGACGCCCTTGCGGTCGGTGATCTCGCCGCGCTCGGCGGCCAGGGTGTAGCTGGCGAAGCGGTTCTCGGAGGCCTTGGCGGAGTACGTGGCCGCGTCCACGGCCTGCACCTGGAGCAGCCGTACGACGAAGGCCAGCATCACGAGCGTCAGCCCGACGCCGACCAGGCGCAGCCGGGGCCGCGGGCTGCCGAGCCGGATCGTGTGCGGGGCGCGGGCCGCGGTCGGCGACGAACTCGACGTTGACACCTGCCGGGTAGGCGGAGGCCGGGCTGAACGGGGGCGCGTCGTACAGGGATCCGGCATCGTCCAGGCT
>NZ_JBHXTC010000110.1:0-8108 GCF_042677605.1 Streptomyces sp. NPDC127106 | reverse complement strand
GCACGGCCGCGGTGCCCTGCCGGGGGCTGCTGCGAGGGCTACGCGGGGCCGTCAGAGGGCCTTGCCGACGAGGAGGTCGTCGCCGGCGACGTCCACCCGTACGGTGTCGCCGTCGCGGACCTCGCCGGCCAGGATCTCCTTGGCGAGGCGGTCGCCGACCGCCGTCTGGATCAGGCGGCGCAGCGGGCGGGCGCCGTACGCGGGGTCGTTGCCCTTGTCGGCGAGCCAGGCCAGGGCTTCCGGGGTGACGTCCAGGCTCAGGCGGCGCTCGGCCAGGCGCTGGGCCAGGCGGCCCACCTGGAGCTCGGCGATGTGGGCCAGCTCGTCCCTGGTCAGGGCGGAGAAGACGACGAGGTCGTCGAGCCGGTTGAGGAACTCCGGCTTGAAGGAGGCCCGGACGGTCTCCAGGACGTTCTTGCGCTTGTCCTCCGGGGAGCTGAGCGGGTCCATCAGGAACTGGCTGCCGAGGTTGGAGGTGAGGATGAGGATGGTGTTGCGGAAGTCCACGGTGCGGCCCTGGCCGTCGGTGAGCCGGCCGTCGTCGAGGACCTGGAGCAGGATGTCGAAGACCTCCGGGTGGGCCTTCTCGACCTCGTCCAGCAGGACGACGGAGTACGGGCGGCGACGCACCGCCTCGGTCAGCTGGCCGCCCTCCTCGTAGCCGACGTAGCCGGGCGGGGCGCCGACGAGGCGGGCCACGCTGTGCTTCTCGGAGTACTCCGACATGTCGATGCGGACCATGGCCCGCTCGTCGTCGAAGAGGAAGTCCGCGAGCGCCTTGGCCAGCTCGGTCTTGCCGACGCCGGTGGGGCCGAGGAAGAGGAACGAGCCGGTCGGGCGGTCGGGGTCGGCGATGCCCGCGCGGGTGCGGCGAACGGCGTCGGAGACGGCCCGGACGGCCTCGCCCTGGCCGATCAGGCGGCGGCCGAGCTCGTCCTCCATGCGCAGCAGCTTCTGCGTCTCCCCCTCCAGGAGGCGGCCGGCCGGGATGCCCGTCCAGGCGCCGACGACGTCCGCGATGTCGTCGGGGCCGACCTCGTCCTTGACCATGGTGCGCTTGACGGCCTCCGCCTCGGCCTCGGCCTCGGTGGCCTCGGCGAGCTCCCGCTCCAGCGCCGGGATCTCCCCGTAGAGCAGCTTGGAGGCGGTGTCGAAGTCCCCGTCGCGCTGCGCGCGCTCGGACTGGCCGCGCAGTTCGTCGAGGCGCTCCTTGAGCTCGCCGACCCGGTTGAGGGACTGCTTCTCCTTCTCCCAGCGGGCGGTCAGGCCGCGCAGGTCCTCCTCCTTGTCGGCGAGGTCCTTGCGGAGCTTGTCCAGGCGCTCGCGCGAGGCCGGGTCGGACTCGTTCTTCAGCGCCAGCTCCTCCATCCGCAGGCGGTCGACGGCGCGCTGCAGCTCGTCGATCTCCACCGGGGAGGAGTCGATCTCCATGCGGAGCCGGGAGGCGGCCTCGTCGACGAGGTCGATGGCCTTGTCCGGCAGGAAACGGGAGGTGATGTACCGGTCGGAGAGGGTCGCGGCGGCCACCAGGGCGCTGTCGTTGATCTGCACCTTGTGGTGGGCCTCGTAACGGCCCTTGAGCCCGCGCAGGATGGCGATGGTGTCCTCGACGGTCGGCTCGGCGACCAGGACCTGCTGGAAGCGGCGCTCCAGCGCCGGGTCCTTCTCGATCCGCTCGCGGTACTCGTCGAGGGTGGTGGCGCCGACCATGCGCAGCTCGCCGCGGGCCAGCATCGGCTTGAGCATGTTGCCGGCGTCCATGGCCGAATCGCCGCCCGCGCCCGCCCCGACGACGGTGTGCAGCTCGTCGATGAAGGTGATGATCTGGCCCTCGCTGGACTTGATCTCGGCGAGGACGGTCTTCAGGCGCTCCTCGAACTCGCCGCGGTACTTGGCGCCCGCGACCATCGCGCCGAGGTCGAGGGCGACCAGGCGCTTGTTCTTGAGGGACTCGGGGACGTCGCCCTTGACGATGCGCTGGGCCAGGCCCTCCACGACGGCGGTCTTGCCGACGCCGGGCTCGCCGATGAGCACCGGGTTGTTCTTGGTGCGTCGGGACAGGACCTGGACGACCCGGCGGATCTCGTGGTCCCGGCCGATGACGGGGTCGAGCTTGCCCTCGCGGGCCGCGGCCGTGAAGTCCGTGCCGAACTTCTCCAGGGCCTTGTACTGGCCCTCCGGGTCGGGGGTGGTCACCCGCCGTCCTCCTCGTGCGTTCTGGAAGGCGTCCAGCAGCTTCTGCGCCGTCGCCCCCTGGGCGGAAAGGACCTCTCCGGCCGCGCCGCCCTTGTCGGCGACGGCGATGAGCAGGTGCTCGGTGGAGAGGTAGTCGTCGCCGAGCTCCGTGGCCCGCCGGTCGGCCTCGGCGAGCACGGCGAGCAGGTCGCGGGTGGCTTGCGGGGGCGCGACCGTGGAGCCGGTGGCGCTGGGCAGTGCGGCGAGGAGCCGCTCGGCGCCGGACCGCACGGCGGCCTGGTCGGCCTCGGTGGCCGCGAGGAGGTCGGTGAGGTTCTCGTTGTCCTCGCCGGCGAGCAGGGCCAGCAGCAGGTGTGCCGGCGTCAGGTCGGCGTGGCCGTCCTTGACGGCGCGGCTGGTGGCGTTGTTCAGCGCGTCCCGGCTCTTGTTGGTCAGCTCGGCGTCCACGTGCGGCTTCTCCTCTCCGTACGGTGCATCCGTCTCGGGGCTGCATCAGGCGATCTGACACAGTCAACGTGCGCAAAGTTGAGTCTATTCCACTCAAGGCGGGTTTCGGGGCGCGGCTGCGCGGAGCCGTACGCTCCTCGCATGTCCCATGACGTACTCAACCCGACGCCCGGTTACCTCGCCTTCTGGCGGGAGCGGCACGTCTGCACGCTGACCACCCCGCGCCCGGACGGCACCCCGCACGTGGTGCCCGTGGGCGTGACGTACGACCCTGAGGCCGGCGTCGCCCGGGTGATCAGCAACAAGCACAGCAAGAAGGTCCGCAACGTGCTGGCGGCCCAGGCGGTGGAGCCGGGCTCGGCCCGCGTCGCGGTGTGCCAGATGGAGGGGCGCCGCTGGGCGACCCTGGAGGGCCGGGCGGTGGTGCGCACGGACGAGGAGGCGGTCGCGGACGCGGTCGCGCGCTACGCGGAGCGCTACGGGCGGATGCCCTCGCCCAACCCGGACCGGGTGGTCATCGAGATCGCGCTGGACCGGGCGATGGGCCGCGCCTGAGCCCGCCGCACCCGCGCGCCCCGGGGGGTGCGGGGGGTTTCGGGGTTCCGGGGGCTCCGGGGTTCCGGAGGATTCCGGACGGTTCAGTTTTCACCTTGTCCGGTTCGGCTACTGGACGCCGAAACCACAACGGCGCCATCGTGGTCAGGTCCACGATGGCGCCGTTGTGTGGGGGAAGCACCTGGAGCGATCTGCAACGACAGGGGAATCGCTTCAGGCACTGCGGGGGGTGGCGGTGGTGATATCGGGTTCGAAGAGCTGGTGGTCGCGCTGATCGAGGTTGACAAAGACCATGCCGTAGCGCACCTCGCAGCGGACCGGCTGCGGCGCGCCGCGGGGGCGGCGCAGGCAGCGGTACGCCCGCACGTCCTCGTCCTCCTCGCGCGTGATCACGATGGGCTGGCCGAAGAGGGTGACCATCAGCGAGTCGCCGACCTGGGGGATGGCCGTCGCGAGGTCGATGAACTGCCAGCCGGAGCGGTAGGCGGAAGCCATTTCGCGGCGGAAGCCGCGGTCATCGGGGGTCATACCGTGCTCTCCACGACAAGGGCTGCGGAATCGGCATCTGCGGGGGTCGAGCGCCACCCGCTGTCCAGCGGGGCCCCGCGCCAGCCGCTGTCCGCCGAGGGCTCGCGCCAGCCGCTGTCCGCGACCGCCGCGTGGATGTCCGCAGCACCTCCGGCGCCCCCCAGCGTGGCCGCGGCGAGTCCCAGACCGGCCACAGCCGAGAAGATGACGGTGGCAAGCGCCGAGCGAAGCATTCTCTTGTTCATGGTCGGCTTCGTCCTCACTTGATGAAATCCTCTCCCCCGCCTGTCAGACGATGGCTCATTCAGGCACGTCGCTGCCACAGGGACGATGCATCATGTTCTTGCATGTTCAGGACCCTGGGGGGTGGAGATTTGACAATAAACACAACAAAAGCGACACATCCCCACTCGGTCGCGAACCTGTGCTCCGAAGGAGCGCGCCTCTACACGAGCGCGCTGCGCACCGGGCGCATCGCACGGGGAGACGTGGAAGCGGCACCCTGCCTGCTCGACCTGGCCCTGCTGCAGCCGGATCCTGATGACGTCAATGCACTGCGTCCGGTTCCACCGGCGGTTGCGCTGGCCCAGCGGCTGCATCCGATCGAACGGGAGATCCGCGAGCGGCACCGCGATTCTCTCGAACTCTCCGAAGCGTTCGAGCCGTTTCTGGCCATCAGTGCACAGGCTCCGGCCAGCACGCACGCCATCACCGTGCTGGAAGGCTTCGACGCCATCAACGCGGCCCTCAACCTGGCCACCGCCGAGTGCCACACGGAGATGCTCACCGTCCAGCCCGGCGGCGCCCGCCCCAGCCTGGAGCTTACGGAAGCCCTGGAGCGCGACCAGCCGCTGACGGACCGCGGTGTCCGGATCCGTACCCTCTACCAGCACACGGTCCGGCACAGCCGGGGCACGCTCGCGTACGTGGACATCCTCAAGGCCGGCAAGGTCGAGGTGCGGACGCTGGAGGAGCTCTTCGAACGGCTCATCATCTTCGACCGCACGGTCGCCTTCATCCCCGCCAGCGACGACCGCCAGGTGGCCCTGGAACTGCGCCACCCGGGGCTCGTGGACTACCTCATCAAGGTCTTCGAGCAGTTGTGGCACCGCGCGGTGCCGCTCCAGGAGGAAGTCACGTACCAGCCCACCCGGGACGGCATCACGGGCGTGCAGCGGACCATCGCCCAGCTCCTCGTCGAGGGGCACGTGGACGAGGCCATCGCCCGCCGGCTGGGCATGAACGTACGGACCTGCCGGGCGCACATCGCCAAGCTCGCCAGCACCCTCGGCAGCGGCAGCCGCGCCCAACTCGGCTTCCTCATCGCCCGGTCGGGGATCCTGGAGGAGGGCGGCTCCGACCACTGAGGCGGGACCGCCGACGCATCGCCGGAACGACGGCGGAACGACGGCGGAAGGCCCCGCCCGGGACGCGCCCGGGCGGGGCCTTCGACAGGTCGGCGGGCCGGAGCTCCGCCGCCGCTAGTCGTTCGCCCGCTTCGGGGCGGGACGCCACACGACGAGGGCGTTGCCGCCCACCGGCGGCTGGTACTTGACCAGATCGCGGCGGTACGAGGCGTGCACCTGGGCCTCGCGCTGCTGCATCACGGCAGCCGCGCCCTCGACCGCGGCCGAGAGCTCGGCCACGCGCTGCTGGAGTGCCTCGACCTGGTTCTGCAGCTCGATGATCCGCTTGATGCCGGCGAGGTTGATGCCCTCGTCCTGGGACAGCGCCTGCACCGTGCGGAGCAGCTCGATGTCCCTGGCCGAATACCGCCGTCCGCGGCCCGCCGTGCGGTCCGGGGAGACCAGCCCCAGGCGGTCGTACTGGCGAAGGGTCTGCGGGTGGAGACCCGAGAGCTGGGCGGCCACCGAGATCACGTAGACCGGGGTCTCGTCGGTCAGCTCGTATGCCCCGCCACCGAACCGGGGCTGTCGTCGGCGGCCGTCCATGTCAGGCTCCCTTCGCGGACTCGAACAGCGCGGCGCGCGGGTCCTCCGACTCCGTCGCGTCGCGGTACATCTCCAGCGCCTCGCGGGCCTTGTCCGTCAGCGTGGACGGAACCGCGACCTCCACCGTCACCAGCAGGTCGCCGCGGGTGCCGTCCTTGCGGACCGCGCCCTTGCCGCGGGCGCGCATGGTGCGGCCCGAAGGGGTGCCCGGCGGAAGCTTCAGCGTCACCACGGGCCCGCCGAGCGTCGGAACCTTGATGTCGGCGCCCAGGGCCGCCTCGGAGATCGTCACCGGGACGGTCACCGTCAGGTTGTCGCCCTTGCGGCCGAAGACCGGGTGGCTGCCCACGTGGACGACGACGTACAGGTCGCCGGCCGGGCCGCCGCGCTCGCCCGGTGCTCCCTTGCCGCGCAGCCGGATCCGCTGGCCGTCGGAGACGCCCGCCGGGATCCGGACCTGCATGGTCCGCGAGGACTTGGCGCGGCCGCTGCCCTTGCAGACCTCGCAGGGGGTCTCCGCGATCAGGCCGCGGCCCTTGCAGTCCGCGCAGGGGTCCGTCAGAGAGAAGCCGCCGCCGCTGCCCCGCGAGACCTGACCGGTGCCGACGCAGGTCGGGCACACCCGGGGGGTGCCGTTCTTGTCGCCGGTGCCCGAGCAGGCCTTGCAGGGGGCCTGGGAGGACATGCGGAGCGGGACCGTGGCCCCGTCCACCGCTTCCGTGAACGAGAGGGTGACCTCGGACTCGACGTCCTGGCCCCGGCGCGGCTGGGTGCGGGTCCCCGGACCGGCGCCGCCCCGGTTGAACAGGCCGCCGAACACGTCGCCGAGGCCGCCGCCGCCGAAGCCGCCCGCACCGCCGCCCTGGGTGCCCCCGAAGAGGTCGCCCAGGTCGAAGTTGAAGGAGCCGCCGCCCGCGCCGGGACCGGGGCGGAAGCCGCCGTTCCCGAACAGCGCGCGGGCGTCGTCGTACTCCTTGCGCTTCTTGGCGTCGCCGAGGATGTCGTTCGCCTCGGAGATCTCCTTGAAGCGCTCCTCGGCCTCGACGTCGCCCTTGTTGGCGTCCGGGTGGAACTCGCGGGCGAGCTTCCGGTACGCCTTCTTGATCTCCGCCTCGGTGGCGTCCTTGGGGACGCCGAGGACCTTGTAGTAGTCCTTCTCGACGAAGTCCTTCGTGCTCATCCCCGACGTCCCTCCTCTCGCGCCATCACATGATCAGCTTTGCGGACGTCAGCCCTTGTCGGCTGCATCCGCGTCCTTGTCCGCGGGCGTGTCGCCCTCCCCGGACTCGGACTTCGGGGCCGTGCCCGGCTGGGGCTCGGCCACCGCGACCCGCGCGGGGCGGATCGTGCGCTCGCCGATCCGGTACCCAGGCTGCAGGATCGCCACGCAGGTCGTCTCGGTGACGTCCGGCGCGTACGAGTGCATCAGGGCCTCGTGGATCGTCGGGTCGAAGGGCTCGCCCTCCTTGCCGAACTGCTGCAGGCCCAGCTTGGCCGCAGCGGTCTCCAGCGATTCGGCCACCGACTTGAAGCCGCCGACCAGTTCGCCATGGTCCCTCGCCCGGCCGATGTCGTCCAGGGTCGGGAGCAGCTCGGACAGCAGGTTCGCGACCGCGATCTCCTTGACGGCGATGCGGTCCCGCTCCACGCGGCGACGGTAGTTCTGGTACTCCGCCTGGAGCCGCTGGAGGTCACCGGTGCGCTCGGCGAGCGCCGTACGGGCCTGGTCCAGCTGCGCCACCAGGGCCGCGTTCGCGCCCTGGGCGGAGGGGGTGGACTGGTCGGTCCGTGCTCCGGAGTCCCCGGCCGGGGCCGCCGGCTCCTCAGCGGAGGAGTCGGCGGTCTTCGGCTCGGCAGCGTCGTCGGGGGTGGCGTCGCCGGGGACTTCGGGCTTCTCCTCGAAACCCGCGGTCTCCTCCGACATCAGGCCGCGCCGCCCTTCGGCTTCTCGTCGTCGACGATCTCGGCGTCGACCACGTCGTCGTCGGCCTTGGCCTGGCCCGCGTCACCGGCACCGCCGGCGGCCTGGGCGCCGGCGTCGGCGTAGATCGCCTGGCCGAGCTTCTGGCTGACCGCGGCGACCTTCTCGGTCGCGGTGCGGATCTCGGCCGTGTCCTCGCCCTTGAGCTTCTCCTTCAGCTCGGCGACGGCACCCTCGACCTCGGTCTTCACGTCGCCCGGGATCTTGTCCTCGTTGTCCTTGACGAACTTCTCCGTCTGGTACACGAGCTGCTCGGCCTGGTTGCGGGTCTCGGCGGCCTCGCGGCGGCGCTGGTCCTCCTCCGCGTACTGCTCGGCCTCCTGGCGCATCCGGTCGACCTCGTCCCGGCCGAGCGAGGAGCCGCCGGTGACGGTCATCTTCTGTTCCTTGCCCGTGCCCAGGTCCTTGGCGGTCACGTGCATGATGCCGTTGGCGTCGATGTCGAAGGA
>NZ_JBHXTC010000109.1:0-8902 GCF_042677605.1 Streptomyces sp. NPDC127106 | reverse complement strand
GGTCTGTAGCGGCGAAGCCGCTACAACCAGTGATCGGCTTCGCCGATCACTCGACGGCGTTTCACGCCGTCGCAGCCGGGCGCGGGGCGGCCCGCCGGGGGGGGGCCGCTGACCCGGGTGCGGCGGACGCAGCGGCAGCTGCGCCGGGCCTGGGACCGGCCCCTCACCGCGTACTACCTGATCTTCGGCAGCTCGCTGCTCATCACCGTGCTCGGCCTGGTGATGGTGTACTCCGCCTCGATGATCAAAGCCCTCCAGCTGGGCCTGGGCGACGCGTACTTCTTCAAGAAGCAGTTCGTCGCCGCCCTGATCGGCACCGTACTGCTGCTCGCCGCCTCCCGGATGCCGGTCAAGCTGCACCGGGCGCTGTCCTACCCCGTGCTGGCGGGAACCCTGTTCCTGATGGTCCTGGTCCAGGTCCCCGGGATAGGGGTGGCGATCAACGGCAACCAGAACTGGATCTCCCTCGGCGGTCCGTTCATGCTCCAGCCCAGCGAGTTCGGCAAGCTGGCGCTGATCCTGTGGGGCGCCGACCTGCTGGCCCGCAAGGGCGACAAGGGCCTGCTGACCCAGTGGAAGCACCTGCTGGTGCCGCTGGTCCCGGTGGCCTTCCTGCTCCTCGGGCTGATCATGCTGGGGGGCGACATGGGCACCGCCATGATCCTCGGGGCCATCCTGTTCGGCCTGCTGTGGCTCGCGGGCGCCCCCACCCGGCTCTTCGTGGGGGTGCTGGCCTTCGCGGGTGTGATCGTCGCACTGCTGATCAAGACCAGTCCCCACCGGATGGACCGGCTCGCCTGCATCGGTGCGACCGAACCGGGCAAAAACGACCTCTGCTGGCAGGCCGTACACGGGATCTACGCCCTCGCCTCGGGCGGATGGTTCGGTTCCGGTTTGGGGGCCAGCGTGGAAAAATGGGGGCAACTGCCGGAAGCCCACACCGACTTCATCTTCGCCATCACCGGGGAGGAACTGGGCCTGGCGGGGACGCTGTCGGTACTCGCCCTCTTCGCGGCTCTAGGCTATGCGGGTATCCGCGTGGCCGGACGCACGGAGGACTCCTTCGTACGCTATGCCGCGGGAGGCGTGACCACCTGGATCACGGCCCAGGCCGTGATCAACATCGGTGCGGTGCTCGGCCTGCTGCCGATCGCCGGAGTCCCGCTCCCGTTGTTCTCGTACGGAGGCTCCGCCCTGCTGCCGACCATGTTCGCGGTCGGACTGCTCATCGCCTTCGCGCGGGAGGAGCCGGCCGCGCGTGCGGCGCTCGCGATGCGCCAGCCGAAGTCCGGCTGGAAGCGGACCGGGCAGAGATGGAAGTCGATGAGACGGCGCGTCAAGAGGCGTCCGTCCGGAGAGCGGTGAATTTCGGTGCATGTCGTACTCGCCGGTGGGGGGACCGCCGGCCACATCGAGCCCGCGCTCGCCCTCGCGGACGCCCTGCGCAGGCAGGACCCCTCCGTGGGCATCACCGCCCTCGGCACGGAGCGCGGACTCGAGACCCGCCTCGTGCCCGAGCGCGGCTACGAGCTGGGCCTGATCCCCGCCGTCCCGCTGCCCCGCAAGCCCACCCCCGAGCTCATCACCGTCCCGGGGCGGCTGCGCGGCACCATCAAGGCGGCCGAGGAGATCCTGGAGCGCACCAAGGCCGACGTCGTCGTCGGTTTCGGCGGCTACGTGGCCCTGCCCGGCTACCTCGCGGCCAAGCGGCTCGGCGTGCCGATCATCGTCCACGAGGCCAACGCCCGCCCCGGCCTCGCCAACAAGATCGGCTCCCGCTACGCGCACGCCGTGGCCGTCTCCACGCCCGACAGCAAGCTCCGCGGGGCCCGCTACGTGGGCATCCCGCTGCGCCGCACCATCGCCACCCTGGACCGCGCTGCGGCCCGCCCCGAGGCCCGCGCCACTTTCGGCCTGGACCCTAACCTGCCGACCCTGCTCGTCTCCGGCGGTTCGCAGGGCGCCCGGCGCCTCAACGAGACCGTCCAGCAGGTCGCCCCGACCCTCCAGCGCTCCGGGATCCAGATCCTGCACGCGGTCGGCCCGAAGAACGAAATGCCGCACGTCGACAACATGCCCGGGATGCCGCCCTACGTCCCGGTACCGTACGTGGACCGGATGGACCTCGCGTACGCCGCCGCCGACATGATGCTGTGCCGTGCGGGCGCGATGACCGTCGCCGAGCTCTCCGCCGTCGGGCTCCCCGCCGCGTACGTCCCGCTGCCGATCGGCAACGGCGAACAGCGGCTCAACGCCCAGCCGGTGGTCAAGGCCGGCGGCGGCCTGCTCGTCGACGACGCGGAGCTGACGCCCGACTGGGTGCTCGGCAACGTCCTGCCGGTGCTGTCCGACCCGCACCGCCTGTACGAGATGTCCCGCGCCGCCTCCGAGTTCGGCCGCCGGGACGCCGACGAGCTGCTGGTCGCGATGGTGTACGAGGCGATCGCCGCCCACCGGAACCGCTGAGGCGGTACGGCGCAGACGCAGGAGGCACAGGAGTGGCCGGAGCGAACACCGCACAGCGCGGCACACCCGGTTCCGACCGGCCCGCCCGCAAGGGCAAGGGCTCCGGCTCCCCCAAGCCGCCCGCCGCGCCGAAGCCGCCCCGGGCCCCCAAGCGGCAGAAGCCGGCGAAGCCGGCCAAGGCCGCCAAGGCCGCCAAGGCCCCGAAGCCCGCGAAGGCCCCCAAGGCCCCGTCCGCGCCGCACCCCGGTGTGCTCCGCCTCGTCCGGCGGCTGCGCGGCCGGGGCCGGCTGGTGGTCGTCGCCGCGGCCACCGCGCTGCTCACCGGGGGAGTCTGCTGGGTGCTCTACGGGTCCTCGTGGCTGCGCGTCGAGAAGGTGACCGCCAGGGGCACGCAGGTGCTGACCGCCGAACAGGTCCTGGCCGCCGCGGCCGTGCCGGTCGGCTCCCCGCTCGTGGCCGTGGACACCGACGAGATCGGCCAGCGGGTGCGCGAGCGGCTGCCCCGCGTCGAATCGGTCGACGTGGTCCGCTCCTGGCCCCGTGGAATCGGTCTCGAAGTGACCGAACGCAAACCAGTCCTGCTCATCAAAAAGGACGCTAACTTCGTGGAAGTGGACGCTTCGGGCGTGCGATTCGACACGGTCGCGAAAGCACCCGACGGCGTACCGCTCCTCGAATTGAACGTCGCGCGGTCGCCGAGCGGCCGCCGCTTCGACGAGGAGCGGCTGCTGCGCGAGGCCGTGGGCGTCGCCGGGGACCTCCCGGAGGCGGTCGCCAAGGAGACCGTGCAGGTCAAGGTGGGGTCGTACGACGCGATCCTCCTGGAGTTGACCCGGGGCCGCTCGGTGGTGTGGGGGAGCGGCGAGCAGGGGGAGGCGAAGGGGCGCGCGCTGACCGCTCTGTTCAAAGCCGCACCGGGGGCTACCCACTTCGACGTGAGCGTTCCCACCGCCCCTGCGGTGTCCGGGAGTTGACGTTCGATCGCGCGGCGACGCACCCTGGTTGGCCACCGATACGGGTGATCACATAGGGTGAAAAGAAAAACGGGAGGTTCGGCGTGTTCGTTGAACACGCGCTACTTGTCGACTTAGTGTCCTGTTCGGAAGAGTCCAGGGAACAGGCACATACTTAACCCTAAACTTCAGGGTTAGGGTTCGGGTCGGCGCGTTCGGACCGTCCCACATTTCGGCATCAGTCGTCGCAGCGCAGGCCCGCGAAGCGACGACACGTAACTCGAGGCGAGAGGCCTTCGACGTGGCAGCACCGCAGAACTACCTCGCAGTCATCAAGGTCATCGGTGTCGGCGGCGGTGGTGTCAATGCCATCAACCGGATGATCGAGGTCGGTCTCAAAGGCGTCGAGTTCATCGCCATCAACACGGACGCGCAGGCCCTGTTGATGAGCGACGCCGACGTCAAGCTCGACGTCGGCCGCGAACTCACCCGGGGCCTCGGCGCCGGAGCCAACCCGGCGGTCGGCCGCAAGGCGGCCGAGGACCACCGCGAGGAGATCGAGGAGGTCCTCAAGGGGGCCGACATGGTCTTCGTCACCGCGGGCGAGGGCGGCGGCACCGGCACCGGCGGCGCCCCGGTCGTCGCGAACATCGCGCGCTCGCTCGGCGCCCTGACGATCGGTGTGGTTACCCGGCCGTTCACCTTCGAGGGGCGGCGCCGCGCGAACCAGGCGGAGGACGGCATCGCCGAACTCCGCGAAGAGGTCGACACCCTCATCGTCATCCCGAACGACCGGCTGCTGTCCATCTCGGACCGCCAGGTCTCGGTCCTGGACGCCTTCAAGTCCGCGGACCAGGTCCTGCTCTCCGGTGTCCAGGGCATCACCGACCTCATCACCACCCCGGGTCTGATCAACCTCGACTTCGCCGACGTCAAGTCCGTGATGTCCGAAGCCGGCTCGGCCCTCATGGGCATCGGCTCGGCCCGCGGTGACGACCGCGCGGTGGCCGCCGCCGAGATGGCGATCTCCTCGCCGCTGCTGGAGGCCTCCATCGACGGCGCCCGGGGCGTCCTGCTGTCCATCTCCGGTGGCTCGGACCTCGGCCTGTTCGAGATCAACGAGGCCGCCCAGCTGGTGAGCGAGGCCGCGCACCCCGAGGCGAACATCATCTTCGGCGCCGTCATCGACGACGCCCTCGGCGACGAGGTGCGGGTCACCGTCATCGCCGCCGGCTTCGACGGCGGGCAGCCCCCGGCCCGCCGCGACAACGTCATCGGTGCCGCGTCCACCAAGCGCGAGGAGCCCGCGCCGGCCCCGGTCCGCGCCCCCGAGCCGGTCCGCCCGGCCTTCGGCGGCCTCGGTACGGTGACCCCCCGGGAGGAGCCCCCGGCCCCCGTCGAGCCGGTCGCCCCGGTCGAGGTCGCGCCCCCCGCCCCGCAGGTCCCCACGGCCCGTCCCTACCAGGACAGCCCGGCCGAGGAACTGGACGTACCGGACTTCCTGAAGTGACATTGGGGCAGCACAGCGAGAGCGGCGCCCACTTCGCCTTCACCGACCGGTGGGGCGGGGTGAGCGCCGTTCCGTACGAGGAGCTCAATCTCGGCGGCGCGGTCGGGGACGACCCGGCCGCCGTTCTGGCGAACCGCGCGATCGCGGCCAAGACCCTGGGCATCGAGCCGGACCACGTGGTCTGGATGAACCAGGTGCACGGCAAGGACGTCGCAGTGGTCTCCGGACCCTGGGAGCCCGGACGGGCCGTACCCGAGGTGGACGCGGTGGTGACCGCCCGCCGGGGCCTGGCCCTGGCGGTGCTCACCGCGGACTGCACGCCGGTGTTGCTGGCCGACCCCGTCGCCGGGATCGCCGGTGCCGCCCACGCGGGCCGGCCCGGGTTGGTCGCCGGGGTGGTGCCCGCCGCCGTCGAGGCGATGGTCGCGCTCGGCGCCGAACCGGGGCGGATCATCGCCCGCACCGGCCCGACGGTCTGCGGGCGCTGCTACGAGGTGCCCGCCGCCATGCGCGACGAGGTCGCCGAGGCGGTTCCGGCGGCCCGGTCCGAGACGAGTTGGGGGACCCCCGCCGTCGACGTGGTCGCCGGGGTGCACGCCCAGCTCGCCGAGGTGGGGGTGGTGAACAGGCACCGCTCGCCGGTCTGCACACTGGAGTCGCGGGACCACTTCTCGTACCGCCGCGACCGGGTGACCGGGCGGCTTGCCGGATATGTCTGGTTGGACTAGGTGATGACGGATCGTAAGTCGGAGCTCGCGGAGAACCTGGCGCGGGTGGAGGAGCGCATCTCCTCCGCCTGCGCCGCCGCGGGGCGGGCGCGGGACGAGGTGACGCTCATCGTCGTCACCAAGACCTATCCCGCGAGCGACGTACGACTGCTGGCGGAGCTGGGCGTCCGTCATGTTGCGGAGAATCGCGACCAGGATGCCGCCCCCAAGGCGGCCGCCTGCGCGGACCTGCCGCTCGCCTGGCACTTCGTCGGCCAGTTGCAGACCAACAAAGCCCGTTCCGTTGCGGGATATGCCCATGTGGTGCAGTCGGTCGACCGGCCCCGGCTGGTCACCGCGCTCTCCGCGGCGGCGCAGCAGGGCGGACGGGAGCTCGGTTGCCTCGTGCAGATCGCCCTCGACGCCGAGTCGGGGGAGCGCGGCAGCCGCGGCGGCGCGGCTCCCGAGCAGCTCGCCGAACTCGCGGACCTCGTGGCCGGGGCGCCGGGACTGCGGATCGACGGTGTGATGACCGTGGCTCCGCTGGCCGGTCCCTTCGCGGGACGCGAACGGGCCGCTTTCGAGCGGCTGGTGGAATTGTCATCCCGCCTGCGCGCGGACCATCCGGCTGCCACGATGGTGTCGGCCGGGATGAGTGCAGATCTGGAAGAGGCCGTTGCGGCCGGTGCGACACATGTACGCGTCGGCACTGCGGTACTCGGCGCGAGACCCCGGCTCGGGTAACGTCGCGAAGAAAGTCGGACCACAGCAGAAAATATGGTCATTCCCGCTGGAGGGCGGACAGACCACGTGGATCGCGGGCAGTTGGTGACTTCGGTGACACAGCGGCGCACCTGTGACACGGCGATCCACCACAGAGCGGAGGACTCAGAGAATGGCCGGCGCGATGCGCAAGATGGCGGTCTACCTCGGCCTCGTGGAGGACGACCGGTACGACAACCCGGGGTACGACCCCGACGACGAGTTCGAACCCGAGCCGGAACCGGAGCGGGACCGCCGGCGCCAGCAGCAGCCCGTGCACCAAACGCCCGTACCGGAAGAACCGGTACGAGCCGTGCAGCCCCCGCCGCAACGGGAACCCACTCCCTTGCCGGTCGAAAGTGGACGTCCTGCGCGAATCGCCCCCGTGGCATCCATCACACCTGAACGCTCGAACGTGGAGAAGAACGCCCCCGTGATCATGCCCAAGGTCGTCTCCGAGCGGGAGCCGTACCGCATCACGACGCTGCACCCCCGGACCTACAACGAGGCCCGTACCATCGGGGAACACTTCCGTGAGGGCACTCCGGTGATCATGAACCTCACAGAGATGGACGACACGGACGCAAAGCGACTTGTCGACTTTGCGGCCGGTCTCGTGTTCGGATTGCACGGCAGCATTGAACGCGTGACACAGAAGGTGTTCCTGCTCTCGCCTGCTAACGTCGATGTCACGGCGGAGGACAAGGCCCGCATCGCGGAGGGCGGGTTCTTCAACCAAAGCTAGACCGATCCGTCAGACACGGGGCGGAACGAGAGTGAGAGCAGGGGAGAGGGAAGCGCGGGATGGGCGTCGCACTACAGGTGGTCTACATCGCGCTGATGTGCTTCCTTATCGTGCTGATCTTCCGACTGGTGATGGACTACGTCTTCCAGTTCGCACGTTCATGGACACCCGGCAAGGCGATGGTGGTCGTCCTGGAGGCGACCTACACTGTCACCGATCCGCCGCTCAAGCTTCTCAGGCGGTTCATTCCGCCGTTGCGTCTCGGGGGCGTGGCACTCGACCTGTCCTTCTTCGTTCTGATGATCATCGTTTACATCCTCATCAGCTTCGTGAGCACAGCTGCGAGAAGCGTGTGAACGATGAGCTTTCCCGCACGCGCGGGGACAGTCCCGATACGGTCTTGCCGACTGCCGACGACTACGTAGAGGTGAAGAAGACATGCCGCTGACTCCCGAGGACGTGCGGAACAAGCAGTTCACGACCGTCCGCCTCCGAGAAGGCTATGACGAGGACGAGGTCGATGCCTTCCTCGACGAGGTCGAAGCCGAGCTGACGCGCCTGCTGCGCGAGAACGAGGACCTGCGCGCCAAGCTGGCCGCAGCCACGCGCGCCGCCGCGCAGAACCAGCAGCAGCAGGGCATGCGCAAGCCGGAACCCCAGGACCAGCGCCCCGGTGGCCCCGTGCCCGCCGCCATATCCGGCCCGCCGGCCCAGCAGGGCCCGCCGCAGATGGGCCCCCCGCAGCTTCCGGGCGGTCAGCCGCAGCTCCCGGCCGGCCCCGGCCCGATGGGCGGCCCCGGCGGCCCGCAGGGTCCCGGCGGCCCCGGCCCGATGGGCGGCCCCATGCACACCATGGGTGGTCAGCAGTCCATGGGCGGCCAGAACCCGCTCGGCCAGCAGATGCAGCCCATGGGCCAGCAGATGCAGCCGATGGGCCAGCAGATGCAGCCGATGGGGCAGCAGATGCAGCCCATGCAGCCGCAGCAGCCGCAGCTCCCGCAGCAGGGCCCCGGTGGCGACAGCGCCGCCCGTGTCCTCTCCCTGGCCCAGCAGACCGCCGACCAGGCGATCGCGGAGGCCCGCTCCGAGGCCAACAAGATCGTCGGCGAGGCGCGCAGCCGCGCCGAGGGCCTGGAGCGGGACGCCCGCGCCAAGGCCGACGCGCTGGAGCGGGACGCGCAGGAGAAGCACCGCGTCGCGATGGGCTCGCTGGAGTCCGCGCGGGCCACGCTGGAGCGCAAGGTCGAGGACCTGCGGGGCTTCGAGCGTGAGTACCGTACGCGTCTGAAGTCCTACCTGGAGTCGCAGCTGCGCCAGCTGGAGACCCAGGCCGACGACTCCCTGGCCCCGCCGCGGAACCCCGCCGGTCCGGCGCTGCCGCCGTCGCCGTCTGCCTCGATGGCCCCCGCCGGTTCGATGGGCATGGGCGGCCCGTCCCCGATGAGCAGCCCGTCCCCGATGGGTGGTCCGTCGCCGATGGGCGGTCCCTCCCCGATGGGCGGTCCGTCGTACGGCGGCCAGCAGCAGATGTCCCCGGCCATGACGCAGCCGATGGCTCCGGTGCGGCCCGCTGCGCCGCAGCCGATGCAGGCGCCGTCGCCGATGCGCGGCTTCCTCATCGACGAGGACGACAACTGACGTCGTCGTCGGCAGTCACCACCGGGGGGGGGGGGGGGGGGGGCCCCCCCCCGCGGGCCCGGCGGGGGCGCGGCGCGCCCCCCCGCCGCCGCCGCCGCGCCCACCGCCGCCCGCGCGCGGG
>NZ_JBHXTC010000108.1:0-9442 GCF_042677605.1 Streptomyces sp. NPDC127106 | reverse complement strand
TTCATCGTGCGTCAGGGAGCCCAGACCACCCTGTACGTGGGAAGCCAGAACCTCACGTACCGAGGGCTGCGGCAGAACGACGAGGCCATTCTTGCACTGCGAAACCACCCGGTGACCGCGGCGTACCAGAAGCGGTTCGAGTACCTCCACAACGAATGCCCCCAGGTGGAGCCCGGGCCGGGCGCAGCGCCCACCCCGAACCCCGACGGCGAAGAATAGAACAACCGCCCTCACCGCACGACGCCGGGCAGGGCGGACGGACCGCCCTGCCCGAGCCCGGGCTCCCGCCGGTCTGCCGCCGGCACGCGCCTCGCCTGCGGTCCTCGGCGGCGCAAAACGAGCCATCCCCTCTAGCGGCTCAGCCACACCGCGGTGCCGATTGTGCCCTTGATGTCGCCAGCCCCGCCGAAGCCTGCAAGCCGGAGCCTGAAAAGTGTGACTGAGCGCTGCAGTTGGCGGCTCTCGCCAACTGCAGCGCTCAGAAGCCACCCAGAGGCGTCTACCGCGTGGTTGCCTGTTCGATCAGGGTGACCACTGCTCGCGGGTTGTCCACTTCCACTATCAGCCGGGTGTATCGCTCGTCCGCCAGCTCGATGACGATCGCCTTTTCGGGGTTTCGTACGTCCCAGAAGATGCGCTCGCCCTCGTGGTGCCAGGTGCCTGCGGTGATGACTCCGGGGAGATGGGTGCCCGGGGCGCGTAGACCCTTGCGGTCGCGGATGATGCCCGGGTCGTGGGTCGCGCCGCGCACATTCGCCAGGGGGATCTCCAGGCGGCTTTTCAGCGCCCACAGCTTGTCCAGGCCCTCGACTGCGACGATGAGGGCGGTGTTCTCAACGGTGATGCGGGCCATGCTCAGTCTCCTGTCGGTCGGATGTGCCGGGCGAGGTTGATCACGGGCCCGGGCTGGTTGCGGATGCGCGCGCCCAGGACGGTCGCGGTGAGTGCGGGGGCCAGTTCGGGCGGGGCGAAGTCGGCCAGGGCTTGATCCAGGGCTTGGAAGGCTTCGGCGACCAGTTCCGCGATCTCGGGGTCGTGCGGGGCCCGTTCGACTGCGGCCAGCAGGAGCAGGCCGGCAGCCGGGCCGCTGTCGTACGAGGCCGCCGCTGATGCCAGGGCCTGGGCGAGGTCGCCGCTCGCGGCGAGGGCGGCCGTGAGCGGGCGGACCTGCTCCTCCACGTGGGTGCGCAGAGCAGAGACGTAGAGGCCGCGCTTGCTCCCGAACACCTTGTAGAGGCTGCCCCGGTGCACGCCGAGGCCATTGACCAGATCGTCGATCGACGTGCCCTCGTAACCGTGGGCCGCGAACAGCTCGGCGGCAGCCCGAATGACGTGTCCTTCGTCGAAGGCGCGTGGTCTTCCCATGCCTCGACCCTACGAGTTTGAGAATGACCAGTCAAGAACGACCGTTCTTAAACTCGGCGCGCAGAATGGCCCACGCAGCTCACGAGCCGCAGCCCGCAATGGCGGGCCCAGCGAAACTGCCCCCCGTACTCAACCTGCCAACTCGAGCGCTCAGCCGCCACCTGAAGTGCGCAGTCACAAAAAGCTGACAGCCCCGAGTGTCGACTTCCCTCCCGAAATCGAACAGGTTTACGATCGCGGCGTGACCACGACCGTATTCCCCGAGGACCTCCTCCAGCTTCAGGAACGCCTCCACCGCGCCCACGCCGAGCACCGCGCCTACCTGGCAGGGCTGCCCTGGAGCGTGGAGCCCATGGCCGGCTGGACGCGGGGCGAGCGCTACTCCCATCGCGGTGACGTACCCGATAGCCCTGGCTGGAGCAACGAGCAGAAGCAGAGGGTCGACGAGATACGGGCGGAGATCCTGGAGCTGTCGATCGCCGTTGTGGACCACTCGCACTGGGCGACCGTTCCCCGTGAGGAAGTAGTGGCCGCCCGCATGCAGCTGAAGAGGCACGCCGCCCCATCAGACGACGCGGGAGCAGAGGCGGCGTAGCGCCGCTACTCCTTCCCAACGCACGCTGGGCAGAGATGACGTACCAGACGACGCGCCGACCCCGATCGAGCAGATGGACCCGACCGGACACGGCCTAAGTGCGGCCCCGAGCGTCGCCCGCGAGTCTGGAGCCATGGCCGAGTCCAAAGTGACCATCCACATTCCCGACGAGCGGGGCCGGCGCCTGGTGACCTACCGGCGCGAGGAACTCGGCCGCGCGACCAACGAGCGGGACGTCCGGGAGTTCCTCTACCGGGCAGGCATGGCAGACGCCGAGGACGTCGATCTGACCGACGAGGCCCTCTTCGACTGGCAGGGCACCGGACCCGAGTCCTGGGCCTGAGCCGTGAAGGCCCTGTGGAACGGCGCGATCTCGTTCGGGCTGGTCAGCGTCCCGGTGGCCGTCGTGCCGGCGACCGAGCGCCACGCCGTGCACTTCCGGCAGATCCACCAGCACGAAGGCGGACTCATCGGCCGCGTCCGCAACCTCAAGGTCTGCGAGCTCGACGGCGAGCCCGTCGAACTTGACGAGATTGGCCGCGGCTACGAGACCTCCACCGGCACGATCCCCGTCAGCGACGCCGAACTCGACGCCCTACCCCTGCCCACCGCCAAGGCGATCGAGATCGTCAGCTTCGTCCCCACAGCCTCCATCAACCCCGCCGCCTTCGGGGCCGGCGCCTACTATCTGGCAGCCCCAGACCCCATCGCGGCACGGCCCTACGTCCTCCTGCGCGAGGCCCTCACCCGCACCAGCCGCGTCGCGGTCGCCAAATTCGCCTTCCACCAGCGCGAACGCCTCGGCCTGCTCCGGGTCGTCGGCGACGTCCTGGTCCTCCATGGCCTCCGCTGGCCGGACGAGATCCGCGAGGCCGACGTCCCGGCTTCCACGGTGGAGGTCACCGAGGACGAGGTCCAGGCCGCCGTTGTCCTCGCCGACGCGATGACCACCGACACCCTCGAGGGCATCCGCGACAACTACCGCGACGCCGTGGAGGAACTTCTCGCGGCCAAGGCCCGCGGGGAGCGCACGCAGCCACCCGAGGCCCCCGCCCCGGTGATCGACCTCATGGCCGCCCTGGAGGCATCCGTGCAGAAGGCGCGGGAAGCCCGCGGTGAGACCGAGGCCACCGTCCACGAGCTCCCTGCCAAGAAGAAGACCGCGAGGAAGGCTGCCAAGAAGACCACCGGAGCGGCCGAGGGCCGCACGCCGCGCCGCCGCGCTTGATCACGCGGTCCAGCCGGGGACTCAGCGCGCCACCGACCTCTAAAATAGAACATGGACCGACGCTGACGATCCAGGTTCGCACCCCTGAGGGAGTACTGATGGAGGCGTTCGCGGCAGCAAGTATGGACAGCTTGCGGCACTACACGCCTGAGGAGGCGGCCGAGTTCCTGCCCGTATCCGCCGCGACACTTCGAAAGTGGATCTACGCCCGGAAGGTTCCGCATCACAAGCTGGGAGGTAACCCCTCATTCAGCACGGAGGACATCCGTGCCATGTGTGCCATGTCGGCCGTGGCGCCATTACGCGAGCCCACACCTACGGCTAGCGGCGAAGCGGAGCCCCCACAGCCCAGCGAGCCAGCCCAACTCGCAGCCCGGACCGTATCTCACCGTCGATGAAGCCGCGCTCATTCTTCGCTGCAGCACTAAGTGGCTTCGAGACGGGGTGAACCACTCGGGCTTTCCCCACGCCCGCCTCAGCCGCCTCCTGTTCACCTGCGAGGACGTTGAGCGCATCTTCGAGATGCACCATCTGCCGACGCTCCCCCGACAGCCCCAGAGGGCGAGCCGAAGGAAGCGCAGTCAGTCAGCCAGGAAGCAAACCTGATCCGCGGCGCACCTGGGCCTGACGGAACCGGCAGCTGACCGCCCCGGCAGGCCCTCGGCAGCCGGCGCGTGTCCCCTCCCTTGTGGACATGGCCCCATCCGGTTTGCCGCCTGCCTCTGGCGAGCGACCCGGCGGTGGATCCGGTCGGGCCCTGCGTTGCTCAGCGTGACTGACCCGACCCATACCAGCAGAAGCAACGGCGGCCTGGTCAACAGCGTCCATCAGGGCCGAGGCCAGACCCTCCACGCCAGTCCTCTACTGGCAGTAGAGTCGAGGTATGGCAGACGAGACGAGCATCAAGGTGAGCGCGGCGACCCGCGACCGGCTGGCCGCGCTGGCGATCGAGCAGGGCACGACGATCCGGCAGCTGGTCGAGGAGCTCGCCGAGGGCCGGCCGACTCAGGCCGAGTACGCTGAGCGGGCCGAGCAGGCCCGCGCCGAGCTCGCCTCGGTGCTGGGCACCGTGCCGAGCGAGGAGGCCGAGGCCAAGGCCCGCGGCCTCCTGGAGCGCCTGGGCGCCCGGCAGGACTCGGCGGCCGCGTAGTGGGGCCGATCGCCGTCGTCCTGGACCACACGACCGCTACCGCCCTCCATGACCCGAAGGACCCGTACAACGAGGCCGTCGCCGCCTTCTACGTGCAAGCCTCCGGCGGTCTGGGCACGCTCTATGCGCCCGTGCTCTCCCTGACCGCCGGTGACACCGGAAGACCCGACCTGCTCGCCTACATCAACGGGCTGCGGTTCATCCAGATCGAGCCCTTCGACACGGCTGCCGCCCTGTCCGCCACCGAGTTCCTGCACGCCGGGCACCCTTGGGCGGTCGTCCACGCCATCCACGCGGCCCGCCCCTCGGCAGACTTCCCCGCCGGCCGCTACCTGCTCACCCTGGAACCCGCGCTGTACGAAGGCACCGGCGTCCAGGCCGTCCATCCTGATCACTGACCCAGGACAGTCCCGGCGGGGTCCGGAGACGCCCTGCTTGGGTCGACCTCTTGAAGGGGCACTCGCCATCGCTGGCCACTGCCCCTCTTTCTTTGGTCCGCACGCCGTTCGGTGTGCGGACCATTTGCTTTGCTTGCCGTTTAACGTCGGGACGGGCCCTCAGTCGAGCCAAATCACCATGGCGTGGCCATCAGAGGCTGCGGCTTGGAAGAACTCCGTCAGAGGGGTGAACAGGTCTCGGGCCCAGTCCAGCGACGTCGGCGAGTCCCAGATCTGTGGGTAGATCTCGGCTGCGACGAGTTCGGAGTGATCGACACCTTGGATCAGCAGGTCATAGGTCATCTGTTCCAGTGTGTCGGCGGCCAGCCGTACACGGTCGGCAGTCACGTATCGCGGCGGCCCGTAGCCCCAGTCATCGGCCTCGGCGAAGGGTTCCTCGCCATGCACGATGTCTACCGGGAACGCCGAACGCTTCAGTAGGAAATCCAGCAGGTTCCAGGTCTGGTGCGTGGTGAAGTGACGAGCTTCGGCCGGTGCCGTCTCGTGGTCTTCCTGAGCGTCCTGGATCTCCTCGGCGAGGTCCAGAGCCCACTCGGGATCCTTCAGGGCCCGGGTCAGTTCTTCGGGTGTGACACGCAGGTACTCGCCGTTCATGCTCATGGGCGGCAGCTTACGGAGAGGCTCCGACAGCAGGTCCGGCTGGTCATCAGGTGCGTCGCGGTTTGGTGCCGACCTTATGGTGAGCGGGTCTGGTATAGGACTCGCCGGTGGCGAGGACCCGTCCGACGTCGTAGCGGGTGGCGGTCCGCCGATTCTTCGAGCCGGGCGGGCGGCCCGGGCCGGGCCGGCTGGGTTTCGGTGCACGGGCTGGCGTGCCGGTCTTCGCGCGTAGGTTTCTAAACCCCCGGCGGACTCGGGCGGGGGTGAGCCTGTTCGGTTCCGCCGGTCGTTCCCACGGCCGGCGGAGATCCCGAGCGAGCGGGCGGGCGAGACGAAGTTGGGCGTGTGCGGCCAGGACGAGCCAGGTCCACCGGTCGGCAGCGGCGGAGTCCCGGAGCTTCGGACGGGTCCAGCCGAGCGTCTGCTTGAGCAGGCGGAACGTGTGCTCCACGTCGAACCTTCGCAGGAACGCCCGCCAGCAGCGGTCCACATCCTCCGGGCCCGCACCGGTGCCCGACCACCACAGCCAGACGGGCTTGTTCACCCCGCCGCTCGGCAGCTTCGCGACCGTCAACCGAATCACGGTGCCCTCGATGACCGGCAAGGGCCCCTCGTGATCATCCCAAGCCGCACGGCGGGTCAGCCGGGGGTGCAGCCGGTCCCATGCCTGCGCGGTCGCGGTCCCATACCGTTCGGTGTCCGTCACGGTCACGACGTCTGCCTCGCCCCAGGTCTCGGGACGGCCGAAGACGAACTCACCACCGTGCTTGGGCGGGCGTCCGCCCTGCGGCGGACAGATCCACGGCACCGGGACCGGCTTGCGCATCACCCGGTCCGAGCGGAGCCGACCCAGTACTTCCACAGGCAGGTCAGCCAGAAGGTGGGCGATGCGAGGTGCGTCGTAGCCGGCGTCCAGCACGACCAGGACGTCCGAGTCGTCAGGCCGCCACTGGCCGGCCGCGACGAGGCGCTCGACGACCTCGCGGACTTGCCCGGCCGTGACAGCGGCCAGGTCCGCGCCGGGCTCCAGCCGGATCGCGTCCAGCAGCGCGGTCCACGAGGTCCGGCCCGTTTCCAGCGCAGCGACGATCGAGTACGGCCAGCCGGGCACCATCTGGTGCTTGCCCAGGCCTCGGCCGAAGGTATGACAGAACGAGCGGTCCGAGCAGGTGTCGGCATCTGGTCGCAGCCACGGCGAGACGTCCACGGCCAGCACCAGGCGACCGTCGTTCGCCCGGGGCAACGGCACACCCGCCAGCGCACGACGAAGGCGGGCTACATCGATCCGGCCTCTGTTCACCCCGGAGTACAAGGCGCCGTGCCCGCGCCGGTGTTCCGGCGCAAGCGCCAGATCCACCAGGGTCCGGACCGGTCCGTCAGTACACAACAGCGCGTCGCACAGCTCGAACAAGGCGTCCGCCCGCGATATCAGGCACGCGTACAGCTCCGACCGGAACTCCGTCACCGTCGTGAACGCGTCTCGTTGAACCCCGTGCTCGACCAGTCCCACGATCCCGGCCTCCGTGCCGCAGCGACCCTGCCCACAGGATCACGCCCCGGCTCCTGGCACGTCCGCTGAACTGCGAAAACACCGAACAAGTTCGAGCCTCGTTCGACGCCTGACGATAAACGTCAAGCTTTGTGCCTGTTTCTGAACCCTCGGACTCTGCGGGGCCGGTAGCCGTGCAAGCTGGCCGGGATTGGACTGTGCCCCCCTCGACGAAGCCCCCGAGGATGGCCGGAAGTCTTCGAGCGGGGGGAACTGATGAGGCGTCCTACAACTGCTGCGGCCGTAGTCGGTCTGTTGCTGGCCCTGACGGCCTGCGAGTCGGGGGCGGCGTCCGGCAAGGTCCAGGGCACCGACGCCGAGTTGGCCTGCGCGGCCGTGAGGCGACTGCCGGAACCGCTGCCGGGCACCGACAGCGTGAAGGCCTTCGACATCTTGGTGTCGCGCCTCGTCGGCGCCGGACATCTGGCCAGGGCGGCTGCCCTGGCGGATGCCAAGTACCAGCCGCTCGCCGACGCCCTGGACAAGGCGCACGAGCTGCTCAACGTGACTTCCGACCCCAAGCAGGCCGAACCCGCAGTCAAGGAGGCCCGGACGTACTGCTGAGCGCCTGTTTCTGCGCCCTCGGACTCTAAAGGTCTCCCCCGAAGACCGCCCCGCGCGTCCCACACACCCCAGCAGTTCCGTTCGCCGGAACGGTCACCGTGACCGTTCGGCGAACGCTTCCGCAAACTCCGCATTCCGGGCAATGGTTCGTCGACCTGCTGCTCTGGGGTTCAGAGACAGGCACTTTGCCGGGCCCTGGCTCTGGCGGGCCACGCGACGGTCCCGGACGGGGATCTGGGCCCGGGACCGTCGTGCTTGCGGGGTGGTCAGCCTTCGGTGAACAGGTGTTCCTGCCGGGCGTGGACCAGGCGGCGCCATGCGGAGCGGACGTGTTCTTCGTTCTCGGTCCAGCGGATGGCTGAGGGGGCCGGCAGGGGCAGGCCGGCCATGAAGTGGGCGACGTCGACGAAGTACGCGAAGTCGCCGCTGACCGTGAGTTCGCGCAGGCGGCCGATGGTGGCGGCCAGGTCCTGATGCTCACTGCGGACGGCGTGGTGGAAGGCGGTGGCGAGTTCCACAAACCGGTGGAGGAAGGGGAGTCCGGCGGCCTCGATGTCGCCGTGCAGGCTCCGGGCGCAGTCGGGAACGGCGTGCTGCCCTGCGTCCTTGATCAGGGCCACGGTGTTCGCGAGGAGGGTGTTGGAGCGCTGGTCGAGGCCGTCGAGGAGCTGGTGGGCGAGGGCGAGTTCGTCGTCGGCCCGGGCGGGGTCGGCGAAGGAGACGGCCAGGGCGAGGCGGACCTGCATCATGGCGCGTTCGCCGGCGGCGCCGTGCTGTTCGGCTTCGGCGCGGCCGGCTTCGAAGGCTGCGACGGCCTGGCTGGTCTCTCCCTGGGACCAGCGGATGTCGCCGAGGACGCGGCGGTGGCGGCCTTTCCAGCCCAGGGTGGGGACGGCGGCCAGGGCGGTGGGGAAGTCGCCGGCGAGGCGGGCGAGGTTGGCAAGGCCCCGGCGGGCCCGGGGAGCGTACCGGCCGCCCGAGTCGACAACCTGCTGCATGCCTGCGCGGGCGGCCTGGTTCTGGCTGAGGTCCTTGTACGCCTTGGCCCGGTAGTACAGCCCATCTCGGCGAGCTCGGCGGGTAGCAGTCCGCTGTCGAGGACGGCGGTGAGCCGGTCGGCGGTGCGCTGGCGGTGTTCGTGCTGGCGGCGGGCGATCGCGGTGAGGAGCTCGGCCAGGGCGTCGGCGGGGGTGTCCGGCGCCGGGTCGGTGCTGGTGTCGGTGGGGAGGGAGAGGGGTTCCCACACGGAGTCGTCGGTGTAGGCGTGGGCCGCGGCGGTGAGCCAGCCCAGGTCGCTCAGGCGGTGTTCCCGGGCCAGGCGCAGGCCCTGGCGCAGGCAGGCGACCAGGAGCATGCGGCTGGGTCCGAGCGCGGTGGCGTGGGTCCACTGGTCGCCGAGCGCGGCCAGGGCACGGGTGGCGGCCTGGTTCCAGTCGGCCGGGGTCCAGCGGTCGTCGCTGTGGTCGTCGTCGCGGACGGCGCTGCGGATCGCGCGGTGCAGGTGGTAGGGCCACAGGGCGTACGGGTTCTCGTTGACCAGGGGCCGGTCGACCAGGCGGCGGGCCGGTGCCTGCTGGGCGAGGCCGGCGGTGCGGGTTGCCAGGTCGAGGTCGAAGGCATCCAGCAGGGCGACGCTGCGCAGCAGATGGCGTTCTTCAGGGGTGAGGTCGGACAGGATGCGGGCCACGAGCGCGGGGAAGGTGCAGTCGAAGTCGGCCGAGGTGGGGGTGCGGCCGGTGCGGCGGATCCTCAGGAAGCGGGAGACGGCAAGGTCGAGGTGGAGGGGCAGGCCGTGTGAGCGGGCGGTGATCACGGCCGGATGTCGGCGCCGATGAGGGCTAGAAGATTGATGAAAATGTTGGGTTCTGGCCCCGCCGTGTCAGCGGCGGGGCCAGACTCGTTTTCGTGGTTCAAGGGGAGTGGGTCGGGGAGA
>NZ_JBHXTC010000107.1:9418-10115 GCF_042677605.1 Streptomyces sp. NPDC127106 | reverse complement strand
ATTCAATAGCATGTGAAGCTATTTTTGATGATGACATGGTTGACGATAGAGAGTACGGTAAATGGAAACTGGAAGGTATTCTTGAAGAAGGTTTATTCATTCAACCAAAAACGTATTATGAAAAATATGCTGATGAAATAAAACCAGAAGAAATAGAAAAAGAAATATCCTCTTTTTCTCGGAATGTATTTAATTATCCCGAAAAAAGCAAAGTAAAACAATATCGTTTGGTCAAAGGTTCGGAGACAATGAAATTTAAAGGCATTCCCGGCGCGTATATCAAGAAATTAAATAGAGGGGTATATTATGATATCCTAGAGAAATTAAAAAGCTTACAGGCGCGTCAGGAGCGCGGAGAAATGATAACGAAAAAAGAAGCCTATTATTCTATTTATAAAGGCGAATTAAAAAGACGAAAATTTGCTACTATGCTTAAAATGGGTTCTGACGATTTTGATTTAAAGCAGGAAGTAAACAAGGGAATTTTACTAACGAATAGACAGAAAAGAAATATGGACTATATTAAAAATACAAGTCGTCCGCATGTGTCGTGTGACTTTTAAAAGAGTCGGGAAATTCATTTTCCCGGCTTTTTATTTTGCCTAAAAATAATTAAATATGAAATTAATTCATTTATTTTTATTTTTTGTCTTGAAATCGAACACATGTTCCTATATTATTTAATTTATCGAACATA
>NZ_JBHXTC010000107.1:0-9408 GCF_042677605.1 Streptomyces sp. NPDC127106 | reverse complement strand
ACTCCACCCGTCATACTCAACTTATCACACCCAAACGACCCCATGCACCTAAAAACATTAATTAAGCGAACACAAATAGGACAAAAGGAGGATTTATTTTCTATGCCAAAAGAACTAGAAGAAAAAGAAGAAAAATCGTCTGCTGAAGAAACACCGAAAAAAGAGGAACAGGAGGACGCGCCAAAATGGGCAAAGAATCTGCTACAGGACATCCAAAACCTGATGGGAACAAAGGAACAGCCGCAGGGACAAGCACAGGAAATTCCAGTACCGGAACCGCCAAAAGTGGAGGAACCGGAGGAAGAGGAACAGCCAGCACCAAGCAAAGCGAAAACGCTCCTCGGGTGGTTATGGTAGATGTGCCGGGAAGTGACCAGGAGGAACAGCCGAAAAAGAAACGCGGTCGCCCTCCTGGTACTGGCACGAAAAAGAAAAGCGCAGCCAAGAAAAAGACGGCGGGCAATGTTGATTCATCCCAGCTGAAAATGCTGTTACTGACGACAAGCGCGATCGTGGCAGCACGACCTGGGATGGAAGACTTTGCATTAACCGCCGATGAAGCCGAACAGATATGTACGCCACTCGCAAACATCATGGCGAAGTCTGAAGGCGTGGCGGGTGTCGCCAGTGAGTATGCAGACCATATAGCGTTACTCATTGCGTGCTTTACGATCTTTATACCTAAATTCATTATGTGGAAATCCAAACAACCTAAAAAGAAAGAGGTACAGAAAAATGTCTTGCCAAAACGAGAACTACCAAAACAACCAACAGAACAACGAGGAAATGAAAGCGCGCCTGAAAGAACTAATCAAAAGCCTGCTGAACGATCTGGGGAACCCACTAGTAAGCAATTTGGCGGCTCCTTACATCAACTCATCCCTTTCGGAGGATATTGATGTCTTAAAATTCCTCAACCATTTAGAGGGGATGATCGACTATGTCCGGTATGGTGACGCTGAAGCAAGGTGACTTCTATTACAACATCCCCATGCATGAATACAGCCGTTATTGGTTTGAACACTTGGACATTATCGAACAGGGCGAGGAATTTTTAGTTGTGGAGAAAATCCCTTACGACAAAATCCCGAAACCGTCCATCATGGCTGCTATGAAAAGAGGTAAAGGCGTGAAGCGTGTTGTGAAAGCTTACAGCACGAAAGGAAGTGGAAAACATGCGAATGACAATTGGCGATGACGAACACGTTTTTATCTGTGGTCAAACCGGTACAGGTAAATCGGTTGTCGCTGAGGTATATCTCGCTGGGAAAGACCATGTGGTAAAGCTTGATACGAAAGGCGAAGTACACGAGCGCCGCAAGAAACGGCAGGAATTGTGGCATGGCTTGCAGGAAGGTAAGGACTTTACTGTGGTTCACCGATTGGAAGACGTGTCCGAGGTCGAGACGCCGAAAATTATCTATTGCCCGGTCGCTGAAGAATTAGAGCCGGAATATTACAACGCGCTCATGAGCTGGGTGTACAAGCGTGAAAATACGATTCTATGGATAGACGAATTAATGGAAGTCGCGCCAAGCGCCCATAACTACCCGAAAGAATTGAAAGCCTTATACACGCGCGGGCGTTCGAAAGAAGCAGTCGTTTGGGCTTGTACCCAGCGCCCAACAGACATTCCGGTCATTGCTATGGCCAACAGTTCACACTATTTCATTTTCACCATGCAAAACCCGGATGACCGTAAAAAGATTGTGAAAGCAACAGGGATGCCGCAATTTATGGAGCAACCCGGCGGGCACAATTTTTGGTATTGGAAAGTGGGTATGCAAAACCCGGTACTAGCAAAATTGAAGCTTTAAAGGAGGTGATGACTTGGAGACACGAAAATTTGCAGGTGTCGGGCTGAAGAACATGATTGTCATTGCGCTATTCACAATGATGGTCATTGTCGTAACAAAGGTTATTGTCACGAAGCATCCGGTTAACGGTGTGACGCAATTAGTAAACGCAGTATAAGGAGGAAAAAAGCATGAAGGTTAAATGGTTAGTTCATACGTTCATTACTGTATTTATCACGATGGTTTTCATGTGGATTATTAAGAAAGCTTCAGCAAAATATCATATCCCGGTTGTATCTACAATCGCGGCAGAAGTCTAAGGAGGAATTTTAATTTATGGCAACTCAACAGCAACTATCAGCACAGGCAAAGGCTCAACTATTCTCGCAGGCTACCCGCCAAACATGGCAGATGATGGGTACACAGACAGTGACAGAGGACGCACAAACGGTATCATTCAACCTACCGAAAGTACGCCTGCTATCACAAATTTTAGTTGAATTTGACGCGACTGTCTCTCTCAAATCGCAGAACGCGGCAATTCCAACTAAACCATTTTCACCATACCAGATTATCAGAAATATTGCACTGGAATTAAACAGTGGATTCCGTCCTTTTGTTGTGTCAGGCGAAGCCCTTCACCTATACAGCTTAAACCGATTGAATCCAGACGTTCTATTACCTGCATCAAGTCCGCGGGCGTTATCTTACATTGAAACAGCCGCGAGCACGTCAGGTAAAGACGCGCGTATTAAATTCCAAGTCGCGCTGCCATTAACTTTAAACCAACGTGACCCGGTCGGTCTTATCTTGCTACAAAACGAGGAGACAACCGTTTCCCTTCAGATTGATACAGCACGCGCGCAAGACGCGTATCAGTTGGCTACTGGAGACACCGTTACACTGAAGCAATTGAAAATCACGCCGACAATTGAAACGTTCTCCGTCCCTTCTGTACCACAAGCTATGCCGGATATTTCTGTCCTGAAGCTTGTAAACGAAAAAGGCGAACAGTTCACCGGGAACGGTCAAAATATCGTGAAGCTTCAGACAGGGACGATCTACCGTAAACTCATGTTTTACTTTACGGATGAGTCAGGCAACCCGCTGAAGGACAGCGACTTTGCGGGCAACTTGGAATTGGTATTTAACCAAGCCGACATCCCTTACAGCATTAAGCCGTCAGCACTTGCAGCCCGAAATCATTCGGACTTGGGTTATGTCTTACCGGATGGGGTTTATGTGTTTGACTTCTCTAACCAAGGCTTGCCAAACCTCGGCGGCTCTCGTGACTATATTGACACCGAACGTCTTACAGAGTTTTGGATTCGCTTCAATACTCAAAAAGGCGGGCGCGTGAAAATCGTTGCTGAAAAGCTTTCACGCTTGCATTAATACACGCGGGAGGGCTTTTCCCTCCTTTTCTTATTTGACTACTACGAAGGAGGATTTATATGAACGCACCATCACAAATGGGTCTAGGTGAAATGTTCTACCATGCCGCAGACTTATATCCAAACATGGGGTTTATGAGTACCCGAACGTCTACAGTTCCCGAAGCTGAAGATCAAATGTCTCTTGTCGATGATGAGGACACAGCAAAAGAGCATGACGTAAAGCAAGACCCTATTACATCAAAACAAATCTTGCTGGGGTTCGGCATTGTGTTCCTTGTCGTATTCCTATTCTCGGCAAGGGTGTAGGGGGTGTGACTTGTGGAGCAAATCTATTCAATCCTATTAAATAACGGAGCCATGGGCGTAATGCTCGCGTGGTTCATGTTCAAACAATCAAAGGATAACGAACAGACACGGGAAATTCTAACCGATCTGAAAATGGTTATTTCAAAAATCGGGGGTGCGTCAAGCAATGACTAAAATTCTTGTTCTCACCGTTATTATCATCGTGTTTTGGTTCTTCTTTATCCGCCGCAAAAAGAAGGGATAACACATGGAAAAAGGTCTTTTGTTTTTCACGCTGGCGCTCACAGCCATATGGATTATTCTTGATGACTTTTATGGCGGCAAACACCTGTCAAAGATGGCACAGAAAATGACGCCTGACATTTCTACACCGATGGACGTTGTAAAAGATGGTTGGGAATCTACAAAAGAAACCGTCGACGAAGCCGGAAAGACAGCGAAAAAGGCAGTTGAAAAAGCGACAGGATACGACACGTATAAAAAGTATCAAAAGATGAAGCCGGAGCAGAAAAAGAAAGTCAAAAAAGCCGCTAAAGACAGTTTCATAGATGGGTTTTGGAACGGTCTTAAACGCGGTTTTGGCTTGAAGTAAAGGGGTGATTCTATGCAAGAGTTTACAAAGTCTATGCGGTTTATTATCACCTTTCTCTTTTTCGTTATCCTGCTGGGTATGTTCACAAATGAAAAAATAACGTACACGTTCTTGGTACTTGTTCTCGCAAGTATGGCAGTCCTGAACGTTGACAAGGTAAAACAAATCATGGGAGGTCTTGTGGATGGTTAACAAGTTTTTTGACGTGATTGCGGGTATCGGGATTCTCATTGGTATTTATCTGTTCCTGAAAAATGCCAAGTCTACGACTTCCATTATCAGCACAATCGCGAGCAATTCAATTTCAGGCATCAAAGTATTACAAGGGAGGTAAGGCGGCATGATGGAAGGCTATCACCTTCAAAACCGGGTTCATGCGCTTCAGGAGCTTTCACGTCCAGTGGAGCTACCTGACGCGCAGCTAGGTATTGGAGACGCTGAAGAATTACGCCCAACACATGCCAACTTCATTTACCCGATGGTTCCGAAAGAAGCATTGATCGACAAAGTAACAAACATGAGTATTGAGAAAGCGACAGTCGATCTAAACGGAAATCAGGTAGATGAAGAAAACTTCCCTAAGAATCATTATTTCGGTGATCCGATAGGAGGCTTATATTGGTATGGCGGAATTTGAACAAGTCGGTCATGAATCCGGGGGTCATTCCCCGGGTAAAAAGAAATTCCAATTAAACAAAAAGAATATTGTCATTATCGGGTCGGTTGCAATTGGGGTCTTTCTATTAGTCTCCCTTGTGACGCGTGGGCGTCCTGCTGAGGAAGAACAGTACGTGACTTCTGAAGCATTAGAGGGTGATTACTTGGATGGCAATCCTATGAATTCAAGCTTGGTTCAGGCACAGCTACAAAACAATCAATCTCTCATTGAAGGTAGCGTTGATACAGCCTTAAACAACTTTGCAAATGAATTGGGGCAGAACCAAGAATCATTTAAGTCAGATGTAATCGACACCATTACCGATATTGGCAAGGAAAACAAAACGTATGTTGACCAAGTAAAGGACAGCATTTCAAAACAGCTTGCCGATCAAGCGAAGAAATACAGCAACTTGGAAACAGAAAATGACCAGCTTCATAAAGAACTGGAAAAGCTGAAGAACGCGAAACCGTCAACACCTGCCAAAACGACAACACCTGCTAAAAAACCGTCAACCCCGGCTAAAAAGCCATCGCCAGCGAAAAAACCGTCTACACCAAAATACAAAACGGTGACGGTGAAAAAAGGTGACACGTTGTCAGAATTGACGCAGAAATATGGTAAGGGTGGTACAAAAGCCGCGTATATGGAAACAGCCAAGTTTAACAAACTCAAAGACCCGAACAAAATTAAACCGGGTCAGAAAATCAAAATCCTGACAAAGTAGGTGGAAGTATGGGCGTAAATATAAAGCCGTTTATCAAAGACGCGCAAGCCATACAGAAAGAAACTGGCATCCCTGCATCCATCATACTGGGTCAAATCATGTTAGAATCAGGCGGTTCAAACCCGGGCGGATTGTCCGGGCTTGCCTACTACTCTAAGAACCTATTTGGAATAAAGGGAAGAGGTACAGCAGGAAGTGCCACGATGGGTACGACCGAAGTATATAACGGTAAGACCTATCACGTGAAGGATGGCTTTGCAAAGTACAACAGCTATCAAGATTCCATACGCGCCCACGCGGAACTATTATCCAAGCCGCGTTATGCGTCAAAGCTGAAGAACGCAAAAAGCGTTGAGGACTATGCGAAGGGAATCAAAGCTGGAGGGTATGCAACAGACCCTAACTATGTAAATAAGCTTCTCGGCATTATCAGCAGTAACAACCTTCACCAGTACGATGATAAGGACATTACATTCAAAGGAACGTCAGGAGCCGGGGCGACAGGTGGGGATTCTTCATCTTCAGGCACTGACGACAAATCATATTTATCAAATATCATGTTCGGCGTGTTCAGATGGTCTCTTATTCTCGGGCTTGCTATCATTGCAATCGTGTTCTTTATGAAAGCCTTCCCAGCAGTCGGAGACGTTGCGAAAGGTACAGCATCCACCGCAATGGATTTTGTTCCGGGTGGTCGTGCTGTCAAATCTGTTTCTAAGGGAGCCAAAGCCATTAAGAAAGGACGCAGCGCGTCAAACCACATCAAGAAAGCCGCTACAATAGCAAAAGGAGTGAACAAGAATGCCGGAACTAGTCAAACAGCCGGGGGATGACCATAAAAAGAGTACATGGCGTGAACAGACCGTCACCATGCTACCGGGCGACATTACAACGGTTTATTTTGACGACACAAAGCCGAACCATTCAGCCATAACAAATAACACAAGTCAGATCGTGTACGTACACGAGCGCCCGAGCGTGTCGCCTAACAATTATCTTTTAGCCGTAGCGCCGGGGTCAACAAAGCTTTTGGCGCGACCGCTCGGCTATCACACAATCTACCTTGACGCCGCGATCGTGCAGCCCGAAAAAGTCCGGGTCGAATCTTGGATTGAGAAATTTACAGCGTCATCTATACCACAGTCCATTGACACCGTTCAGCTTGGGCAGATGACAGGAACCGTAGATATATCAGCGTTACCGCCGCTTGCGGCAGGCGACAAGCATATTGGGAGTGTTGAGATAGATAAGCCTGTCACACTCGGCGGGTCTTCTATCCCGGCGACACAACCTGTACCAACTCGGGAAGCCGGAATGAATGACTTTAGGGTTGGTGGGGTGAGTGTAGGCGTCACGCCTGTAATGGCAAAGTCAGGTTCTAGCAAACTGACAAACCGCCGAGAGTTGACGATCTACCCGCCTAACTCGGGTGTCATTTATTGGGGTAAGCAGGGTGTCGAGACGACTACAGGTGCGCCGCTCACGTCTAACGACAGCCCGCTAACATTTAAGGTTCATAGCCAAAGCCCTGACGTGTACCTAGTCGCTGATACTGAGACAGTCGTCACAATCGTGGAGGTGTCCTAATTGATTGAACTCGGGTCAAGGCGGACGCCGCCCTATGATGATACAGGCGTCAAAACAAGTATTTCAGATTTAAAAGACAAGATGGCAAAGCTTCAGGACACCGTTGACCATATGGACGTGTCAGATGAGATAAAGAACGATATTCTGACGCTTCAGCAAAAAGTCCAAGCGTTAGAGGATACCGCGGACGGTGGGTCAACTGGTGCAACTGACCAACAAATTCAAAGTATGAAGGCTGACGTTGATTCATTCGGCCGAGTCTTGGACGCTCATGTAAAGGACACGACCAAACACGTATCGTCTGAAGACCGTACCAAGTGGGACGGTATGAGTGACAGGGTGACGACATCAGAAACAAACCTGAAGAACCATATCGCAAATGCTAAACCTCACGTCTCGGATTCTGAACGTTTGAAATGGAATCAAGCTGCTACGGATGCGACACAGCTGCAAAAGGATTTACAGACAACGAATCTATCGCTTCAGGATGTTATCGGGGTTCAAAACTTCTCACAGAAATATGCATTAACGGATGCTGAAGGAATGCGGAAACGGTTGGCTTCAGCTGACAGCATATTCACCGCACCACCCGGTTTTTATTATGGGACAGGATGGAATCAACTACCGTTACCGGGTGACGCTTCTTGGTACTATCTCGACATTCTACCAGCGCCAAACGGTCTGCGGAAATTGGTTCTGACACGTTCCTATGATAATACGTCATGGATTGGTGTTATACACACTGACAATGTATTCAGGGGTTGGCGACAGCTGTTTACACAAAATGATTTTATGGCGCTCACATGGTATAACCTTCCGTTATTGAATGGAGCAAAGGCGTCAGGAAGAACACCGCAGTATACCCGCTGGGGAAACATCCTCATGCTAAAAGGTGACGTGGCGTGTGACCTCGGCGTTGACTTTGCACAATTGCCCGCGTCATATTCACCGTCAGACAAAAAGGCGGTCATGGCAACAGCATACGGAACGACAGGCTTCACAAAATTTTATATCAACACTGACGGTAAACTGGCGTTTGTCGGCTTTTCAGGAAACAATCAGTCCGCCGTGTCCAGTTGGTCATTAGACGCGGCAGTGCCTTACTAGGAGGGTTGGAGCAATGGAAATGATACAAGTATTCGTATATGATTCGGATTTCATCTTCGACTATCCTGAAATTGTTCCGGCTGATTCCGTACCGGATAATGCGACAACCGTACAGCCGCCGGGATATTGGCGGGCGCAATTTCAGAAGGATAGAAAACTATGGATTGAATCCGCTTCAGACGAACAAATAAATGAAATGAGACAACAAATGAGGGAGAGTGTAAAAGAATGAGTTTCATGGAGAATGTTGCAAGTGAAGCACAAAAATTATACGGTGTAAGTCGAGTTTTACCTTCAGTTATCACAGCACAAGCCATACATGAGTCAAATTGGGGCAAATCCGGGCTTGCTACGCGTGCAAATAACCTGTTTGGTATAAAAGGTATCGGGAACGCTGGAACCGTTCATATGGGCACGTGGGAGGTTTTAAACGGGGTCGATAAAACAATCAAAGCAGGGTTCCGGGCGTATAAGTCTGTTCGCGATTCTATCATAGACCTTGTGAACCTCTATAACCGTCTTGACCGTTATAAGGCTGTTGTCGGGGAAACGAACTATGTACAAGCTTGTGCCGCCATCCAAAAGGGTGGATATGCGACAGACCCGAACTATGCGAAGAAGCTTATCGCCACAATCGAAGCCCACGGGCTGACGAAATACGATAAGGTCGGGAACAAAGCCGCAGTGAAGGCGAAACCTGCCAAGTCGTCCGGCTCGACATATACCGTTAAGGCGGGTGACACATTGACAGCAATTGCAAAGAAATATAATACGTCAGTGAAGGAGTTGGCGAAAGTGAACGGTATTAAAGATGTTAATATGATTCGTGTTGGTCAAGTCCTGAAGGTATCAGGAGCCGCACCATCCGGCGGTACATTCTACACCGTAAAGGCGGGCGACAACCTGACGAAAATTGGTAAGAAATTCGGTGTGTCCGTTAAGACATTGACCACAGTTAATCGTATCCCGGATGCGAATAAGATTTATGTCGGTCAACGGTTAAGGGTGAAATAATTTACAATATATACTAACATTTGTTAAAATTAAGTAGAATAGGAGCCGCGGAAGACTTCTAATCTATCTGTAACAATAGAGTCACGCCCGAGACACAACCCGCTGGAAAAATATCCGGCGGGATTTTTTATTATTGACAGTTCCCGGGTGACATGTTAATTAGCACAGAAATGTGGGATTGTCAAGGAAAATCAGTGAATTTAGCGGCAAGAATCGTACCTCTC
>NZ_JBHXTC010000106.1:0-10448 GCF_042677605.1 Streptomyces sp. NPDC127106 | reverse complement strand
GGCCCCCGGGCCCGTCCCCGAGACGCCGAGAGGAGGCGAGACCAGTGACCAGCACCATCACCACCACCAAAATGACCGGTCGCGGGGTGGCCGCGCGCGGCACGCGCGGCGCCGCCGCCCCGCGCCCCCCCCCCGCCTCTATTTGGCTTGTAACTTAGGTTAGGCTAACCTAAGCAACATCTTCCCCATTCTTCCCCCCCTGCCCGGAGGAAAGTTGATGCGCTCGCATCTCCTGAACGAGACGACCTCGGAGCACTACCGCCGCTCCGTCACCGAGGGCGTCGAGCGCGTCGCGGCCAAACTCGCGACCGTCCAGGGCCCCCACACCGGGATATCGGTCGACGAACTCGCCCCGGTCATCAACGGGATTGACCTGGACCGGCCCCTCACCGACCCGGCCGCCGTCCTCGACGAGCTGGAGGAGGTCTACCTGCGCGACGCGGTGTACTTCCACCACCCGCGCTACCTGGGCCACCTCAACTGCCCGGTCGTCATCCCCGCCGTCCTCGGCGAGGCGATCCTCTCGGCCGTCAACTCCTCCCTGGACACGTGGGACCAGTCCATCGGCGGCACCCTCATCGAGCGCCGCCTGATCGACTGGACCGCCCAGCGCATCGGCCTCGGCCCGGCCGCGGACGGCATCTTCACCTCCGGCGGAAGCCAGTCCAACTTCCACGCGCTGCTCCTGGCCCGCGACGAGGCCTGCCGGAAGATCATGCAGGGCAGCGAGCGCTCCCTGGCCAAATCCGACGTGCTGCCGCGGCTGCGCATCTTCACCTCCGAGGCCAGCCACTTCAGCGTCAAGAAGTCGGCCGCCATGCTCGGACTCGGCTACGAGGCCGTCATCGCCGTCCCGGTCGACCGCAACCGCCGCATGGACACCTCCGTCCTCGCCCTGGAGCTGGAGGAGTGCGTCCGCGAGGGCCTGTACCCGATGGCCGTCGTGGCCACCGCCGGCACCACCGACTTCGGGTCCATCGACCCGCTCCCCGAGATCGCCCGCCTGACCGCCGAGCACTCCGCGTGGATGCACGTGGACGCCGCCTACGGCTGCGGACTGCTGGTCTCCCCCACCCGCCGGCACCTCCTCGACGGCATCGAGCACGCCGACTCGGTCACGGTCGACTACCACAAGTCCTTCTTCCAGCCCGTCAGCTCCAGCGCGATGCTGGTCCGCGACCGCGACACCCTCAAGCACGCCACGTACCACGCGGACTACCTCAACCCGCGCCGCATGGCCGAGGAGCGGATCCCGAACCAGGTCGACAAGTCCATCCAGACCACCCGCCGCTTCGACGCGCTCAAGCTCTGGATGACCCTGCGCACCATGGGCGCCGACGGCATCGGGCAGCTCTTCGACGAGGTCATCGACCTCGCCGCCGCCGGCTGGGACATCATCGACGCCGACTCCCGCTACGAGGTCGTCGTCCGCCCGCAGATCTCCACCCTGGTCTTCCGCTACGTGCCCGAGGGCGAGGTGCGCGCCGACCTCGTCGACGAGGCCAACCTGCACGCCCGCAAGGCGCTGTTCGCCTCCGGTGAGGCCGTCGTCGCCGGCACCAAGGTCGACGGCAAGCAGTACCTGAAGTTCACCCTCCTCAACCCGCAGACCACCACGGCCGACATCGAGGCCGTGCTCGACCTCCTCGCGTCCCACGCCGAGCAGTACCTGGGAGAATCCCTTGCAGTCGTCTCGTGAGCCCCGTGACCCCCGCCGGCCCCGCGATTTCATCGGTATCGGCCTCGGTCCCTTCAACCTGGGACTCGCCTGCCTGACCGCCCCGATCGACGAGCTCGACGGCCTCTTCATCGAGACGAAGCCGCACTTCGAGTGGCATGCCGGGATGTTCCTGGACGGCGCGCACCTGCAGACGCCGTTCATGTCGGACCTGGTCACCCTGGCCGACCCCACCTCGTCCTTCTCCTTCCTGAACTACCTGAAGGACAAGGACCGGCTGTACTCCTTCTACATCCGGGAGAACTTCTACCCGCTGCGGACCGAGTACAACGACTACTGCCGCTGGGCCGCCGACCGGCTCGACAACGTGCAGTACTCCACCTCGGTCACCGAGGTCACGTACGACGAGCAGACCGGCCTGTACGCGGTCAGCACCGACCGCGGCGAGACCCACCTGACCCGCCGCCTGGTCGTGGGCACCGGCACCCCGCCGTACGTCCCGGCCGCCTGCGGGCAGCTGGCGGGCGACTTCATCCACAACTCCACCTACATGCAGCACAAGGCGGAGCTCCAGAAGAAGAAGTCCATCACGCTGGTCGGCTCGGGCCAGAGCGCCGCGGAGATCTACTACGACCTGCTGTCGGAGATCGACGTCCACGGCTACCAGCTCAACTGGGTCACCCGCTCCCCGCGGTTCTTCCCGCTGGAGTACACCAAGCTGACGCTGGAGATGACCTCCCCGGAGTACGTGGACTACTTCCACGCCCTCCCCGAGGAGACCCGCTACCGCCTGGAGACGCAGCAGAAGAATCTCTTCAAGGGCATCGACGGCGAGCTCATCAACGCCATCTTCGACCTGCTCTACCAGAAGAAGGTCAGCCTGCCCGGCCCGGTGCCCACCACCCTGCTGACCAACACCGCGCTGAACTCGGCGGCGTACGACACCACCACCGGCACGTACACCCTGGGCCTGCGCCAGGAGGAGCAGGAGCGCGACTTCTCCCTCGCCACCGAGGGCCTGATCCTCGCGACGGGCTACAAGTTCGTGCTGCCGGAGTTCCTGGCGCCGGTCCGCGACCGCCTCAACTTCGACGGCCACGGCCGCCCGGACGCGGCCCGCAACTACAGCATCGACGTGACCGGCCGCGAGGTCTACCTGCAGAACGGCACCGTCCACAACCACTCGATCACCGCGCCCGACCTGGGCATGGCCGCGTACCGCAACGCCTACCTCGTCAAGGAGATGCTGGGCCGCGAGTACTACAAGGTCGAGAAGTCCATCGCGTTCCAGCAGTTCGCGGCCCCGGAAGGCACGCACATATGAGCACCACCGAGCCCCTGTACTCCCGCACCGACTCGGCCCTCGGCACCTTCGCCATCCGCCCCCTGGACCCGTTCTCCGACGCGGAGCTGCTCCACGGCTGGGTGACCCACCCCAAGGCGGCGTTCTGGATGATGCAGGACGCCTCGCTGCCCGACGTCGAGCGCGAGTACATGAAGATCGCGGCCGCCGAGCACCACGACGCGTTCATCGGCCTCCACGAAGGCCGCCCGGCCTTCCTGATGGAGCGCTACGACCCGAGCAAGCTGGAACTGGTCGGCCTGTACGACGCCCAGCCCGGCGACGTCGGCATGCACTTCCTCGTCGCGCCCAGCGACACGCCGCTGCACGGCTTCACCCGCGCCGTGATCACCACCGTGATGGCGGCCCTGTTCGCCGACCCGGAGATCCGCCGCGTCGTCGTCGAGCCGGACGTGAACAACACGGCCGTGCACGCCCTGAACGAGGCCGTCGGCTTCGTCGCGGACGGCCCGGTGCAGAAGCCGGAGAAGGAAGCCCTGCTGAGCTTCTGCACCCGCGAGCAGTTCGAGACGGCCACCGGCCTGACGGGAGCGACGGTATGAGCCTCGCCGACGCGATCTCCCACCTCTCCCCCGAGCTGTGGGAGCGGGCGAACCGCGCGCTGGTCCGCAAGGCCCTGGCCGAGTTCTCCCACGAGCGCCTGCTGACCCCGAAGCCGCTCGGCGACGGGTCGTACGCGGTCCTCAGCGACGACGGCACCGTGGAGTACCGCTTCACGGCCACCCGCCACGAACTCGACCACTGGGCCGTGGACGAGTCCTCGGTCACCCGCCTCCAGGACGGCACCGAGCTCCCGCTGGACGCCCTCGACTTCCACATCGAGATGCGCGAGACCCTGGGCCTGAGCGCCGAGGTCCTGCCGGTCTACCTGGAGGAGATCTCCTCCACGCTGGCGGGCTCGGGCTTCAAGTACACCAAGCCGCAGGTGCCGGCCGCCGTCCTGGCGAAGTCCTCGTTCCAGGACGTCGAGACGGGCATGACCGAGGGCCACCCCTGCTTCGTGGCCAACAACGGCCGCCTCGGCTTCGGCGTCCACGAGTTCCGCGCGTACGCGCCGGAGGCGGCGAGCCCCGTCCACCTGGTGTGGGTGGCGGCCCGCAAGGACGTCTCCACCTTCACGGCGGGCGCCGGCCTGGAGCACGACTCCTTCATGCGGGCGGAGCTGGGCGAGGAGACCCTCGCGGTCTTCGAGGAGCGGATGGCCGCCCAGGGCCTGGACCTGGCGGACTACCACCTGCTGCCCATCCACCCCTGGCAGTGGTGGAACAAGACCACGGTGACCTTCGCCGCGGAGATTGCCAACCGCCGCCTAGTGCTGCTGGGCGAGGGCCCGGACAACTACCTGGCACAGCAGTCCATCCGGACCTTCTTCAACACCAGCGCCCCCGAGAAGCACTACGTCAAGACGGCGATCTCGGTCCTCAACATGGGCTTCATGCGCGGCCTGTCCGCCGCCTACATGGAGGCCACCCCGGCGATCAACGACTGGCTGCACCGCCTGATCGAGGGCGACGAGGTACTGCAGTCGGTGGACTTCTCGATCATCCGCGAGCGGGCGGCGATCGGCTACCACCACCGCCAGTACGAGCGCGCCACGGACCGCTACTCGCCGTACCGCAAGATGCTGGCCGCGCTGTGGCGCGAGTCCCCCGTCGCCTCCCTGAAGGAGGGCGAGCGCCTCGCGACCATGGCCTCGCTGCTCCACGTGGACTCCGAGGGCCGGTCCTTCGTCGGCGCCCTGATCGCCGAGTCGGGCCTGACGCCGGCGGAGTGGCTGCGCCACTACCTGCGGGCCTACCTGGTCCCGCTGCTGCACTGCTTCTACCAGTACGACCTGGCGTACATGCCGCACGGCGAGAACACCATCCTCGTCATCGAGAACGGCGTGGTGAAGCGGGCGATCTTCAAGGACATCGCCGAGGAGATCGTGGTCATGGACCCGAACGCGGTCCTGCCGCCGGCGGTGGAGCGGATCCGGGCGGACATCCCGGAGGACATGAAGCTGCTGTCGGTCTTCACGGACGTGTTCGACTGCTTCTTCCGCTTCCTGGGCCCCATCCTCGCCACGGAGGGCGTCTGCGAGGAGGACGTGTTCTGGCAGGCGGTCGCGGACTGCGCCCACGCCTACCAGGACTCGATGCCGCAGCTCGCGGAGCGCTTCGAGCGGTACGACCTGTTCGCGGAGGAGTTCCAGCTGTCCTGCCTCAACCGGCTCCAGCTGCGCAACAACAAGCAGATGGTCGACCTGGCCGACCCGTCGGCCGCCCTCCAGCTGATCGGCAACCTCAAGAACCCCGTCGCGCCCTTCGCGCGCCGGTAGGCACGAGGCGGGTCTGCCGTGCGACTACGGTCCCTCGCACGGCAGGCCCGCCTCCCGCTCTTCCCTCGCCCTCTCCTCGCTCCTCTTCTCCCGGTCACTCCTCCCCTTCCGGTCACTCCTCCCAGGGCACGTCCGGGGCGCGGTGGAACGAGATGCCCTGCGCGTCCAGGCGGGCCGCATGGGCGGCGAGCCGCCCGCTGTACGCGGCCCAGTCCCGCGCGGCCGGGCTCCAACCCAGCTCCGCCAGGCTGAGCACCCGGGGGAAGGCCATGAACTCCAGGTCGGCCCGGGTCGCGATGGTCTCCGTCCACAGCGGCGCCTCCACACCGAGGACGGCCGATTCCGGGACGTCGGGCAGGTACGCCCCCGGGTCCCAGTCGTAGGAGCGGCGCACCGGGACGTAGCCGGCCCAGGCCAGGCCCTGCTTCGTCGTCTTGTCGTACTTCATGTCCAGGTACAGCCGGTCCGCCGGCGACAGGACCAGCGGGTGGCCGGCCTTCGCCGCCGCGGCCACCGCCTCCCGCTCCGCAACCGCCGTCCGGTCGTGGCCCCAGTACTGCAGGACCGCGCCCGGAGCCGGCCGGGCCGAGGCCAGCTGGTGCCAGGCCACCACCGTCTTGCCGTGCCGCGCAACGGCCTGCTGCGCCCGGTCCATGAACGCCGCGTAGTCCGCGGCCGGGGTCTGGTGGGCCTCGTCGCCGCCGATGTGCAGGTAACGGCCCGGGGTGAGCGCGGCCAGCTCACCGAGCACGTCCTCGACGAACTCGTACGTCCGCTCCTCGCCGACGCACAGCGAGCTGAAGCCGACCTTGGTGCCGGTATAGCGCTCGGGCGCCTTGCCGTCGCAGTTCAGCTCCGCGTACGAGGCGAGGGCGGCGTTGACGTGCCCCGGCATGTCGATCTCGGGGACCACGTCCACGTACCGCTCGGCCGCGTACGCCACCAGGTCCCGGTACTGGTCCTTCGTCCAGTGGCCGCCGGGGCCGCCGCCGACCTCCGTTCCGCCGCCGTACTCGGCGAGCCGGGGCCAGGAGTCGATCGCGATCCGCCAGCCCTGGTCGTCGGTCAGGTGCAGGTGGAGGGTGTTGACCTTGTACTGGGCGAGCTGGTCGACGTACCGCTTGACCTGCTCCACCGTGAAGAAGTGGCGGGCGATGTCCAGCATCGCCCCCCGGTACGCGAAGCGGGGCGCATCGGTGATCCGGCCGCCCGGGACGGTGCCCGGCCCGGACACGGGCAGCAACTGGCGCAGGGTCTGTCCGGCGTGGAACAGGCCGGCCGGGGTGCGGGCGGTCAGGGTGACCCCGCGCGGGCCGGAGTCCAGCCGGTAGCCCTCCTCGCCCAGCCCCTCGGCCCGCGCGTCGATCCGCAGCCGGATCCCGTCGCCGGCCGGGCCGTGGACCACGGGCAGCGGCAGCCCGGTGGGGCCGCGCAGCTGCGCGGCGAGGAGCTCGCCGACCCGCCGGACCTCCGCGTCGCCCGCGGGGCCGGTCCGGATGACCGTGCCCGCCGCGACGGGGTAGCCGGCGCCCGCGGCCCGCGCGGAGACCGGGGCGGGCAGGAGCCGCTCGTAGGGGGTGAGGGCGGCGGCGCGGCGGGCGCTGCCGGGGTGGGCGTCCCCGGACCGGGCGTCGCCGCGGGCGGAGGCGCAGGCGGCGAGGGCGCCGAGGACGAGGAGGGTGCCGAGCGTGCGTCGCAGGACTCTCATGGCCCAGGTATAGGCCAACTGCCGTGCTGGGGACGGTGCGAGAATCGCAGGATGGCGGAAATCATCCAGAAGGACGGTACGTGGACCTTCGACGGGGACGCGGTGCGCATCGTGCCCGGTCGGGACAAGGGAGTGGGCCTGCTGCGCCAGACCCTCGGCGAGGTGGTCGTACCGCTGCGGGCCCTGGCGGGGATCAGCCACGAGCCGGGGCGCAAGACGGGACGGCTGAGGCTGCGGCTGCGCGACGGGGCGTGCCCGCTGCTCCAGGTGACGGGCGGGCGGCTGCCCGAGGCCTCGGACCCGTACCGGCTGACGGTGGAGTCGGACCGCAGCGGGGTGGCCGAGTACTTCGTGGCCGAGGTGCGCAACGCGCTGCTGCTGGAGCAGGTGCCGGCGGGGCCGGTGGACGCGTACCTGCTGCCGGGGCCGGCGGTGCCGATCTCGGTGGGGGCGGGTGACGGGACGGTGGCCTTCGACGGGGACCGGGTCGGCCTGGACTGGAACTGGACGACGGAGGAGGCCAAGAGCTCGGGCGGGCCGCGCGAGTTCCGGGTCGTGGACCTGCGGTCGGTGGAGTGGACCCCGTCGAAGGGCCTGGACAACGGCTGGATCCGGTTCGGCCTGGCGGGGGCGGCGCCGGCTCCGGCGCCCAAGTACGACCCGTACACGGTGGAGCTGTTCGGCTTCAAGAAGGACCCGCTGATGGCTCTGGTCGCGGCGGCCGTGGCGGTGCGGATGCCGCATCCGGCGGCTCCGGCCGAGCCCGTTCCGGTGCCGGCGCAGTCGCCGTCGTTGGCTCCGGCGCCCGCGGCGGCGGCCGTACCGGCCGGGGCGGGCGGCGGGGAGGACCACGACGCGCTGCTGCGGCGGCTGCGGGAACTGGGCGAGCTGCACCAGGCGGGGATCCTCACCGCGGATGAGTTCGCCGCCGCCAAGCAGGCCGTTTTGCGTCGTTTTTAGCCGGTTGAGTAGCGGATCGATGCATTCCGCAGGCGCGCAGCAGCGTGATCCTGCCCGCATTCGGGCAGGATCTTTGCTTTTCCAGGGCATCGGACGTCAATATCTACGAGTGCTCGACCGCCGCCCGTCGTACGACGACCTCGTCGACCACCTGGTGCGCAGCACCGCGCTGCAGCGCGGCGAGGCCGCCCGGGTGGTGCTCGACGTGCTCGCGTACTTCGACGAGACGACCGAGGAATTCGTCCGGCGCCGCCACCGGGAACTGCAGTCCGGCGGGGCGGTCAACACGGAGATCTTCGAACGGATCGCGGCCGAGCTGCCGCACCGGGCCGTGGCGCCGCCGGAGCTGTCCCTGCGACAGCTCCGCCGCATCGTCTACGGCTGACCGGCCCGCACGGCACCGGTCACGGCACACGCGCCGCTCCGGCAGCGGCGAGAGCAACACCCGAACCTCAGGAGGGGCAACACTTCATGTGCGGAATCGTGGGATACATCGGCAAGCGCGACGTGGCTCCGCTGCTGCTCGAAGGCCTGCAGCGGCTTGAGTACCGCGGATACGACTCCGCGGGCATCGTCGTCAACAGCCCGAAGTCCACGGCGCTGAAGGTCGTCAAGGCCAAGGGCCGCGTGCGCGACCTGGAGACCCGCGTCCCCAAGCGCTTCGCCGGCACCACCGGTATCGCCCACACCCGCTGGGCCACCCACGGCGCCCCGAGCGACATCAACTCCCACCCGCACCTGGACGCCGAAGAGAAGGTCGCGGTCGTCCACAACGGCATCGTCGACAACGCCGCCGAGCTCCGCGCCAAGCTGGAGGCCGAGGGTGTGGTCTTCGTCTCGGAGACCGACACCGAGGTGATCGTCCACCTGATCTCCCGCTCCCAGGCCGACACCCTGGAGGAGAAGGTCCGCGAGGCCGTCAAGCTCATCGAGGGCACCTACGGCATCGCCGTCATGCACGCCGACTTCGCCGACCGCATCGTCGTCGCCCGCAACGGCTCCCCGGTGATCCTCGGCATCGGCGAGAAGGAGATGCTCGTCGCCTCCGACGTGGCCGCCCTGATCGCCCACACCCGCCAGGTCGTCACCCTGAACGACGGCGAGATGGCCACCCTGAAGGCCGACGACTTCCGCACGTACACCACCAGCGGCACCTCCACCACCGCCACCCCGGAGACCGTGGAGTGGGAGGCCGCCTCGTACGACATGGGCGGCCACGACACCTACATGCACAAGGAGATCTCCGAGCAGCCCGACGCCGTCGACCGCGTACTGCGCGGCCGGATCGACGACCGCTTCTCCACCGTGCACCTGGGCGGCCTGAACCTGGACCCGCGCGAGGCGCGCGGCATCCGCCGGGTCAAGATCCTGGGCTGCGGCACCTCGTACCACGCGGGCCTGATCGGCGCGAGCCTCATCGAGGGCATGGCCCGCATCCCCGCGGACGCCGAGCCGGCCTCCGAGTTCCGCTACCGCAACCCGGTCGTGGACCCCGACACCCTCTACATCGCCGTCTCCCAGTCCGGTGAGACCTACGACGTCCTCGCCGCCGTGCAGGAGCTCAAGCGCAAGGGCGCCCGCGTCCTCGGCGTCGTCAACGTGGTCGGCTCCGCGATCGCCCGCGAGGCCGACGGCGGCGTGTACGTGCACGCCGGCCCCGAGGTCTGCGTGGTCTCCACCAAGTGCTTCACCAACACGGTCGTCGCCTTCGCGCTGCTCGCCGTGCACCTCGGCCGCATACGCGACCTGTCCGTCACCGACGGCAAGCGCATCATCGAGGGCCTGCGCCGCCTGCCCGCCCAGATCGAGGAGATCCTCAAGGGCGAGGAGGACATCAAGAAGCTCGCCGCCGAGTACGCGGACGCCAAGTCGATGATGTTCATCGGCCGGGTCCGGGGCTACCCGGTGGCCCTGGAGGCCTCCCTGAAGCTCAAGGAGATCTCCTACATCCACGCCGAGGCCTACCCGGCCTCCGAGCTCAAGCACGGCCCGCTCGCCCTGATCGAGCCGGCGATGCCGACGGTCGCGATCGTCCCGGACGACGACCTGCTGGAGAAGAACCGCGCCGCGCTGGAGGAGATCAAGGCCCGCAGCGGCCGGATCCTGGCCGTCGCGCACCGCGAGCAGGAGAAGGCGGACCACACCATCGTCGTCCCGAAGAACGAGGACGAGCTGGACCCGATCCTGATGGGCATCCCGCTCCAGCTGCTGGCCTACCACACGGCGCTGGCCCTGGGCCGGGACATCGACAAGCCGCGCAACCTGGCGAAGTCCGTCACGGTCGAGTAGCCGACGCGCCCGCCGCGGGTGCACACGAGAACGGCCCCCGGGACCTTGGGTTCAAGGGGTCGTCGCAACACCACTTGGTTTCAGGTGGTGAGTAGATCACGTAGAGGCGGGGGGGGGGGGGTGCCCCCCC
>NZ_JBHXTC010000105.1:0-10686 GCF_042677605.1 Streptomyces sp. NPDC127106 | reverse complement strand
GGCAGCACGTGCTGGTGCTCGGCGCGTCGGGCGGCGTGGGGACGTTCGCCGTGCAGGTGGCCAAGGCCCTGGGGGCCGAGGTGACGGGGGTGTGCTCCGCGACCGGCTCACCGAGCACTACGCCTACCACCCCCGCGACCTGGGCGTGCACATCGCCATCGGCGAGGAGCAGCGCACCGGCCGGGGCCTGGGCCGGACGCTGCTGCGCGCCCTGGCCGAGGGGCTGCTCGCCGCCGACCCCGTCTGCCGCCGGGTGGTCGCCGAGCCGGACGCGGCCAACACGGCCTCCCTCCGGGCGTTCGTCGCCGCCGGCTACCGCCGCATCCGGGAGATCACCCTGCCCGAGAAGACGGCCGTCCTGCTCTGCCACCCGCGCCGCGAGGAGGACCTGCCCCGATGACCGAACACGATGTGATCGCGATCGGCTGCGGCCCCTTCAACCTGGGCCTCGCCGCCCTCGCCCAGGCCGTGGACGGCCTCGACCTACTGGTCCTGGAGGAACAGCCCGAATTCACCTGGCACCGCGGGATGATGTTCGCGGACGCCTCGATGCAGGTGAACTTCCTCGCCGACCTCGTCACCCTCGTCGCGCCCGGCCACCCCCTGTCGTTCCTGCACTACCTCCACGACATGGACCGGCTGTACACCTTCACCGTGCGGGAGAACTTCTTCCCCTCCCGCCGGGAGTACGAGGACTACCTGCGCTGGGCCGCCGGCCGCCTGCCCTCCGTCCGCTTCTCCCACCGCGTCGAGGCGGTGCACTGGGAGCCCGGCCCCGAGCGCTTCGCCGTGCACGCGGTGCGCGGCGACGGCACCCGGCTGCGCCTGGCCGCACGCACCCTCGTCCTGGGCATCGGCACCGCACCCCACGTCCCCGAGGCGCTGGCCGGACTGCCGCGGGAGCGGCTGCTGCACACCTCGGAGTACCTGTACCGGGCGGCCGACGTACAGGACGCCGGCAAGGTCACCGTGGTCGGCTCCGGCCAGTCCGGCGCCGAGGTGATGGTGGACCTGCTGGGCCGCAACGTGGAGGGCGGCCCGGCCGCGGCCTGGCTGACCCGGACCCCGTCCTTCGCGCCGCTGGACTACACCAAGATGGTCCTGGAGATGACCACGCCGGCGTACATGCAGTACTTCCACACCCTGCCGGAACACGTACGGGACCGGCTGGCCGGCGAGCAGTGGCAGTTCTACAAGGGCATCTCCACCGACACCCTCGACCAGATCCACGAGCTGCTGTACCGGCGCCAGCTGGAGCACGGCCTCTCCGACGTGGAACTGCGCTTCGGCATCACCGTGGAGTCCGCCTCGGTCGACGCGGGGGGCCGGGCGGTGCTGGCGTGCCGGCACCGCGACACGGGGGCGGTCTTCGAGCACACCACCGACCTGGTGGTGGCCGCGACCGGCTACCGCAACCGGCCGCCCACCTTCCTCGACCCCGTCGAGCACCTGCTGCTGCGCGACGGCCGCGGTCGCTACCGGGTCCGCCTCGACCACTCCGTCGAGCTCGCCGAGGGCGTCGCAGGACGCATCTTCGTGGCCAACGCCGAAGTGCACAGCCACGGCGTCTCGGCGCCGAACCTGGACATCGGGGCGGTGCGCAACGCCACGATCCTCAACGCCGTCACCGGCCGCGAGGCCTTCCGCCTCCCGAAACGCAGCGCCTTCACCACCTTCACGGCCCCGCAGCAGCACCCCTGACGGCAAGGCCGTCGCCACGGTCGGGGGCACACAGCAGTCCCCGGTAGCCTTGCCGATCCCGAGGGTCGTCAGCCGTCGCCGACGGCTCCTCCGGTCGGCAGTCTCTGCCGGGGGCCTGGCCAGAGCCTGGACAAGTGTCACGCGGGCTCCCGGACGTCTCCGGGAGGCGGTGTGGCTCTTTCTGGTATTCCGGTGTAAGGACTACTTTCCTCCTCTATTGTCCCTAGTCAAGGGTTTTGTCGGAATTTTCCGCCGGTGACCCCGGACGTAAACTGGAGACCACCCGCGTCGTGTCAGGTCAGCGGCCCGACGGAGGTTCCGTGATGACGGCATGGCCCATCCCGCTCGGGTCCGGTGCCACCGGTTGGGCTCCCGAGACGGTGACGTCCGACCCGTACAACGCCCAGACGCCGGCGGCCGCACTGGCCGAGCCGGTCACGCCAGTGGCCGCCCTCTTCGTCCGCGACCACTTCGGGATCCCCGAGACCGCGCCCGGCAGCTGGCAGCTGTACCTGGGCGGCGCCGCGGCCGCTCCCTTCACCGTCGGATACGCGGACCTGCTCGCCCTGGAGCACCGGGAGTTCGACGTCGTCATGGAGTGTGCGGGCAACGGCCGCACCCTGATGACCCCCCGCCCGCCCGGCCTCCCGTGGGACCAGAGGGCGGTCGGCTGCACCCGCGTGGCCGGAGTGCCGTTCGTGCTCCTGGCCGCCCGGGCCCGCTTCGCTCCCCGCACCGTCGAGATCGTGTTCACCGGAGCCGACTCCGGCACCGTGCACGGCCGTCCCACCGCCTTCGAACGCAGCCTCCCCCTCGACGTGGCCCTCCACCCCGACACCCTGCTGGCCACGCACATGAACGGCGAGCCGCTCACCCCCGAGCACGGGGCGCCGGTCCGCCTGGTGGTGCCCGGCCGGTACGCGGTCGCCGACGTGAAGTGGCTGGTCGGCGCCCGCGCCGTGACCGAACCGTTCACCGGCGTCTTCCAGGCGGAGGAGTACCTGTACACCGACCCCCGCGGCACCCCCGAGGGCCCCGTCACGACCGTCCGGGTCAAATCGCTGATCACCACCCCCGAGCCGGACGCGGACCTGCGCCGCGGCCACGGGGTCCTGGTGCGGGGGCGGGCCTGGTCGGGCGGCGGCGTGCCCGTGCGCCGGGTGGTGGTGCGGGCGGAGTACGCCGGGGACGACGCCGACGCCGAGGGGCCCGGCGGCGGTGCCGGAGCCGGGGGCCCCGGCGCGGGCTGGCACCACGCCCGCCTCGAAGCCCCGGCCGGCCCCCACGCCTGGACTGCCTGGTCGTACTGGTGGACACCCGAACGGCCCGGCCCCTACCGGCTGCTGTCCCGCGCGACCGACGCCCGCGGCGACGCCCAGCCGGACACCGCGCCCTGGAACGCCCACGGCTACGGCTGCAACCCCGTGGCCCGCGTGGACGTGGTCGTCGTCTGAAGGACCCGGTGACCCGATGACCGAGATCGAGATCCTGACCACCGCCTCGCTCGGTGACACGAGCTACCTCCTCGTGAGCGGGGACGAGGCCGCCCTGGTCGATCCGCAGCGCGACAGCTGGGAACTGATGGAGTCCTGCGCCGGACGCGGCGTGCGGATCCGGTACGCGCTGGAGACCCACGTCCACAACGACTACCTCTCCGGGGCCCTGGAGGTCCGCGCCGCGACCGGGGCCACCGTGGCGGGCCCCGCCCGGGCGCCGTACGCCTTCGACCACCTCGGACTGGCCGAGGGCGACGAGATCACCGTCGGGGACGCGACCCTGCGGGCGATGGAGACGCCGGGACACACCGCCGAGCACACCTCCTACCTCGTCTTCGACGGTGTCCGCTTCGACGGTGTCCGCCCGGACCACCCGGCGGCCGTGTTCACCGGGGGCAGCCTGCTCGTCGGCACCGCCGGCCGCACCGACCTCTGCGGCCCCGGCCGCACCGAGGAGCTGGCCCGCGCCCAGTACCGCTCGCTGCGCCGGCTGGCCCTGCTGCCCGACGGCACCCGCATCCTGCCCACCCACGGCGCCGGCAGCTCCTGCTCGGCCGGCCCGGCGGCGGCGGAGCGGACCACCACCGTGGGCGCCGAGCGGCGCACCAACCCGGCGCTCACCGCCGCGGACGAGGAGGAGTTCGTCAGCGGGCGGATGGCGGGCCTGCCGCCGTACCCCGCCTACTACCACCACATGGCGCCGGTGAACCGGTCCGGCCCGCCGGTCCTGGGCGGCCTGCCCGCGCTGCGGCCGCTCACCCCCGCCGCGGTCGAGGGGCTCGCCGGGGGCGGCGCGCAGATCGTCGACGGCCGCGACCGCTCCTCCTTCGCCGCCGGGCACCTGCCCGGCTCGATCTGCGAGGAGCTCGACGACCGGTTCGCGAGCCTGGTCGCCGAGGTGGTGCCGTTCGGCACCCGCCTGGTGCTCGTCCTGCCCGACCCGGCCGGGGAGGCGGGCCGCGAGGCGGTGCGCCAGCTCCTGCGGATCGGCTACGACAACATCGCCGGGCACCTGGCCGGAGGCGTCGACGCCTGGGCCGCCGCCGGCCGCCCCCTGCGGTCCTTCCGGACCGCCGACGCCGCCGAACTCGCCGGCCACCTCGCCGAGCGGCGGGTCCTGGACGTCCGGCCCGAGAGCCCCGACGGCGGCATCCCCGGCGCCCTCGCCGTGCCGTTGGCCGAACTCCCCAGACGGCTCGGGGCGTTGCCCCGGGACCGGGAGATCTGGACGGTGTGCGGCAGCGGCCGCCGCGCGACCATCGCGGCCAGCCTGCTCGACCGGGCGGGCATCCCCGTCACGGCGGTGACCCGGGGCGGGGCGGCGGACCTGGTCCGGCCCGCGTCCTAGCGCCCCGCCGGCGCCCCGCGCGGGTCAGCGTACGGCGGCCAGGACGCGGCTGCTGCCGTACTGCCAGACCGTGCCCACGTGACGGAAGCCGGCCCGGCGCAGCAGCGCGGCATGGGCCGACACCGGCAGGTCGTCGGCAGCGCAGGGCGGGTGGCCGGCGGCGCCGGGGGAGGACAGCAGCGGGGCGAGCTCCGGGTCGGCCGCGGCCCCCGACCACCAGGACGACCAGTCCTCGTGGGTGAAGGCCAGACTGCGTTCGCTGTGGCGGCGGCCGAGGTCCTGCGCGAGGGTGCGGATCGGCGCCGAGTCGGGTGCGATGTGGTCGCCGTTGACGAACACCCCGCCCGGGCGCAGCCGTTCGGCGACGTCCCGGTACACGCCGCCGAGGGTGGCCCGGTCCAGGTAGTGCAGCGCCGTCGTGGAGACGGCCGCGTCCACCGGCCGGTCGAGACCGAGCGCGTCGAACCAGCCGGGCGCGCCGATCAGGGCCCGCACGTACCGCAGGCGGTCCCCGAAGTGCGCCCGGCCCAGCTCCAGCAGCAGCGGGTCCGCGTCGACGGCCAGCACCTCGGAGCCGGGCAGCCGGTCGGCCAGACGCGCGGCGAGCGTGCCCGGACCGCTGCCCAGGTCGAGGAGGAGGCGGCGGCCGGGCGTGGTGTGCGTGACGTGCTCGACCACGTCCGCGATGACCGTGAACCGCTCCTCGCGGTCCACCGCGTACCGCTGCTGCTGGCACTCCCAGCGCTCCACCCAGCGCGCGGCCGTCACTGCGCTCATATCCATAGTGAAAATCATTGCAGGTTGGTGAGCACCGTCAGCAACTCCTCCATCTCTTCGAGCGTGTTGTACACGTGCAGGCTCACCCGCACCGACCCGTCCCGTACACTTCGCCCGGCCTGGCAGTGGTCGTCGGAACGCACCATGAACCCGTGGCTGTACAGGATGAAACCCAGGTCCTGCGAGCCGATCCCGTGGTGCCGGAACGTCACGATGCTGCCCCGCCGTTGCACGCCGGATCCGGCCGCCAGGCTGGTCCGGCAACCGAGGACCTCGTACGCGGGCAGCCCGGCCAGCCCGTCGGTCAGCACGGCCGCCAGCGCCGTCGTCCACCGCGCGATCCGCCCCACGTCGGCGGCCCGGAGCCAGTCCAGGGCGGCCACCAGGCTCGCGATGCCCGCGGTGTTGGGCGTACCCGGCCAGCCGCCGGGGCGGAACGCCGGGCCGCGCGCGCCCCGCGCCCACACCGCGCCGGTGCCCGGCAGGGCGAGCGCCTTGTGCCCGGAGAACACCAGGAAGTCCACGTCCAGTCCGGCGAGCGAGACCGGCTGGTGGCCGACGCTCTGGGCGGCGTCCAGGCAGATCGGCACGTGCGGCCCGACCGCCTCGCGGACGCGGTGCACGTTCATGTCGGCGCCGTACACGTGGTGGACGTGCGTCGCGGCCACGAACCGGGTGCGCGGGCCGACGAGACCGGCCAGGGCCGCCGGGTCGTAGTCCCCCGACCCGGCCTGGCAGGGCAGCTCCCGTACGGTGATCCGCACCCCGCGCGCGGCCAGCAGGTCCCGCGCCTCCAGCCAGGGGTCGAGGTTCGCCCGGTGGTCGCCGAAGGGCACGACGATCTCGTCGCCGTCGACGAGCAGCTCCGGCAGCCAGTCCCGGGCGACCGTCCGCAGGCCTTCCGAGGCCCCGCTGGTGAAATGCACCGACGAGCGCTCGGGGTCCGGGTCCCCCAGGAACGCCTTCACCTGCTCGCGGGCACCCTCCACCAGCGCCGTCGTCGCGTTCGCCCACGGGTAGGAGCCGCGGCCGGAGTTGGCGTTGGAGCCGGTGAGGTAGGCGTGCACGGCGTCCAGGACCGCCTGCGGCTTCTGCGCGGTCGCGGCACTGTCGAGGTAGGCCTGACCGGGATGCCCGGCCACGATGGGGAACCGGGCGCGCAGCGGGCGCTGCCACCCGGCCAGCTCCCGCAGCTCCGCCCGCGGATCCGCCGGGGTCGGCGCGGGCGACGGGGTCGGCGGGGCGGCCATCAGTCGCGCACCAGCGGGGCGCCCGCGTCCCGCCAGGCGATGATGCCGCCCGCGAGGCTGCGTACGTCCGGATGCCCCATCCGGGTCAGCAGGGCCGCGTACCGCTGTGACTGCTCGCCCACCGGGCAGGCCAGCAACACCGGTCGGCTCGTGCTGAACGGCAGCCCGCCGCGCACGAGTTCGGCGAACAGCTCGTCCACGATGTTGACCGAGCCGTCGATGTGCAGCGCCCCGTACGCGAACGGTCCGCGCAGGTCGACCACCAGCGGCTGCCCCGACTCGACCCACTTGCGGGCCTCGGTCACGTCCATCGCGCGCACGGCGGCCACTTCGGCCTCGGTGACGGTGGCGGCGGAATTGCGCACGGCGGGCCGGCCCAGCAGCTCGGGGCGCCGCTGCCGGACGTAGCCCAGATAGCTCTCGGCCCGGTCACAGACGATGAACACGGCCGTCCGGCGTTCCGTCAGCCCGTCGTCCAGCGCCCGCAGATGACGGACCGCACCGTGGTAGGCGGCCCCGCCGGTCGGGCCGGAGAGCAGCCCGCAGCGGCGCAGCAGGACCAGCATCCCGTCGAGGGCCTCGTCCGCGCTCACCGCCTCGATCGCGTCGTACGCGGTCGGGTCGAACAGGCCCACCTCCTGCACCTCGTCGGCGGTGCGGATGCCCGGGATGAAGTCCGACTTCGCGCCGACGAGCCCGACCACCCGCACGGCCGGGTCGTGGGCGCGCAGCGCCCGGGCGACGCCGGTGGAGGAGCCGGCGGTGCCCACGCAGGCGATGAACCAGTCGGGGGCGCGGCCGTCCAGATCGGCGATGATCTCCGGGCCGGTGCCCTGCGCGTGGGCCTCGGCGTTCAGCGGGTTGAAGTACTGGTCCGTGTGGAGGTGCGCGCTCCCGGGGAGGCTGAGCTCCCGGTGGAACAGGGTCAGCGGGTCGGCGGTGTCCGTCGGGTCCAGGCATTCGCTCTGCCCGGGCAGCTCCTCGATCTCCGCGCCCAGCAGGAGCAGCAGGTCCTTGATCTCCGGGACGCGCATGCGGTTGGTGACGCTCTTGAACCGCAGCCCGTGCAGGCCCGCGATCAGGGCCAGGGCCTTGGCGGTGTTCCCGCTGGACAGTTCGACCACCGTCTCGCCGCCGGCCGCGGCACCGGCCAGCCGCTCGCGGACCATGTTCCAGGCGGGTCGGTCCTTCAGTGAGCCGAACGGGTTGAGCATCTCCAGCTTGGCGTAGAGATCGATGTTCCGCAGTCCGTGCACGTCCGGATCGATGCGCACCAGCGGGGTGTTGCCGATGGCGTCGGTGATGCTGTCGTACCTCATGTGCCTGATCCCCCCGTTTCCGTGACCGGCCAGTACTGCTCGTCGAGGCACCAGCGCCAGGCTCCGCCCTCCCCTCCGGCGTCGTCGGCTGCGGTGCCGGATCCGGCGGCTCTGACGGCCACCTTGCGGGCCACGGGCTGGCGTTGGGCCCGGGTGGCGGTGAAGTCCATGCAGTACCCGGCGGTGTTGGGGAAGGCGAGCAGGTCGCCCGGGCGGGGCCGGCGGGGCAGGAAGACGGTCCGCCGGGTGATCAGGTCGGCCTCCAGGCAGAGGCTGCCCATGAGGTGCACGCCGACGGGACCGGCTGCGTCGGCGGCGGGCGGGCCGCCGTCGCGGGGGACGAGGACCGGGTCCACGAGCACGCCGTGCTCCTCCAGGCCGACGTCGCCGGCGTTCAGCGCGAGCCGCACCCGCGGCGGGCCCCCGGCGTCCTCGCGGACCTCCATGACCCGGCCGAGGGTCAGCCCGCACTGGTCGACGAGGGCGCGGCCGGGTTCGGCGTACAGGTCGCACAGGCTCTCCAGCAGCAGCGTGCCCAGCGGGCGCCCCAGCCCCGGGGCCGGGAGGGAGAGCAGCTCGTCGAGGTAGGCGGCGCCGGCGGCCGGCCGGTACGCGGGGTACAGGGCGGGCGCGCCCTTGAGGACGCCGTTCTCCACCCGCAGGCCGTACCCGTACCCGCCCCAGGCCAGGGGGCCGCGCCGGCCGAGCACGGCCTCGGTGAGGGCGGTCGTCCAGCGCTCCCACTGGGCGGCGTGCGCGAGGTAGCTGATGCCGAAGCCGCCGCCGACGTCGATGGCCCGGGGCTGGAAGCCCCGCAGCCGCAGCTCGTCCACGGCCCGCAGACAGCCCTCCAGGGCGACGGCCTTCTCGTCCGTGCTGGTGGTGTCCAGGTGGTAGCCGACGCCGACGGGCTCCAGGGCGTCCCGCAGGGTGTCGAGCAGGTCGAGCAGCCGGGCCAGGTTCCGTTCGGGGGTGCCGAAGCGGGTGGGCCGGGACAGGGTGCGGGGGCCGGCCGCGCCGAACTCCGACAGGCGCAGCACGACGCGCAGCCGGGGCAGGCCGTACGTGCGCACCAGTCGGGCGGCCTCGGCGAGTTCGCCCGGCCCGTCGGCGTTCACGATCGCCCCGCAGCGGGCGGCGAGCCACAGGAAGGCGGGGTCCTTCGGCCCGGTCGCCATGATGCGGTCGCCGGTGAAGCCGGCCCCGAGGGCGTGCTGGAGCTCTTCCACGGAGGCGGCGTCCAGCCCGGCGCCGGTGGCGGCCGCGTGGCGGACCAGGGCGCTGGAGCCGGTGGCCTTGTGGGCGAACCAGATCCGGCCGGGCAGCCGGTGCCGGCGCATGACCTCGGCGAACGCCTCCTCGTTGCGTTCGAGCTCCTCGGGCAGGACGACGTTCAGGGGCGACCCGAGCGCGTCCACGAGGCCGTGCAGGAACGGCCCGGAGCGCAGCAGGGCCGCAGGGCCCGAGGTGAGCCGCGGTTCCAGGTACATAGGGGCGTCGCTCATCCCGGCCGTCCCTCCCCGACGACGCATGCGGACCCGCATCCGCGATCACTCGTACGGCTCCGCCCATCATCGCTCCCCGTCTGCCGCAGCTGAAGGGGGCGTGGGAGCACACGGGGGCGGTTGGCCGGATCAGGACGGCCGTTTCAGAGGGCGAGGCTCATCAGGACGTCGTCCCGGTCGTCCCCGGGCGCCACTCGCAGCGCACCAGGCCACCGGCCCACCTCCACCCACCCCAGCCGCCGGTAGAACTCCTCCAGCCCGCCCCCGGACCGGGCGCTGAGCTGCAGTCGTTCCAGGCCCAGCTCGTCGCGCGCGATCCCGGCCACGCCGGTCATCAGGGCACTGCCGATGCCGCGGCCACGCAACCCGGGGAGGGTCTGCAGGTGGTTGACCACCCCGCAGTGGGCCACCAGCGGGTGCGGGTCATGGCGCAGAACCAGCCAGCCGGACAGGAACCCGCCGCTGACGGCGAGGAGGATCCGGCACCGGGCCGGATCGAGTGCGCGGACCAGTCGGTCCACCGCGGGTGCGACGTCGGCCGCGGCCAGGGGCGGCATCGGCAGCTCGGGGGCGATCACCGCCCCGCCCGCGTTGACCACGGCCGTCCAGCAGTCCGTCAGCTGTCGTGCGGTGCCCGGCGGCACGGCCGCCGGGGTCGTCAGCTGCACCAGCTCGGGCATCTCGGGCAGCTCGGGTACCACACCTCGGGACGGCATGGGCCCCAGCCTCCCACGGCGGCGGTCAGTCGTGGGGTGCTTCTCCGCTCACCCGGTGGTCGGCGTGGCTCAGCGCCTCCAGGACCAGGCGGCGCAGGTGGCCGTCGCGGAGCCGGTAGTGGACGTGGCGCCCCTCCTTGCGGGACTCCACCAGCTGGGCCAGCCGCAGCTTGGCCAGGTGCTGGCTGACCGCGGTGCGCGAGGCGGCGCACTGCTCGGCGAGCGTGCCGACGTCGGACTCGTCCTGGGCGAGCAGCCACAGCAGGTGCAGGCGCGTGGGGTCGGAGAGCAGCGCGAAGACCGACGCCGCCTCGGCCAGCCGGGCACCGTCGGGAGTGCGCAGGTGCGAGGCGCTCGCAGGTGGCAGGGGATCGCTCAGGGCCATGGGGACAGCGTAGGGCCGGGTGGCGCGGTTGCGGCCGGGGCGGTGTGCGGACATCCGGTCGATCATGCATTCGTCATGTGCGCATCAGGCGGCCGTGCCCATCTCGGGGGCGGGGGGCCCCGCCCCGCGGGCCCCGGGGCCCGGGGGGGCCGCCGACACAGAGACGCCAAAACCGCTATACCAGCCCAC
>NZ_JBHXTC010000104.1:0-11083 GCF_042677605.1 Streptomyces sp. NPDC127106 | reverse complement strand
AGGACCGGAACGAACTGCGGGCTGTCGCCGGCCTGTCCGGGCGTGAGGACGAACGCCAGCGGGCGGCAGCGCCTATCGGCCGCAAGATGGATCTTACTGGTCTTGTGTCCTGAACATGAAAGGGAGTTGGTAGTAGGACAACTTCTGGGAATGGTGCTGTGCGAGAGATGAAGGTTTGGCCCTTCGGAGTCGCCCTGCGGGGGGAGGCTCCAAACCGCCTCATGCTGCGCTGGCTGAAGACCGTCGTGGTGAGCGATGAGGAAAAGGCGTCGTGAGAGGCGTCAGGTGGGGACTGGAAAGGCGAACGCAAGTGAATCGCTGCTGACGTGTCGAAAAAGATTAAGGTGGCATCGAAACCGGGGTGTGACCAGAATCCCGGGATGAGCCTGGCGGGTGCCCGTCTATTGGCCAGGTGGTGTCCGGCATGTAGGCGACGCGAGTCCAGTCTGCTGCTTTCGCATGGAACAGGAGAAGGCAGGTCCCGACACGCCCCGCCATGTCGCGGGGGAGAGGGAGTGCCCCAAGTGGCGGACACCGCAAGGGGTCGAGTACCGACGCGGGGCCTGCTGGCGGACCGGCTCGTAGTAGTGACGAAGCCCCTGTAACGGGGGTGGAGCGAAGAGGCCGGGTCGTTCGTGACTGTGTTGATCACATCAACCGGACTGCGTCCGGGAGGAGTGCGATGGGCCAGTTGAAGTCTCAGATCAAGCCGTTTGATATCTCCAAGTGGGAGGTCAAAAAGGCATGGGAGGAAGTCAGGGCTAACAAGCGTGCACCCGGTGTGGATGGGCAGAGTATCGAGGACTTCGAGAAGGACCTGAAAGACAATCTGTACAAGGTCTGGAACCGAATGTCGTCGGGCCGTACTTCCCACCTCCGGTGCGTGCGGTGGAGATCCCTAAGCCGCATGGCGGCGGCACGAGAATGCTTGGCATTCCAGCTGTCGCCGATCGCGTGGCCCAGACCGTGGTGGCCCGGCATCTGATGCGAAGGGTGGATCCGATTTTCCACCCTGACAGCTACGGATACCGGCCCGGACGGTCCGCCTTAGACGCGGTGGGAAAGTGCCGGGAGCGCTGCTGGAAGCGGGACTGGGTGGTGGAGTTCGACATCACCAAGTTCTTCGACAGCGTGCCCTGGGACCTGCTGGTCAAGGCGGTGGAAGCTCACACCGACGCCGTTTGGGTGAAATTGTATGTGTGTGAGCGTTCACGTTTTTCCCCATCTCGGGTGGTTTGAGCGTCATGTAATTCCTCATCCCGACTTCTCCTAATTGGCCATGGGTACGACGGAGTTCGGGATCGAGGGACCTGGTCATCGCGGAGGCGTGTGGGCGGCCCTGGGCCTGTGGTTCGGAAGGCCGATGGTCAGCCCGGATGGCAAGGAGAACGTTCGTCGTGGTCGACATCACCGAGATCTACGTCCACTGGTACGCGGGCCGCTCGAAGAGCGAGCTGGCTGCGTCGCTGGGAGTGGATCGCAAGACGATCAGGAAGTACCTGGAGCCGGCGGAGGCGTCCGGGATCACGCCGGGCGGGCCGCCGATGCGTGAGGCCGACTGGGGCAAGCTGATCAAGGGCTGGTTTCCCGAACTCGCTGACCGGCGGCTGCGGCAGATCACGTGGCCGGAGATCGACCAGCATCGCGACTACATCAAGAATCTGCTGGGGACGGTGACCGTCTCCACGATCCACCAGCGGCTCCGGGACGAGCACAAGCTGGACGTGTCGATCTCCTCGTTCCGCCGCTGGGTGCATGCCACGCTCCCGGACGAGACGACAAGGTCGCAGGTCACCGTCTTGCGCGATGACGTCGAGCCGGGCTCGGAGGCTCAGATCGACTACGGCCACCTGGGCCAGTGGACCAATCCGAAGACCGGCAAGCGGCACCGGATCTGGGCCTTCGTGATGGTGCTGCCGTGCTCGCGGCACATGTTCGTCCGCCCGGTCCTCTACCTGCACCAGCACGCCTGGACCGAGGCCCACGTCGCCGCCTTCCGCTACTTCGGGGGCGTCCCGCGCCGGCTAGTGCCGGACAACCTGCGGACCGGGGTCGACAAGCCTGATCTCTACGATCCGAAGATCAACAAGGCGTATGCCGAGCTCGCCACCCACTACGGCGCCTTGGTGGATCCGGCCCGTGCTGCCCGGCCCAAGGACAAGCCGCGGGTCGAGCGGCCGATGCCCTACATCCGGGACTCGTTCTGGCGGGGTCGGGAGTTCACCTCGATCGAGCACATGCAGGCCGAGGCTGTGACCTGGAGCCAGAAGGTGGCGGGCCGACGCCAGTGCCGGCCGCTGCAGGGAGCCGCACCCATGGCGGTGTTCGAGGCCGTCGAGGCCGAGACCTTGCTGCCGCTACCGCCCACGCCTTTCGTGCTGGCCCGCTGGTCGACGGCGGTGGTCGGGCCGGACATCCACGTCAAGGTCGGACGCACTCTCTACTCGGTTCCCTGGAAACTGATCGGCCGCCGGGTCGATGTCCGCTCGACCGCCACGATGGTCCAGGTCTTCCTCGACGGCGACCTGGTCAAGACCCACGTGGCACTTGAGCAGGGAAAACGAACCGACAGGACCGACTACCCACCGGAAAAGATCGCCTTCCAGATGCGCACGCCGATCTGGTGCCGGACCCAGGCATCAGAGGTCGGGGACGCCTGCCGGACCGTCGTCGACCAGTTGCTGGAGGTCAACGCGCTCTACCGGCTCCGCGCCGCCCAGGGGATCCTCGGCCTGAAGAAGAAGTACGGCGACGCGAGGCTAGAGGCCGCCTGCGCGAGGGCCATCACGGTCGGAGATCCGTCCTACCGGACCATCAAGGGCATCCTGATCGCCGGCACCGAGACCGATCCGGAGCCCGAATTTAGCGGGGACGCGGGAGCCGCGGCCTTCCTCCACGGGCCCAAGCGGCTGTTCGCCTCCGTCGCCCCGTTCGAGACGGCGGATGAGCTCCACGACGACCAGGTCCACGGCGAAGTTGAGGGAAGCATCTGATGAGCGTGATGGATTCTGCCCTGCGTGAGTCGCTGAAGTCGCTGCGACTCTCGGGGATGCTGGAAACCCTCGATGCCCGCCTGGCCCAGGGCTGATTCAAAGTCGCGGTGATCTTGTTGTGGTGCTGGTCAGCTGATGCCCAGGAGCTTGAGTGGACGGGTGAAGGGCTCGTAGGACGCCTCGCGGAGTCCAGCGGCGATGTTGCGGTGCCCAGCGTCCCGGAGTGCGTTGATCGCGAGGTTGCGGAAGGTGGCCAGGTTCGCCGGTCCGTGGCCGGTGCGGATCTTCGAGGCGTCCTCGGCGAAGGTGGTGTCCCGGACGTAGTGGAGTCGGTTCTCGATCGTCCACTGTGACCGGGCCAGCTGGGAGATCCGCTGCGGGGAGGCTTCGGCCGAGGTCAGGTCCGTGATCGCGTAGACGGTCTCGCGGGTGCACTTGCCGCTCGCGGTGTCGACGCGGTAGCGCAGGATCCGGGCGGCCTGGACGGCGTGGGGGAAGTCCAGACCCAGGCCGGTGACGGTCAGTACCCGGGTGGCTCTCGTCTCCCGGCGGCCGTGTCCGGCCTCGCGGTCGTAGCGACGCGCAGTCACCTCCTTCCAGGGCAGTGAGCGCAGGGCGGCGAACAGGACGGGCTGATTGGCCTTGACCAGGAAGAGGAAGTGCGCCTGCTTCTGCTCGACGAGGAAGCGGACGTGAGCGGTCTGGGTGTGCAGGGCATCGGCGGTCACCACGACATCACGCAGGTCGAACGGCGCAAGCAGGGCGGCGAAGCAGGTGATCTCGTTCGTCTTGTCCGGCACGGGCAACTGGCTGACGGTGCGTCCGTCGCCGGTCATCACGGCCAGCAGGTGCATGGCCGGGACGGCACCGTGACGCGAGCCGCGGGCACACTTTCCGTCCACCGCAACGGTGTCGGCCCCGGCAGGGTCCTGGCCGGTCAGGTCTGCCAATCCGCCCGGACACACCGCGATCACGACCCGGCGGATGGTGGACAGCGACGGCGCGACACACACCCGAAGTGCCCCGGCAGTGCGAGCGCCGAGCCGGGCCAGGGTGTCCTGCGGCGCCGCCCTGGACCACTGACCGATCGCCGCCCACGAGCGGGCACCGGCTGTCACCGCGCACGCCGCGACCAGCAACACCGTCACGAACGGGTGACGCACTCCACGCCGCCGGCGCGGATCGGGCAGCACCGCCAGCCGGTCCACGAGCGACGGCAGCACACGATGCTGACGCGACGGCGACTTGATCAAGCAGACGGTGGCAGACTGACGGCACATCGAAGCTCCGGCTGAGAACGGCGACTTGGCAAGGTCATCCGTCTTCAACCGGAGCTTCGTTGCATCCGTCGTGGTCCCCGAACCGATCGTCACGCCCCTGTGACCAGGCACCCCACAAGATCACCACGACTTTGAATCAGCCCTGTGGCGGTCGGGCACGCTTCCGGATGGATATGGCGTAGGGCCGGACCTCGATCGGTCCAGCCCTACGCCGTGTCAGCCAAGGCGGCCGATGTGGATGACCACGATGGTGACGGTGACCTCGGTGATCTCATACAGGACCCGGTAGAGCCCGACGTGCATCCGACGCAGATCCGGGGAGCCGTAAGGGGTGCTGCCCTCAGGCCGAGGCTGGTCGGCAAGGAGGTCGACCGCGTCCATCAGCTGCCGCAGCCCGACGGGGTCGTCCTTGAGAAACCGGGCGGCCGCGTCGATGGCGGTCTCGTCCCAGACGATCGCGTACGTCACCCACGCTCCAGACCGAGGCGGGCGCGGACGTCGTCATGCGCGATGGCTCGCGCGGCGCCGGCGGACTGGCGCTCCCGGTACAGGGCCAGGGCCAGGGCATCCTCGAGGTCGGCGAGCTCCTGGGGGTTGATGAGCACGGCCGCCGGCTGGCCGTGGTCGGTGATCGTGATGCGTTCCCGCGCGTGGGACGCGCGGCGGACCAGCGAGCCGAACTTCGCCCGCGCCTCGGTGATCGGCAGAGTCTCACTCATGTACAGAACTGTACACTTCGCGCGCTGTCATGCCCCGCGGAACGTGGACGCTTCCAGCCCTGCCGAGATCACATTCTCAATGTCCCACCGGAAGACGGCCATGGCTGGGTGCGAAGGCCCGGAAACGATCGGCGGGCCGGACGGAAGGAAGGGCCCTTGCACGTCGGCCGCACGACTCTCCTGATCGCACCCCTCCTGTTCCGCGCGCCTGTCAAGTCACGAGTTTCCGTGACATGACCCCGTCCTGTGGTTCAGGCGCAATGAAGTCATTGATGTGCAGCCTGGCTGCGCGTCGCCCACTTACCCGCCCCATCCCGTTCCTACTCAAGGAGCCTCCCGTGACTCTCACACCGAACGAGCGCCTTTGGCCCGTCCGCGTGACCGCGAGCGCCCTGGCGCCCGGTCGCTCCCCTCCGACTCGGCGCGCGATCCGATGTCTATCTACGATCTCCTTCACAGCGGCAGCTGCGCCGCTCTCATCCTCGCCTGCACCATGGCAGGCTCCTACGTCCTGCTGGTGATGATCGTGCTGATCTGCCCCAGCAGCATGCGGGGAAGGGCAGCCAGGGATCTCCTGAGCCTGCACCCCTTCTCCAGGAACGACTCAGCCCCTCAGCGGAGTCAGGCAGACGACTCCAACGCACCGTGATGTCAGCAGGAAAGTGCGGTCATGGTGTACCGCCAGTGACAGCCGTCGCCCCGCTTGCCGACCAGCCCACGCCCGAGAACAGCGCCGACTACGGCTTTTCATGGAAGCGCCGGATGCACGTTCGGGCGCCACCGGGTTCTGTACGAGACCCGCTGGAGGAAGCCCGGGCGCGCTCGGCGTGGCCGGAGCGCTACCGTACGGGCACCTCGACTTCCTGAGAGGCGTCGGTGGCTGCTACTTCTGTCCGGCCGGAGTGGGTGTCCCTACCTTCCGATGTTCGCGCGTACGTCGAGTCCCGTCTCGAGGTCTTGGTGCTTCAAGCCGAGGGGAAGACGGGTGGGTTCACTCCCGGGGTGGCTTCCCGCATGCTCCTTGAGGATGGACGGCGTGTGTTTCTCAAGGGCATGGATGCCGGGCATCCCGTTCGCGCCGCAGTACGCCGCCGAAGTCACCGTCACCCGGGTTGCTTCCCGAAGGGGTGGGCCCTGGGGTGTTGTGGTGGTCGGCACCTGAGGAGAGCGGGGGCTGGTGGTGGCTGTGCCTGGAGGACATCCCTGGCACGATGCCGGTCCTCGCTCCCGGCGCCGAGGACACCGTGCGGGCGGTGGAAGCCGTGGGGCGAGCCGGGCGCGCTCTGACCCCGTCACCGCTGTCCGGCGCCCGGCCGATCACGGAACTGGCCGGGCGGTGGCTCACCGGCTGGGCGGCCCTGAGCATGGACGCTCCGGCCGACCTGGATTCGTGGGTGGCACGGCACCTTGAGCAGTTGTCGTGTACGACCAGGTACGGCAGGCCGCCAAACGACGGAGCCGGAGCCGCCCGTCGGCCGGCGGTGCCGGAGGGCGGAAAACCGTTGCGGGGCGACGACGGCCTCCCCGTAGGCTCCGCGCATGAGTGCGAGGAATTCGACGGTCCGTGCGGTCAACCGGCTGACCAGCCGCTGGGCCGAAGCCGCGGTCGCGCCCGACGGGCGTACCGGAACCGTGCTGACCGCCGCCGGGGTCTGGCCGCTCCTGGCCCTGCTGGCGGACGGGGCGGGCGGCCCGGCCCGGGCGGAACTGGCCGGGGCGCTCGGCATACCCGCGGACGGGGCCTCGGCTGCGGCCCGGGAGCTGCTGGCGGCGCTGGGGCGCGTACGGGGTCTGGAGGCCGCCGCCGGGTTGTGGGCGCGGGCGGACCTGCCGCTCGATCCGGAGTGGGCGGCCCGGCTGCCCGAGGGGGCCCGGGGTGGGCTCACCGGCGACCGGGCCGCCGACCGCAAGCTGCTCGACGAGTGGGCGTCCGCGCGGACGGGCGGCCTCATCGAGCGGATGCCGGTGCAGCTGACCGAGCACACCAGGCTGGTCCTGGCGTCCGCCCTGGCGCTGCGGCTCCGCTGGATACGGCCGTTCCGGGAGTGGCCGGGAACCATCCCGGAGGGTCCGTGGGCCGGCCGGGAGGTCCTGCGGCTGCTCCGTACGACCTCGCTGCTGCACCGCGTCCGGGTGGCGGGGACGCCCGCCGGGCCCGTCACCGTGCTGGAGGTGGTAGGCGACGCAGGGGTGGACGTCCACCTCGTTCTCGGCGCCCCGGACGCCGCGGCCGGGCGGGTGCTGGCCGGCGGCATCGCCGCCGCGACCCGCGCCGTGCCGTGGGTGGACGGCTTCTCCCTGCCCGAGGGCACGCCCGGACCGGGACTCCGGGTCGGCGTCGGGGCGGCGTACCGGCCCGAGCCGCGGCTGAGCGTCGACACGGTCGCCTTCTCCGTCGACGCCGAGCACGACCTCCTGGAACACGCCGGGCTGTTCGGCCTGGAGACGGCCCGCACGCGCGCGGCCGCCGGACACTTCCCCGGGGTCAGCCGCGACCCGCTCCTCATCGAGTCGGGCAGCCAGTCGGCCATGGCGCGGTTCCACGCGAAGGGGTTCGAGGCGGCCGCCGTCACCGCCTTCGGCGTGGCGGCGGGCAGCGGCTTGCTGCCGCCGCCTCCGTACCGTGTACGGACCATCGAGGTCCGGTTCGACCGGCCGTTCGGCTTTCTCGCCGTGCAGCGGTCCTCCCGGCTCGTGCTTGCCGCGGGGTGGGTGGCCGAGCCGCTCGCCTACGTCGAGGCGGAGTACGAGGAGGACTGGGACGACGAGGAGTGGGAGGACGAGGAGTGGGCGTAGGCGGGGGGTGAGCGGGCGGTGTTGCCCTGCCACGGAGTCGCGCCGGCTCGGGTGGCTCATAGGGTGGAGCCAGCACCACTCCGCGGTGATCCCCCGGCTGCAGAGCGGGGGCCAGGCGCGTGGTCGTCGCTCCCGTGAGGCCGAGGCCGAGCCCGTTCTTCGTGTGGCGGCCGACCGCACCGCCTCCGGGAGGCGCGGATGCTGAAGGCTCCGCTGCAGCCCCTGAAGAGGGGCGATCACGGCCCCGAGGTCGCGGCGCTGTACGCCTACTTGCGCAGTTGGGGTACCCGCCGCACTCCGCGCGCCGACCACTACGACGAGCTGCGGGGCGACGCAGTGCGCCGGTAAACCAGGAGTTCTTCGGGCTCGAACCCGACGGCGAGGCGGGCGAGCACACCCTGGCGCAGCTGCGCCGGCGCGCTGCGGGGTGCCGGACCTGTTGCCCGGCACGACGGCGGTGCCCCGGGCCGTGCCCACGATCCGAGCCTGGCCGCGCACGGACCTGACCTACGGGTTCATGCGCCGCAACTCCGATCTGTCACCGGCACAGGTGACGCCCGCGGTCTCGCAGGCCTTCGCCACCTGGGCCGCGGTGACGTCGCTGACGTTCACGCACGGTCCCCGCCGCTCGCGGTGAGCGGTGCCGTGCAGGCGCTCGCCCTGGCCGTCCGCTTCGGACCGGCCTTCGACCGTACACAGGGGCGGGCCGTGCAGGCGCTCACGCGGCGGTACCGCGTGGACATCTCGTCGGCTTCCTCGTCCGCGAGGACGGCGATCCGCCCGCCTTCCTCGGTACGCCGCCCTTCGGCGACAACCCGTTGGTGCTCGGGCATGCCTGGCCGCGCCGTCCGCGGCGGCACCGGAATCCTTCGCCGGCGACGTCCATTTCAACGAGCCCCCACGTGGACGAACAGGCCCGGCCTGCTCACCGCTTCCAGGCCGCCGCGGTGCACGAGATCGGCCCTGCCCTGAGCCTGGGCCACACGACTACCGACACCGACTCCGTGATGACCGCCTCCGGCGGCGACGGAAGGCGCGAACTCTCCGCTGTGGACATCGAAGCCGTCCAGAAGCTCTCTACGGGCCGACCCGCTGGCCGCGCGACGCGACGGGCGGCTGCTGAGCGCCACCCAGGGGGCGCCGGGCGCTCTATTTGGTCCGTTCATGACAGTGGGTGCATGATCAGCAAGTGGTCGACCGTTTGACGGCAGGGGTGGGGTTGTGAAGGCAGGGCGGGCTGTGCGTGGTCTCGCGGCGCTGGTGCTCGCGGGGGCGGGGGTGGCGGGGTGTTCCGCGGAGTCGGACGCCGCCGGGCCCCTTGGGAAGACGGCTGACGCCGTGGCGAAGGCAGGGGCGGCCGAGGTCAGCGTACGGGTGACGTCGCCACACACCGGCGGCCGGCCGGTGGAGATCAAGGGCGCCTACTCGTGGGCCAACGGGTACACCATGGAGGCTCGGAAGCCGGCCGGTTCAGCGCTGGAGGAAGCCGGCAAGGGAGGCACCGCCGCCGTGCGCCTGGTCCAGGACTCGTACTTCTACGAGACCGAGGACGACCCTGAGGGCAAGCGCTGGTTGAAGGTCAAGGCCGCGGAGGTGAGGGAGGCGTCCGACGCGGAGGCCCTCGGCGGGCCGGAGAACGCCGTCTCCGCGATCACGGCCCTCACGTCGGCGAAGGACGTCGCCCGGGTCGGCGAACAAGATGTGAACGGCAGGTCGGCCACCCGCTACAAGGCGACCATCCCGCTGGGGAAGCTACATCAGGACGCCGAGAGGCCCTGGCACGGCGTGGTCCCGAACGGTGTCGACATGGTGGCCGAGGTCTGGGTGGACGGCAAAGGCGTGCCCGTGCGGCTGTCCCAGACAGCGGGCGCCACCACCGTGGTGACGGACTTCCTGTCCTTCGGCGTCCCCGTCGTCGTCTCCGCCCCTCCGGCCAGAGAGACCGCCGAGAGCGGGGCCTAGCTTGACTCTGTCGGGGATCTTGGAATCTCCCGGCGCGGCAGCGTGATCTGCGGGCATGTTCAGGGCAGTTCCGAAGGCTGATGCGGTTGTCGAGGTGCCTGTTGTCACTGCGTGCCCGTTCTGGTGAGCAAGTCCCTTCTCTGACCGTGCAGATGGCGCGGGCGAGCAACCTGGGCGGTACGACAGCGATGTGGGTAAGAGACCGCCTCGACGGGTTGTGGTGCGACGAGGACTTCGCCGACTGGTACCCGCGCGACGGCCGCCCCGGCATCTCACCCGCCCAGCTGGCCATCGTCTTGTGCTGCAGTTCCTGCTCGGCCTGTCGGACCGGCAGGCGGCCGAGGCGGTTCGCTGCCGCATCGATTTCAAGTACGCCCTGGCCATGGAGCTGGACGACCCAGCCTTCCACCACAGCGTGCTGGCCGACTTCCGCGAGCGCCTCACCCGGGACGACCGCGCCGACCGCCTCCTCGACCTCGCACTCGCACGCCTGAAGGAGGCCGGCTTCGTACGCGAGCGCACCACCCAGCGCACAGACTCCACCCACGTCCTGGCGCGGTGCGCGATCTGACCCGGCTGGAACTGGTCACCGAGGCCGTCCGCGCCGCGCTGGAAGAAGCCGCCCGTACGGCCGGGCACCTCCTGGTCGATCTGGTCGACGAGGAGTGGGGGCGCAGTTGTCCGCGCAGCGCGCGTCCGAGAGCGGAGGGACGAGCCGGGTGTACCACCACCGTTGGACGGTACGGATGCACAAGGTCCGGCAGTGGTACCCCAGCATTCAGGAGCACCGTGTGCTCTGGCGCGGTCCGTACATCAAGGGCCTGGCCGACGCGCCCTTCATGGTGATGGAGAAGGCGTACGTCGTGGACTGAGACTGGGGAGCGCGGCGGGGCAAAGCGACCGCCGTGCGAGCTCAGCCGCCGCGCATTTCCCGAACCCGACGTCGTTTCGGACGGTGCGCCGGCTCCGCTCGATTGCGGCGCTTCAATGCGCTGTACAGGGCGTCCCACTTCAGGCGTGCAGTGCGTACGGGTGACGGAATCGGCCACGCCTTGGCGGGAAACAGACAGTGAACCCTTGCCCCCCGTTTGTGAGGTGCGCCACTCCGGTTAGACATCCTGTCGGTGTCATGTCATGAAGTGTGGCCCAAAAGGGCAGGTCATTCCCCATTTGACACCTGGTCGCGCATTACTGTCTGCATCGAACATCTTTCCGTGCGTGACATTCGTGGGGGCGCGCATGCGTGTTCGGCCCTCAGCGCCGGTTGAGTGAACGCGCACCGGCGCACTCGCGCCGCATCACCTTCCGGCCCTCAACGAAGAGGACTCATGAT
>NZ_JBHXTC010000103.1:0-11627 GCF_042677605.1 Streptomyces sp. NPDC127106 | reverse complement strand
CTACCCACCCAACGTAGGAAACCCCCACATACGCCCCCCGGGCACCCCCCCAGACCCCCCCGGCCAGCCCCCGCGGGCGTCCGCGTGTTCCCCTGCCGGGGGACGTGCCCGTGTCCGCTCGGAGCGGATCGTACGTGTGGGGCTGGACACGGGGTAGGAGGAATGGGGGAGGATGACAACATCCGCACGAAGGGAAGAACACGGTGAGCATCGACCCGGCCTCGATTCCGAATTTCGGAGGGCAGCAGCCCGAACCGCAGGCCACAGGACCGGCGGGCCCCGTGGTCCCCGACCAGGATCTGGTCAAGCAGCTGCTGGAGCAGATGGAGCTCAAGTACGTCGTCGACGACGAGGGTGACCTCGCGGCGCCGTGGGAGGAGTTCCGCACGTACTTCATGTTCCGCGGCGAGAACGAGCAGCAGGTCTTCTCCGTCCGGACCTTCTACGACCGCCCCCACGCCATCGAGGACAAGCCGCAGCTGCTGGAGTCCATCGACGACTGGAACCGCCGCACCCTGTGGCCGAAGGTCTACAGCCACACCCACGACGACGGCTCCGTCCGCCTGATCGGCGAGGCACAGATGCTGATCGGCACCGGCGTCAGCCTGGAGCACTTCGTGTCCTCCACGGTCAGCTGGGTCCGTGCGTCCATCGAGTTCGACAAGTGGCTCGTGGAGCAGCTCGGCCTGGAGAAGGACCTCGACTCCACCGAGGGCGGCGAGGACAAGGACGGCGAGGACGACTAGTCCCGTCCCCGCCCGCACTCAGGGCGGCATCCTGGCAATCACCAGGAGGTACACCCCGTAGCCGTACGAGAGCCCGGCCAGCCCCGCGGTCACCAGCACCGCGGAGCGCGGCCGGGCTCGCGCCATTGCGGCGGCGAGCGGCAGCAGCAGCGGGAACGCCGGCAGCAGGAAGCGCGGCTTCGACTCGAAGTAGCCGGCGCCGCCCACCGCGATCACGAGCAGGACCGCGGTGTACACGAGCAGCGGTAGCGGGAGCGGGAGGGGCAGGGACCGGGGGAGCGCCGGCCCCGGCCGCGCCCGGTCCGCCTCCGGTCGGTCCGCCGCCAGCCGGTCGGACGCCCGTGCCCGGTCCGCCAGCAGCAGCCCCGCGGACAGCAGGGCCGCACCCAGCAGGACCGCCGTCACGGTGGTGGCGAGCGCCACGGGCCCGCCGGTCAGCACGCGCCAGAGGGTGTCCAGCGTGGCCCTGCCGAAGTCGAAGCGGGACCCCCAGTCCCGCTGCACCGCGAAATAGCCGGCCGGATCCCCCCGGTCCACCCCGACGGCCGCCACGTACGCCAGCCAGCCCGCCGGGGCCAGCAGCCCGGCCGCCCACACCTCCGGCGCGCGGGACCGGCGTACGAGCACCGCGTGCAGGGCCGCGACCGACACGGCCGCGGCGACCGCGACGCCCGTCGGGCGGGTCAGCCCGGCGAGCGCCGCGAGGCCCGCGGCCCCCAGCCACCGGCCGCGCAGCAGGGCGTACAGGGACCAGGCGGCGAGGGCGGCCAGCAGCGCCTCGGTGTAGGCGAGGCTCAGGACCACCGCATGCGGCAGCACCGCCCACAGCGCGACCAGCAGCACCCCGGTGCGCCGCCCGGCCACCAGCTCCCCGACCCGGTACACCCCGACGGCGGCCACCGCCGCCGCCGTCCACGCCACCAGCAGGGCGGCCCACTCCCCGCCGCCGGCCAGCCGCACCAGCGCCGGGTACAGCGGGAAGAAGGCGTGGTCGCTCTGGACCAGGCCGGTGCCGGGCCACATCTGGGTGCGGCCGTAGCCGTGCCGGGCTATGCCGAGGTACCAGGCAGAGTCCCAGGAGGCCCCCAGCACCCGCAGCGGGCTGCGCCCGGCCCACCACGCCGCGGCGCACAGCACCAGCGCCCCGCCCGCCCGGACCGCGGCGAACACCCCGAGCGCGACCGCGGCCGCGGACACCCCGGCGACCCCCGGGGCCGGCTGCCGCACGGCCGCCGACGTCCTGTACGCCGCCGTCATGAACCCCGACCCTCGTGCGCTGCCGACAAGCGGACCCCGTGGTGCAGGGGAGAGCATCGGGCACGCCGGGGCCCGCCCGCAGCCCCTCGCCGCCGAACGGCGGCCGAACCCCGGGTGAAGACCTCCCGCCGCTCAGCGCGCGAGCTGCCGGAGGCGGCCCACCGCCTCCTGGAGGACTTCCGTCCGCTTGCAGAAGGGCAAGGTATGAACACCGAAGAGCTACTCAAAGCTGGCACTCAGAACGTAATCTGAGTACAGTCTGAGTATGAGCCTTGCTTACCTGGGAGCCGAGCCCGAGTCGGTTTCGTTCACCGACCTGTCGAGAAACCCGAAGGCTGTCGCCGCTCGGGCTGCCGCCCTCGGTGCTCTGCGCGTCACGCATCGGGACGCACCCGACATGGTGCTGACGACCGCCCTGCACGCGGAGCGCACTGAGGAGAACCTCACGACAGCGTCCCGGCTCTTCCTCGCGCTGATGAAGCACGACGACGGAGCCCGGTCGCTCCTGCTGGCGCTCCCGGAGGTCTTCCCCTGGGTGAGGCACCTCGATGACGAAGAGATGCGCGCGTTCACCGTGGAGCTTCTGGAAGCGCTTTCCGATGCGGCGGAGCTGGGTGCCCGGGAGGCCGTGCACCGTACGCTCGTCTCCTGGAGGGCGACGGCTCGTATCAACGCTGATCCTGAGCAGCTCAAGGAAGCTCTGCGTCCGCTCGACGGGGATGACCTGGGGCCGGTCGAGGTGGGAGGGTGAGCCCGAAGAAGGGCGATCGTGTCAGCGTCCCACCCCTGAGCGGGTGGAACGTGGTCTTCGGGACCACGGAGGCGGTGACGGGCTGGGAGGAACTGTGCCGCGCGGCGCTGCCCAGTGCCCACCGATGCCTGGAGGCGTTGCGCACCAACCCGCTGTCGCGTGACAACTGGAACCGTCAGCACCAGCTACGCGGGAGGCTCGCCACCAAGGAGTGGAAGGGCTCGGCGCTGGAGCAGTGGGAGTTCGAGGTCACGAGCGGCGGCCGCGGTGCGCTACCTGGTCAGCCCCGAGACGTCGACCGTAATTCTGGTCTACGCGTCCACGCGACACCCCAAGGACACCGAGTAACTCGTAGTTCCCGTGCGGCACGGGCTCCGGCTGAAAGGCCGGGCCCTATGCCCGCACGTCCATCTGGCTTGCTCTCAGCGAGCCAGCCGACCGAGGCGGTCCACCGCCTCCTCCAAAACATCCGTCCGCTTGCAGAAGGCCCACCGGACGTGGGCGGCGCCCGCGGACCGGTCGTCGTAGAAGACCTGGTTCGGGATGGCGACCACCCCGCACCGCTCCGGCAGGGCGCGGCAGAAGGCCAGGCCGTCCTTCTCGCCCAGCGGGGTGATGTCGGTGGTGATGAAGTACGTGCCCTGCGGGCGGAAGACCTCGAAGCCGGCGGCGGCGAGGCCCTCGGAGAGGAGGTCGCGCTTGGCGGCCAGCTCGGCCCGGAAGCCGTCGTAGTAGTCGTCGGGCAGGTCCAGGGCCTCGGCGATGGCGTACTGGAACGGGCCCGACGCGACGAAGGTCAGGAACTGCTTGGCCGAGCGGACCGCCGTGACGAGCTCCGGCACGGCGGTGATCCAGCCGACCTTCCAGCCCGTGAACGAGAACGTCTTGCCGGCGGAGGAGATGGTGACCGTGCGCTCCCGCATGCCGGGCAGCGAGGCCAGCGGGGTGTGGACGCCGTCGAAGACCAGGTGCTCGTACACCTCGTCGGTGACGACCAGCAGGTCCCGCTCGACCGCCAGCTCGGCGACGGCGGCCAGCTCGGCCGGGCCCAGCACGGTGCCCGTCGGGTTGTGGGGGCTGTTCAGCAGCAGCAGGCGGGTGCGCGGGGTGACCGCGGCGCGCAGCTCGTCGAGGTCGAGGGCGAACGCCCCGCCGTGCGGGCGCAGCGTCACCGGCACCCGGGTGGCACCGGCCATCGCGATGCACGCCGCGTACGAGTCGTAGTACGGCTCCAGGGCGACGACCTCGTCACCCGGTTCCAGCAGCGCCAGCAGGGAGGCCGCGATGGCCTCCGTCGCGCCCGCCGTGACCAGCACCTCCGTCTCCGGATCGTAGGACAGGCCGTAGAACCGCTGCTGGTGGCGGGCGATCGCGGCCCGCAGCTCCGGGACGCCGGGGCCCGGTGGGTACTGGTTGCCCAGGCCCGCCAGCACGGCACGGGAGGCCGCCTCGGCGATCTGTGCCGGGCCGTCGGTGTCGGGGAAGCCCTGGCCGAGGTTGATGGACCCGGTCCGAGCGGCCAGGGCCGACATCTCCGCGAAGATCGTCGTGCCGAAGGACGCCAGGCGGCGGTTGAGGTAGGGGCGGCGGCCGGCCGCGGGAGCGCTCATGGTCGTCATCCTGGGGGGAACCTCTGGACTTGCTCAAGTGCGCTTTGGGCGCGATGGCGCGAGGGAATCCCCCTGGCACGCGGGACGGGGGGTCCCGCTCCCCGGGGGACCGGGGTCAGACAGAAGGGGGTCCGAGGACCATGCTCCTGGCCTTTTTCATCGTGCTCGGCGTCTTCGCCATCGGCGTCGTCGTCATCCTGGCGGTCGCCGGCAGCCGTGCCGCCGCCTCCTCTTCCTCCGGGTCCGCCGTGTCGCTCAAGAAGGGCCGCCGCTCCCGGAACAGCTGGTGGGCCGGCAACGGCGGGAGCAGCGGCGGGGGCGGCTGCGGCTCTTCGGTCTCCTGCGGCGGCGGGTCGTCCTGCGGCGGCGGGGGGTGCGGTTCCAGCTGACGCCGGGGCCGGTCCGGGCCTGTCGTCGCGGTGTCCCGGAGGGCGTCCGGGCCTGTGACCAGCCCCAGTCCGGGGCCTGTGGCCGGCCCGTTCGGCGGAGCCGGTGAACACGTGAACTGTGGAGCCCCCGCGGGGATGTAAACCCAACCATGTTGGGTAAAAACGCTGTGAGTGCCGTGCCTTTCATGATTCCCTCGGTTGAGTAGACCAGTCCCCGGACCTTCCCGGGACTTCCTGTGGACCCGAGCCGGTGTCCCCCCACCCGTTGACTACCGCTGGCGGGGCCCGGCCCCTCTCCCTCGCGCGTTTGCGGAGCCGACTCATGCTCACGACCCTCCAGACCACCTACACCGACACGCGTGCCGCCGACCTCGCCTGGGCCCTGGGTCGGGACCGGCTGCCCGCCCTGGCCGTGCTGAACCTCGAACTGGCGGGTGCCAAGGTGGAGTTGCGCCTGCTCGGAGCCTCCCACCAGGTGCTCCTAGAGGAGGGCGCGGTGCTCTGCTCGGAGACGGTCGCCTGCATGCCCGGCAGCCGTACGCCGCTGCCCCTCGGCGTGGCGAAGCGGATGAGCGGTTGGGAGTACGAGTTCGCCGCGCGCGTCGAGACCCTGTCGCAGGGCTCGTTCGCGGGCCGGGCGCAGGAACTCCTCGCGCTGGTCGCGGATCACCCGAACGGATTGGCCGGAACCTTTCCGGGCAGCCCGCACGCCTTCACCGCGCTGCTCGCCCAGCGCCACGAGGGCCAGGTCCGCTGGCGCACCTGGCACGCGTACCCGCAGGAAGGCCAGTTGGTGGCCACCCGAACGAGGGTCGGTGTGCGCGCCGGCACACCCGTCGGCCCCCGGGAGGCCGCCGCCCGGTGACCGGGCCGGGGGCCCGGCGGCCGCGGCGCGCCGGCCTCGCCCACACGGCCGACAGGTTGCGCCAACTGGCCGGAGCGAAACCGGACTTACACCCATGTGGGTGACCTGAAGTGTGTGGGCGGTGACGTACGGTTCGCTGCATGATCGACCGTTCCGTCCCGCGCCGGGTACTCCCGGCTCCGGAGCCGCGGGGCACGGAGACCGTCCCGGCCGCCCTTCCCGTACGGCCCCGGACCGGCCGACTCCTCGTCCTGGCCACCGTGTTCGTCTGCGCCGCCTGCGGTCTCGTCTACGAACTGGAACTGCTCGCCCTCGGCTCCTACCTGATCGGCGACTCCGTCACCCAGGCCTCCGTCGTCCTGTCCGTCATGGTCTTCGCCATGGGCGTCGGATCCCTGCTGGCCAAACGGCTGCGGAACCGGCCCGCCTTCGGATTCGCCGTCATCGAGGCGGCCCTCGCGCTGCTCGGCGGGCTCTCGGCCATGGCGCTGTACGCGAGCTTCGCCTGGTTGGGGGAGTCCCGGCCCGCGCTCGTCGCCTTCTCCTTCCTCATCGGCGTGCTCATCGGCGCGGAGATCCCGCTGCTGATGGTCCTCATCCAGCGGATCCGCCGTCAGGACGCGGGCGGCGCCGTCGCCGACCTGTTCGCCGCCGACTACGTGGGCGCCCTGGTCGGCGGTCTCGCCTTCCCCTTCCTGCTGCTGCCGGTGCTCGGCCAGCTCACCGGCGCCATGCTGACCGGCACCGTCAACGCCGTCGTCGGTGCCGGCCTCGTCCTGTGGCTGTTCCGCCGCGACCTCAGCCGCCGCGCCCGCTGGCTGCTGGTCTGCGCGAACGCCGCCGTCCTGGCCGCCCTCGGCTGCGCCACCGCCCTCGCCGACGACTTCGAGCAGGTCGCCCGGCGCGCCGTCTACGGCGGCGAGGTGCGCGTCGCCCGCCAGACCGGGATACAGGAACTCGTGCTGACCGGCCCCGCCACCGGCTCCCCCCGCTCCCTCGACCTGTTCCTCGACGGCCGGCTGCGGGTCAGCGGCTACGACGAGTACCGCTACCACGAGGCCCTCGTCCACCCCGCGATGACCGGCCCGCACCGCCGCGTCCTCGTCCTCGGCGGCGGCGACGGGCTGGCCGCCCGCGAGGTGCTGCGCCACCGCGACGTCGCGTCCGTCACCGTCGTCGAGCTCGACCCCGGCGTGGTCCGCCTCGCCCGCACCGACCCGATGCTGTCCGCGCTCAACGGCCGCGCGCACGAGGACCCGCGCCTCGACGTCGTCACCCAGGACGCGTTCCGCTGGCTGCGCGGCCCGGCCGCCCACCGCCGCTTCGACGTCATCGTCTCCGACCTCCCCGACCCGGGCATCACCCCCAGTACGAAGCTGTACTCGCAGGAGTTCTACGGGCTCGCCGCCCGCGCCCTCGCCCCCGGCGGGCGGATCGTCGTCCACGCGGGCCCGCTGGCCACCCGCCCGCACACCTACTGGACCGTCGAGGCCACCCTGCGCGCCGCCGGCCTGCGCACCGTCCCCTACAACGTGGGCGGCCGCCTGTCCGGCTTCGCCGCCGGCCCGGACCGCAGCCCCGGGGTGACCGACGCACCGCCGCAGGACTGGGGCTTCGTCCTGGCGGGCCGCGACCGGGCCCCGGAGCTGCGCGTCGACCGGGACGCGCCGGGGCTGCGCTCCCTGACCACGCAGTCCCTGCGGGACGCGGCGCGCGATGCGGAGCGGATGCGGGTGGCGGGGCTGCCGCCGTCCACGCTGCCGCACCCGCGGTACTCGTGACCGTACGCGCGACCGTGTGCACGACCGGTGCGCGCGACCGTGTGCACGACCGGTGCGCGTGACCGGTGCGCGTGGCGCGCCCCGGCGCGACCCGCCCGGGAGAGCCGCCCCGGGGACCCGCCCCGGGCAGGACACGGAACAGGTGCCCCGCCGACCGGGTGCGGCGGGGGTGTCGTCGGTAGGCTCGACCGCATGGAGCATCAGGTTTTCGTTCCGGTCCCGGCAGACCGTCTCCGCGCCGTGCTGCGCGACCCCGCCCGGGTGGCCCGCTGCGTACCGGGGCTCCAGCCGGACGCGGCCCCGGACGCGGCCCCGGAGGCGCAGGCGGCCGGCGGGGCCGGCGGGGCGGGGCAGCCGCTGCCGGCCCGGATGAGACTCAAGGTCGGCTCGAACACCGTCACCTACCGCGGGACCCTGACCGTCACCGAGCAGGACCCTGACCACTTCACCGTGTCCGGTGAGGGCACCGAGATCCGCGGCAGCGGGACCGTCACCCTGGCCGTCGGGCTGCGGCTGGCTGCGGCCGACGGCGGGACCTCGCTGGAGTTCACCGCCGGGGGCGAGGCCGGCGGGCGGGCCGCCGGGTTCGCACCGGAGGCCGTGCGCACCGCCGTGCAGCGGCTGCTGGACCGGGCCGCCGCCCAGCTGGCGGCGCTGGCGGGCGGGCAGGACGACCCGGGCCGGCCGGGCGGGGCCGCGGCCCCGGCCTTCGGCGCCGACGCGCTGCCCTCCTCCGCGGACCCCCTCCCCGGCGAGGCTCTCGACGGCGTCGGGGACCTCGACGGCCTCGACGACCTCGGCGAGCTCGGCGGCCTCGGGGACCTGGAGGACATCGGCAGCGCCTCCGACTTCGGGGAACTGGACCGCCTGCGGGGCCTCGACGGCTTCGCCGGCCCCCCGCAGCCGCCCGCCGAAGCCGCCCACGCCCGCCGCACCATGATCGGCCGTAGCGCCGAGGAGGTCGACCACGCGCCTCCGCGCGGCCGCTACGCCCCGGTCCCCGCAGCGGCGTCCGCCACCGCCGGGGCGGGCCTGCGCTGGCTCGCCCCGGCCGCCGCCCTCGCCCTGGCCTCGGCGGTCGTGCTCGGCCGGGCCCTGCGCAGGCGCCGCTGATCCCCCGCCGGAGGTCTTAGGCTCGACGGCATGAGCACGCAACTGAGCGCCGGCGGCGCCGAGGTGACGGTCGACGAGGACAACGGCTGCCGGATCAGCAGTCTGCGGATCGACGGCAAGGAGCTGCTGCGCCAGGGCCCCCGGTACGGCTGCTTCCCGATGGTGCCGTGGTGCGGGCGCACCGCGTACGGGGAGTTCCGCGACGGGGCGGCCGTCCACCGGCTGCCGGTCAACCAGCCGCCGCACGCCATCCACGGCTTCGGCCGCGACGCCCCCTGGCGCCGGGCCCACGCCGACGCCACCGGGGCGGCGTTCACCTACGACCTGGCCGACCCCTGGCCGTACCCGGGGCGGGTCACCCAGCTCGTCGGTCTCGGCCCGGACTCGCTGACCCTCACCCTGGGCGTGGAGACGTACGACGACTCCTTCCCCGCCCAGGCCGGCTGGCACCCCTGGTTCCTGCGCAACCTCGGCGCCGGCGGCGAGGACGTACGCCTCGACTTCACCCCCGCCTGGCAGGAGGAGCGGGGCGACGACCACCTCCCCACCGGTCGGCGCATCGACCCCCAGCCCGGCCCCTGGGACGACTGCTTCGGCATGCCCTACGGCGTCGAGGCCACCCTCACCTGGCCCGGCGAACTGGAGCTGACGATCACCAGCCGGGCCGAGTGGGTCGTGGTCTACGACGAGCAGCCCGAGGCCGTCTGCGTCGAGCCGCAGTCCGGCCCGCCGAACGGGCTGAACACCCTGCCGCGGCTGGTCACGCCCGTGGATCCGCTGGAGGTCGCCACGACGTGGACCTGGCGCCGCCTGTCGCCGCCTGTCGTCGGGACCGGCCCGCGCAACTAAGCTCGGGCCCATGAGTGACGTACGCGATGCGCTTCTGCAGCAGATCAAGGACAAGGCCGTCGTGCACGGCAAGGTGACCCTCTCCTCCGGCAAGGAGGCCGACTACTACATCGACCTCCGCCGGATCACCCTCGACGGCGAGGCGGCCCCGATGGTCGGCCAGGTCATGCTCGACCTCACCGCCGACCTCGACTACGACTGCGTCGGCGGCCTGACCCTGGGCGCCGACCCCGTCGCCACCTCGATGCTGCACGCCTCCGCGGCGCGCGGCGGGCGCCTGGACGCCTTCGTCGTCCGCAAGGCGCAGAAGGCGCACGGCATGCAGCGCCGCATCGAGGGCACCGACGTCCAGGGCAAGCGCTGCCTGGTCGTCGAGGACACCTCCACCACCGGCGGCTCCCCGCTGACCGCCGTCGAGGCCGTCCGCGAGGCGGGCGGCGAGGTCGTCGCCGTCGCCACGATCGTCGACCGCGGCGCCGCCGACGCCATCGCCGCGGCGGGCCTGCCGTACCTGACCGGCTACGAGCTGTCGGACCTCGGCCTGGCCTGACGGCACCCCCGCACCGGGGGCCGCGGCCCGGGCCCCGGACCCCCGGTCTTGCATTCCGGAACCGGTCCCGGCGGGAACCAGGGCTCCAGCGGAGCTGCTATACAAGGCCTGACCTGCCTCTTTGCTGCCGGGTGGCGCGATTTCCGGAATCCGCCCACCCGGCACGGGTGGAGTGTCACGCGGAGTCTGGAAAGATAGGCGCGACGGTTACGTCGCCCCCAGGTCAGGGTCAGCAATCGCACACTCCCCGCACACCCAAGGAGCGGACAGATGCCCATCGCAACCCCCGAGGTCTACAACGAGATGCTCGACCGGGCGAAGGCAGGCAAGTTCGCCTACCCGGCCATCAACGTGACCTCGAGCCAGACCCTGCACGCTGCCCTGCGCGGCTTCGCGGAGGCCGAGAGCGACGGCATCATCCAGATCTCCACCGGTGGTGCGGAGTTCCTGGGCGGCCAGCACAGCAAGGACATGGTCACGGGCGCGGTCGCGCTGGCCGAGTTCGCGCACATCGTCGCCGCCAAGTACGACGTCAACATCGCGCTGCACACCGACCACTGCCCGAAGGACAAGCTGGACGGGTACGTCCGCCCGCTGATCGCCCTCTCCGAGGAGCGCGTGAAGGCCGGCCGGAACCCGCTGTTCCAGTCGCATATGTGGGACGGCTCCGCCGAGACCCTGGCCGACAACCTCGCCATCGCGCAGGAGCTGCTGCCCCGCGCTGCCGCCGCCAAGATCATCCTTGAGGTCGAGATCACTCCGACCGGCGGCGAGGAGGACGGCGTCACCCACGAGATCAACGACGAGCTGTACACCACCGTCGAGGACGCGATCCGTACGGCCGAGGCCCTCGGCCTGGGCGAGAAGGGCCGCTACCTGCTGGCCGCCTCCTTCGGCAACGTGCACGGCGTCTACAAGCCGGGCAACGTCGTCCTGCGTCCGGAGCTGCTGAAGGACCTGCAGCAGGGCGTCGGCGAGAAGTACGGCAAGACCAGCCCGTTCGACTTCGTCTTCCACGGCGGCTCCGGCTCCACGGAAGAGGAGATCGCCACCGCGCTGGAGAACGGCGTCGTGAAGATGAACCTCGACACCGACACCCAGTACGCCTTCACCCGCCCGGTCGTGGACCACGTGTTCCGCAACTACGACGGCGTCCTGAAGGTCGACGGCGAGGTCGGCAAGAAGTCCACCTACGACCCGCGCACCTGGGGCAAGCTGGCCGAGGCGAGCATGGCCAAGCGCGTGGCCGAGGCCTGCGCGAACCTGCGCTCCACGGGTACCCGCCTGAAGTGACCCCGTAAGGCCGCATGACCGAAGGGCCCGGTGCACCGTCCTCGCGGTGCACCGGGCCCTTCGGCGTCGCGGTGCTTGCTGCCCGCCCCCGGGGTTTCCCCCGTTCCCCCCGGGTGGGGTGGCTGACACACCCGGGCCCTGCACGGCGGCGAGCGGCCGTGCGGCTGCACCCGCGGCCCGAAACACAACCGCGAGCATCTTTTCCCGGAGCTGCCGTGCGGGGCAGGTCGCGGCGTGCACGGCGCGACGTGCGGGGCGCGGCTCAAGGGGAAGCCCGGCCCGCCCCCTCGGCGCCCGTCACGGGGGAAGGGGACGGCCCGAAGGGACGGGCCGGGCAGATCGGGTCGACCGGCTGTGGCGCCGGGTCAGCGGGCGGCCAGGGCCGGGCGGGGCCGGGCGGCCGGGCCCGGCCGGCGCAGGGCG
>NZ_JBHXTC010000102.1:0-12640 GCF_042677605.1 Streptomyces sp. NPDC127106 | reverse complement strand
CCCGGCAGCGGGGGCGGGTCGAGCCCCGGGGGCGCCCGGCCCCCGCCGCGCGCCGGCCGCCGCCCCCGGCGCCCCCCCCGCGGCGGGGGGCCCCCGCCCGCCCGCCGCGCACGGAGGCGGCCCGTACCCCCGCCGACTGGGGTACGGGCCGCAGCTCTCACGGGGGGATCCGGGGGTCTGCGCGCGAGACCGTGGAGCGAGTGTGAACCCGCTGCCCGGGACCGTCAAGCACGAGCGCGACACTCGTTTCGGGCGGCTTGCCCGCTCCGCCCCGCGCGCCCTGCGACGGCCGCCGTCACCGTACGGCGACGACCGCCGACCCGTGCCCGAACAGCCCCTGGTTCGCGGTGATCCCGACGCGCGCCCCCGGCACCTGCCGCTCGCCGGCCCTACCGCGCAACTGCCACGTCAGCTCGCACACCTGTGCGATCGCCTGTGCCGGCACCGCCTCCCCGAAGGAACCCAGCCCGCCACTGGTGTTGACGGGCACCCGCCCGCCGAGCGAGGTCACCCCCTTCCGCAGCAGCGCCGCCCCCTCACCCTCCCCGCACAGACCGATGTCCTCGTACCACTGCAGCTCCAGTGCGGTGGACAGGTCGTACACCTCGGCCAGCGAGAGATCCTCCGGCCCGATCCCGGCCTCTTCGTACGCGGCCCGGGCGATGGACGCCCGGAACGACCCCGTCGCCGGATCCGCGCCCGTCGCCGAGTCGGTGGCGATGTCCGGCAGGTCCAGGACCGTACGCGGATACACCGGCGTCACCGTCGACACCGCCCGGATCCGCACCGGGTCCGCCACCCCGCGCGCCCGCGCGAAGTCCATGCTGCTCAGCACCAGCGCCGCACCCCCGTCCGAGGTCGCGCAGATGTCGAGCAGCCGCAGCGGATCGGCGACCATGGCCGAGGCCGCCACCTCCCCGGCGGTCACCGCCTTGCGGTAGCGGGCGAGGGGATTGAGCGCACCGGCCGCCGCGTTCTTCACCTTGACCAGGGCGAAATCCTCCGGAGCGTCCCCGTACACGGCCATCCGGCGGCGGGCGTACAACGCGAAATACGCCGGGTTCGTGGCGCCCAGCAGCCGGAACCGCAGCCAGTCCGGATCGTCCGGCCGGTCCCCGCCCGCCGGGGCGAAGAACCCCTTGGGCGCCGCATCCGCCCCCACCACCAGCACGACCTCGGCCAGCCCCGCCAGGATCTGCGCCCGGGCCGCACCGATGGCCTGGGCCCCGGAGGCGCACGCCGCGTACACGCTGGTCACCCGTGCGCCCTGCCAGCCCAGCGCCCGGGCGAAGGTCGCACCCGCCACATAGCCCGGGTACCCGGAGCGCACCGTGTCCGCCCCCACGACGGACTGCACGTCGGTCCAGTCCAGCCCGGCATCGGCGAGCGCGGCCCGCGCGGCCACCCGCCCGTAGGCGACGAAGCTGCGGCCCCACTTGCCCCACGGATGCATCCCGGCCCCGAGCACGGCGACGTCGCCGTACCCGCTCATGACGCACCCCCCGCCCGGGACCCGGTCCCCGTGCCTGCCCCGGTCCCCGAGCCGGCCACGGGCCGGAACCGCCAGGTGGTGTACGGGCCTTGGCCGTCGTCCTCGCCATCGCCCTCCAGTACCCCGCCGACGACCTCGACCTCCATCCCGACCGCCAGATCGGCGACCGTGACCCCAGGCGCCGCCTGCCCGAGCACCACCATCCCCTCGGCCTCCAACTCGACGGCGACGAGGGTGTACGGCTCCCAGGGCGCGTCCGGATCCGACACGTACGGTTCGGGCGGCCGGTAGCGCCCGTCGGTGTACGACCACACCCGGCCCCGCGGCGACAGCGGCACCTCGTCCAGGGCGCCGTCGCCGGGGCAGCGGGGGTTGCGGCAGTACGCGTCCTCGCGCGGGAAGAACACCGCGGTGCAGGCGGAGCACCGGGTGCCGAGCAGCCGGAAACCGCCCTCCGCCCCCATGTCGGTGAACCACCCGTCCACGACGGGTGCAGGTGTGCGTTCCAAGACCCCTCCCGAGCCGTGCGATCGATCCGGCAAGTCGTCTGACGAAGCGTCAGAAGTCTGCCATGTCGCGCACGGAACGGACAGCGACCGGAAAGTCGAAGTAGGTGCCGGGAAACGCCTCGGGCTTGAAGGTGAAGTGCCACCACTCCTCGGGCAGGTTCACGAACCCCTCCGCCGCCAGCACCCGCCCCAGCAGCTGCCGATTGGCCCGTGCGGCAGCCGGAACCCGGGGGTCTTCGGTGTGCGAGAGCGGATCGAAGAGGTCGAACGGCGTCCCCATGTCGACGGTGCGCCCCAGCGGCAGCCGCACCAGCGTCACGTCCACCGTGCTTCCTCGACTGTGCCCGGACCTCTCGGCGATGTACCCGTCCGGGATCAGCCGCGCCTTGTCGACCCGCGGATAGAACTCGGCCTTCGTCCGCTGGTCACCCGGATCCCCGGCCCACCGCACGAACCGGTCCACGGCCCGCTGCGGCCGGTAGCAGTCGTACACCAGCAGCGAATACCCCCGCGCCAGCAGCACCCGCTGAGCCCTCCGGAGCGCCTCGGCCGCCGGCCGGGCCAGCAGGCAGACCGGCTCCTCGTACCCGTCGACGACCCGGCCCGTGAAATTGTGCGGGGTGGCGTACCGGATGTCCTGGCCGATCGTCGGATCCACGTCCGCCAGCACCACGAACCCCGGCGCAGCCGACCCGCCCGCCAGCACTGCCGCGCACCCCGCAACCACCGCCATCCGCATGCCGCTTGGCATACCATCGCGGGATGCCGCCACACCCGAGGGACTCGCACTGCTCCACTTGCGGAGCCCTGTTCGACACCGCCGACTGGCCCCGTACGTGCGGTGCCTGCGGATCCGTCACCTACCGCAACCCGCTCCCGGTGGCGGTCGCCCTGCTCCCCGTCGAGGACGCGTCCGGCACCGGCCTGCTGGTCATCACCCGCACCATCGAACCGGCCCTGGGCGGGATCGCCCTCCCGGGCGGTTTCGTGGACTTCGGCGAGGACTGGCGCGAGGCGGTCGTCCGCGAACTGCGTGAGGAGACCGGCGTCCACGCCCGGGCCGAGGAAGTCGCCCTCGCCGACGCCATGAGCTCCCCCGGCGGCCACCTGCTCGTCTTCGGCCTCCTCCCGCCCCGCCCGGTGAAGTCCCTGCCACCGTCGACGCCCACGGCCGAAACCACGGGCTGGCACACCCTCCGCACCCCCGCCGAACTGGCGTTCCCCCTCCACACCCGCGCGGCGAAGGCGTGGTTCGCGGGCGAGTACGCCTGAGGGGGCGCAGCGGGGCGTCCCGCCCCCTACACCGGCAGTTCCAGCACGAAGCCGGCCATCGTCGTCACCACCACGGCCGCGGCCGTGGTCGTCAGACCTCGCCGCCACAGTGTCGCCGCCGGGAGCGGGTGCCCGCGCAGCCAGGCTCCCGCAACCGTGGGGAGTACCGCGCTCGCCGCCGTGCAGGCCCACACCACCCCGAAGGTGGGGGCCGACGCGAGGTGGCCGTGCAGCCACCACCGGACCAGCAGCGCCGGCGGTGCCGAGACCGGCACCATCAGCACCGCCACCGCGACCGGCTCCGGCCACGCCGTCAGACGCGCGGTGAGGCGACCCAGTACCGCCAACGGCTTGACGAGCAGCACCCCGTGAAGGAAGCCCAGCGTCACGGCGGCCACCGACCCGACCCCGACCATCACCACGGACCTCACCGGCGCCGCCTGCTGCGTCGCCATGACGAGCAGCGCCCACGCGCCGAGCAGCTGGCACGCGCCCACGACCTCCGCTCCCGGCGCCACGTCCCATCGGCGCGGGCCCGGTAACGCCCGCAGCCGAGGGGCGTACGGTCGCGCACGCCTCGCCGGGCTCGCCAAGACCATGACCAACCAACCCCTGATCGAACCGCTCCGACGGCAGCACGGCCGGTCCGCCGCGCTCGGGCAGGCTCCCCCGGGGACCTATGCCGGACCTACACCGTCCACGGAGTCGGGCCCGTACCCGAGAGCACCGGCCGAATCCGCACGCGCAACCACCTCCGCGCCACCCCCCACACCCCCCGCACCAACAGCACTGACCCCACCAACCCCCCGCACCACGACCCCCTCAACCTGCCCCCCGCCCTCCCCCTCCACGACCACCGCATCCCCTACCCACCGCACCGCGTACCGCTCCACCTCACCCGGATCGAAGCCCGGCCCCGGGTCCCGGATCAGCACCCCGCCCCCCGTACGCCCCCGCGCCGGGGCCCACGCCTCCAGGGTCACCGCCTCGCCCTCCGGCCCGCGGACCGGGAGCACCGAGCCCGCCCGGGCCAGCACCGGGATCCGGCCCGGCGGGGCGTCGAGCAGGATCTGGCCCGGGCCCTCGTACGCCGTCCCGGTCGCGGTGTCGTACCAGCGCCCCCGCGGCAGCCGGACCGCCCGCCGGTCCGCCCCGGGCTCCAGCACCGGCGCCACCAGCAGGGCGTCCCCCAGCAGGAAGGCGTCCTCGCAGTCCCGCAGCGCCCGGTCCTCCGGTGCCCCCCACCACAGCGGCCGCACGTACGGCGCACCGGTGCGCCGCGCCAGCTGGGCCAGCGTCAGGAAGTACGGCCGCAGCCGCTCCCGCTCCGCCAGCACGACCCCCGCGTGCCGCTCCACCTCGGGCCCGAACTCCCAGGGCTCCCGCCGCCCCGCCCAGATCGCCGAGTGCGTCCGGAACAGCGGCAGGTACGCGCCCAGCTGCAGCCACCGCAGGTACAGCTCCGGCGACGGCGAACCGCCGAACCCGCCCACGTCCGGGCCCGAGTACGGCACTCCGCACAGCCCGAGCCCCAGCACCAGGGCCAGCGAGGCCCGCAGCCCTTCCCAGCCGGTCTCCACGTCCCCCGACCAGGTGCCCCCGTACCGCTGCATGCCCGCCCACCCGGACCGGGAGAACAGGAACGGCCGCTCGGCGGGCCGCAGCCGGACCAGGCCCTCCCACCCGGCCCGGGCCATCCCGAGCGCATACACGTTGTGCGCGGACCGGTGGTCCCCGCCGGCCCCGTCCATGGCGTGCCGGGCCGACCTGGGAAGGGTGGCGTCGCCGAACGGGGCGAAGGAAACGGGCTCGTTCATGTCGTGCCACACCCCGGAGAACCCCTGCGCCAGCCGCTCCGCGTACAACCCGCCCCACCACTCGCGGACCGCCGGGTCCGTGAAGTCCGGGTACGCGCACTCGCCCGGCCAGACCTCGCCCCGCACCTCCTCGCCCCGGGCGTCCCGCACGAACGCCCCGGCCGGCCCCACCGCCCGGCCGGCGGCGTGCACCGGGTCACCGACCTTGACCGCCGGGTCGACGATCGACACGAGCCGTACGCCCTGCTCCCGCAGCTCCCGTGCCAGCCCGGGCAGATCCGGGAACCGCTCACCGTCCACGGTGAACACCCGGTGCTGCGCGTAGTGGTCGATGTCCAGGTGCACGGCCGACAGCGCGAGCCCGCGCGCCCGGTACCCGGACACCACGCGCCGCACCTCCTCCGCGCTCCCGAAGCCCCACCGCGCGTGCTGGTAGCCCAGTGCCCATGCGGGCGGAACCGCGGGGGAGCCGGTCAGCGCCGACCAGCCCTGCAGGATCCGCGCCGGCGTCCCCACCAGCACCCAGCACCGCAACGGCCCGCCGTCCATGCGCAGCTCGCACGTCCCCGGCCGGTCGGGACCCGAGCCGGCGCCCTCCTCGCCCTCCCGGATCACCACCCGCCCCTCCCAGGGGTCGTCGTGGAACACCAGGTGCGTCCCCGCGTCCGCGACCACCATCTGTACGGGCATGGTGATGTAGAGGGGGTCGTCGCCGGGTCCGAAGCCGCCTTTGGGGTCGGTGTTCCACAGCCGGTACACGCCGTCGCGCAGCCGCGGCCCCGCGGCCCGCCCGCCGAGCCCGAAGAACCGGGCGTCCGCCGGCACCTCGGCCCGCACCGCCCAACGCGCCCCGGCCCCGGCACCCTCACCACCCTCCGCCCCCGCCGGCTCCCACCACCGCGGCGGCAGCTCCCGGCGCAACACCACCCCGCCCGGGGTGCGCACCTCCACCGCCCCGTGCCGCGACACGGCCACCGTCACCCGCTCCGACACCACCCGCCAGCCGCCGCCGGTGTCCGGCTCCAGCACCGCCCGCGGATCGGGCTCCGGTCCCTCGCCCACCACGGCGTACGACGGCGCCGCCCCGGCCCCGTCCCAGCTCCAGAACACGACGCCGCCCGCTGCGACCCGAACGAGCAGCTCCGAACGGGCGAACCGCAGCAGCCCGCCGCCCGGCGTCGGCTCCGTACCCGTCAGCATCCCCGGCACGCGCGCCCGCTCCGGTCCCCGGCGGGGCAGCCCCACCGCGTCCGCCCGCCGGTGGCGCAGCGCCGAACGCCATGCGCGCCGCCCGCGCTCCGTACCGATCTCCGTCACCGCACGCATCAGATCGCGACCGTTCATGCTGATCACCCTGCCACCGGGCACCGACCGCGCGGGGTGCGTTCAACTTCCGTTCACCCGTCCATCCACGTCCCCGGCACCTCTGGTGCGGAGGTGGATCACATGGCATCGTCCGTGTGTGCCGCTGCGCGCACACCCACCGCGCACGGCACCGTACGCACATCCCGCGCGCACCCCGCGCGAGCCGCAGACTGACCGGGAGCCGACCCATGACCTCGACCACCCAGCCGGGACCCCTCTGGTCCCCGGGGCCCGACCGGATCGCCGGGGCCCGTATCACCGCCTTCCAGGCCTGGGCCGCCGATCGCCACGGCGCCCCCGCCGACGGCGGCTACCCCGCGCTGCACGCCTGGTCCGTCGCCGAGCTCGACACGTTCTGGGCGGCCGTCGCCGAATGGTTCGACGTACGGTTCACCACCCCGTACGAATCCGTCCTCGCCGACCGCTCCATGCCGGGTGCGCGCTGGTTCACCGGCGCCACCCTCAACTACGCCGAGCACGCCCTGCGCGCCGCCGAGGACCCGGCGCGCGCTGAGGACGCCGCCCTGCTGCACGTGGACGAGACCCACGAGTCGACCCCCGTCACCTGGGCCGAGCTCCGCGGCCAGGTCGGCGCGCTCGCCGCCGAGCTGCGCGCCCTCGGCGTACGCCCCGGCGACCGGGTCAGCGGCTACCTCCCCAACATCCCCGAGGCCGTCGTCGCGCTCCTCGCCACCGCCGCCGTCGGCGGCGTGTGGACCTCCTGCGCGCCCGACTTCGGCGCCCGCAGCGTGCTCGACCGCTTCCAGCAGGTCGAGCCGGTCGTCCTGTTCACCGTCGACGGCTACCGCTACGGCGGCAAGGAGCACGACCGCCGCGACACCGTCGCCGAGCTCCGCGCGGACCTGCCCTCCCTGCGCGCCGTCATCCACATCCCGCTGCTCGGTACGCCGGCCCCCGACGGAGCCCTGACCTGGGCGGACCTGACCTCCGCCCACACCGAGCCGATCTTCGAACCGGTCCCCTTCGACCACCCGCTGTGGGTGCTGTACTCCTCCGGCACCACCGGCCTGCCCAAGGCGATCGTGCAGTCGCAGGGCGGCATCCTCCTGGAGCACCTCAAGCAACTGGGCCTGCACTGCGACCTCGGGCCGGAAGACCGGTTCTTCTGGTACACCTCCACCGGCTGGATGATGTGGAACTTCCTCGTCTCCGGCCTGCTCACCGGGACCTCCGTGGTGCTGTACGACGGCAGCCCCGGCTACCCCGACACCGGGGCCCAGTGGCGCATCGCCGAGCGGACCCGCGCCACCCTGTACGGAACCTCGGCCGCCTACGTCATGGCCTGCCGCAAGGCCGGGGTCCACCCCTCGCGGGACCACGACCTCTCCGCCGTGAAGTGCGTGGCGACCACGGGCTCGCCGCTGCCGCCCGACGGCTTCCGCTGGCTGCACGACGAGTTCGCAGAAGGCGGGATGGACCTCTGGATCGCTTCCGTGAGCGGCGGCACGGACGTCTGCAGCTGCTTCGCGGGCGCCGTCCCCACCCTCCCCGTCCACATCGGCGAGCTCCAGGCCGCCTGCCTGGGCACGGACCTGCAGTCGTGGGACCCGTCCGGCAAGCCGCTCACCGGGGAGGTCGGCGAGCTCGTCGTCACCAACCCGATGCCCTCCATGCCGATCTACTTCTGGAACGACCCGGACGGCAGCCGCTACCGCGACAGCTACTTCGAGATGTTCCCCGGCGTCTGGCGGCACGGGGACTGGATCACCCTCACCGACCACGGCTCGGTGGTCATCCACGGCCGCTCCGACTCCACCCTCAACCGCCAGGGCGTCCGGATGGGCTCCGCCGACATCTACGAGGCCGTCGAGCGCCTCCCCGAGATCAAGGAGTCCCTGGTCATCGGCCTGGAGGAACCGAACGGCGGCTACTGGATGCCACTGTTCGTGCACCTCGCCCCCGGCGCCACCCTCGACGACGACCTGCGCGGCCGCATCAAGGCCACGATCCGCGCGGAGCTCTCCCCGCGGCACGTGCCCGACGAGGTCATCGAGGTGCCGGGCATCCCGCACACCCTCACCGGCAAGCGCATCGAGGTCCCGGTCAAGCGCCTGCTCCAGGGCACGCCCATGGAGAAGGCCGTCAACCCGGGCTCGGTGGACAACCTCGACCTCCTGCACTTCTACGTGGAGCTGGCCCGCACCCGCAGCCGCTCCTGAGCCCGATCCGGAGCCCACTGTCAGTGGCCGTCGTTACTCTGAGTGAGCAATTGACTGCGCACTCAGGGGGGAACCATGTCCGGCACGCACCACCGCAGCACCACCGACGACACCACTGACCGCACCAGCCGCTCCACCAAGCGCCGCATGCTGCGCCGCGAGATCCCCGGCACCGTCGGCCTCATCGCCGACCCCGTGGATTTCGCGGCCATGCGCCGCTACCGCAGCTTCGCCTTCGACGACCACCAGGACTACCTGCGCCACGTCGACGACCTCCTCCGGTCCCTCGCCGCCCGGGGCATCCACACCACCGTGGCCCTCTTCGACCCCGAGGAGTACGCCGATTTCTGCGCCGAACAGTGCCTCGACCCGGACAGCGCCGCCTCCCGCAGCCGCTTCACCGCCGAACTCGCCGGAACCGGCCCCGGCCTGCCCTACACCGGCCGCCCCATCGACGAAATCGTCCCGCTCCTGATCGACGAGGCCGTCCGCCAGGCCACCTGGGAGTCCGCCACCACGCTCCTCGCCGACCTCGGCACCTGCGCCGACTGCGGAGAGGACATCGGCCGCTCCTCCTTCGAACGGGCCGCCGACATCCTCACCCGCCTCGTCCAGGGAGCCGGACCGGGCCACCACCACCTCGTCTGCAGCATCCCCACCAAGGACCAGCAACTCGTAGCGGTGCTCCACACCGAGACCACGGCACAGCCGCCAGAGCGGCCACCTGCGGCCGGAGCCCCGGGGGGCCCGGACGGCACGCCCCGCTTGGACGGCCGGGAGAGCCTCGACTTCGTGACCGTCCTCGCCGCGGGCCTCGGCCTGGGCGGCCCCGGGGGACTGGTGCTGCGCACCACCGGCGCGGGCCCCGGAGACCGCGTCCACGGGTGGCGCCTCGACCGCGGCCGGCTGGTGCCGCTCTCCGCGGCAGCGGTCTTCAACGCGTACTGCACCGACGCCGACACCGGGGAACCCGTGGCCCCGGAGCACGGCGTCGACTACTGCCCCGGATACGAGGTCGACGGGCCCGACCCGCACCACGGGACGAGCTAGCCGGCGGGGCCCAGGGCAGAACGCCAGAGGGGCCTCCGCCGCGGTGAAGGCCCCTCGACCGGACCGGCGCCACGCGGACGCCGACCACCCACCGGCTACTCGCCGGACAGCACCGCCTGGGCGGCCGTGCGGGCCTCCTCGGCACTGTCCGCCGCACGCGCCGCGGCCGCGGCACGCTCGCACTGGGCCAGGGTGTACGTGGCGAGCGTCGCCCGCACGTACGGGATCGAAGCAGCACCCATCGACAGGGAGGTGACACCCAGACCCGTCAGCACACACGCCAGCAGCGGATCCGAAGCGGCCTCACCACAGACCCCGCAGCTCTTGCCCTCCGCCCGGGCGGCCCCGGCAGCCATGGCGATCAGGTCGAGCAGCGCCGGCTGCCAGGGGTCCTGGAGCCGCGACACCGCACCGACCTGCCGGTCGGCAGCGAAGGTGTACTGAGCCAGGTCATTGGTGCCCAGCGACAGGAATTCGACCTCCTGCAGGATCGAGCGCGCCCGCAGCGCGGCGGAGGGGATCTCCACCATCGCCCCGAACTTCGCCTGCAGCCCGGCCGCGCGGCACGCGTCGGCGAACGCCTTCGCGTCGGCCCGGTCGGCCACCATGGGCGCCATGACCTCCAGGTGGACCGGCAGGCCGTCGGCAGCCTTGGCCAGCGCGGTGAGCTGGGTCCGCAACACCTCCGGGTGGTCCAACAGGGTGCGCAGCCCGCGCACGCCCAGCGCCGGGTTCGGCTCGTCGGCCGGCGTCAGGAAGTCCAGCGGTTTGTCGGCACCGGCGTCCAGGACGCGGACGACGACCCGGCCCTCGGGGAAGGCTTCGAGCACCTTGCGGTAGGACTCGACCTGCTTCTCCTCCGACGGCGCCTTCTTGCTGTCGTCCAGGAACAGGAACTCGGTACGGAACAGGCCCACGCCCTCCGCCCCGGCCTCGACGGCCGCAGGAACGTCCGCCGGCCCGCCGACGTTGGCGAGCAGCGGCACCTTGTGCCCGTCGGACGTCGCACCGGGACCGGAGGAAGCGGCCAGCGCGGCCTTGCGCTCGGCGGCCGCCGCCTCCAGCTCGGCCTTCTTCTCGTCGCTCGGTTCGACGAAGACCTGACCCGTCGAGCCGTCGACTGCGATCACGGTGCCCTCGGCGATCTCCCCGGCACCGGGCAGCGCCACGACCGCGGGCACGCCCAGCGCCCGCGCGAGGATGGCGCTGTGGCTGGTCGGGCCGCCCTCCTCGGTGACGAAGCCGAGGACCAGCGACGGATCGAGCAGCGCTGTGTCGGCGGGAGCCAGGTCCCGCGCGATCAGCACGTACGGCTCGTCGCTGTCCGGCACGCCCGGCATCGGCACACCCAGCAGGCGCGCGACGATGCGGTTGCGCACGTCGTCCAGGTCGGCCACCCGCCCTGCCATGTACTCCCCGGCCCCCGCGAGCAGATCGCGGTAGGCGGCGAACGCGTCGTACACCCCGCGCTCGGCGGTGCTGCCCACGGCGATCCGCCGGTCGACGTCCGCCATGAGCTCCGGATCCTCAGCGATCATGGCCTGGGCCTCGAGCACGTGCTGTGCCTCGCCGCCGGCCAGCTGGCCGCGCGCGATCAGATCGGCCGCAACGGCGCTCACGGCCTGACGGGCGCGCCCCTGTTCGCGCTCCGCCTCGTCCGCGGTGATCTGCCTGGCCGGCGGTTCCAGCACCGCCGTACCCATGTGCCGCACCTCGCCGATCGCCACCCCGTGGCTCACGCCGACGCCTCGAAGCGTTGTCTCCATCAGTCTTCCCTGGCCTGTAGTAGTCTTGTCACGCCCCGTAAGGGGTCGGTTCGGGCTGGACCGCAACCCTCGGGTGGGAAGCCCGCCGCTTCAGCGGTGGGCGGAGTCACCTCACCCGTCTCCGATTCAATTCACGGACGAGCGAGCGGGAGCGGGCTGGCCGGGCGCCGGGCGGATCTCTGAGCCGCCGGCACCCCCCGGCGGATGCGTCAGGCCCAGCTGAACAGCTGGTCGCCAGCCTTCACGTCGCCGTCCTCACGGACGTCGCCGAGCGATCCGGCGGTGGCCTCCAGTGCCACGACGGGGCAGATCGGCGACTTGCCGGCCTCTTCGACGGTGGCGGGGTTCCAGCGGATGACGGCCTGGCCGCGGGTCACGGTGTCGCCCTTGTTGACGAGCAGCTCGAAGCCCTCGCCGTTGAGCTGAACGGTGTCGATCCCGAGGTGCGTGAGGACGCCGTGCCCGTTGGCGTCGACGACGACGTACGCGTGCGGGTGCAGGGAGACGACCACACCGTCGACGGGGGACACCGCCTCCGAGGGCTCGCGGACGGGATCGATAGCGGTGCCCGGACCCACCATCGCGCCGGAGAACACCGGGTCCGGCACAGCGGCGAGTCCGATGGCGCGCCCGGCAAGTGGGGACGTCACGCTGGTCATGGGGCCTCCCAGGGGATGGGGCTTCGTAGTGTCGCCGTCACTCGCTGTCCCGGGGCGGCGCACTTTCGAAGGGTATGTCATGAGATGTCCGGGTTCGCGCGAAACGAACCTCCTGCTGGGGGCCGTGATGCGCTCCCGCGACACCGTAGTGGACTAGACCATACGCCTGAATCGATTTGCCTGTGAACCACCAGGCCTGTACTGTCGTGACTCCCGCCAGGACGTCCCACGTGAACTTCTCGCGAACGGACGATGGACGGGGAACCAACCCTTCAGCTGCTGATCTTGAGCTCATCCGCTCTGTCGTCGCGTCATCTCGATGCATCGGCCGAGTTGCAGAGCACCGGAAAGGCGCTGATAAGGTCGGAATCGCCGAAAGGGAAAACGCGAAAGCGAAGTCCCGGAAAGCGGGCGGATAAAGACTCTGATAGAGTCGGAAACGCAAGAACGAAAGCCCGGAGGAAAGCCCGAGAGGGTGAGTACAAAGGAAGCGTCCGTTCCTTGAGAACTCAACAGCGTGCCAAAAATCA
>NZ_JBHXTC010000101.1:0-12734 GCF_042677605.1 Streptomyces sp. NPDC127106 | reverse complement strand
ACCTGGGCCATCACCCCCGCCACCACATAACCGAGGGGCCGCCCGGCCTACGGCCGGACAGCCCCACAACAAGATCTTCATCGGCCTTCTAGGGCGGGTCGATCACGGTGACCGCCACCATCAGCTGCGGCGAGTGGTCGGCTCCCCAGGCCGCGGCGTAGACGGCCACCCAGCGGTCCCCGGTCCGCCACAGGTGCAGGTGGTCGGTGGTGGCGGCGATCTCGGACCACGGCTGCGCCACCTCTGCCCCGCCCTCCCGCAGCCGCAGGCTGTCGAGGCTGAACGTGTGGGGTGGCCCCCAGCGCTCCTCCAGCCGGTGGGCCAGCGCCCCGTACGCTGCCGACACCTCTTCCTCGCATTCGGCGCGGTCGGCAGCGTCCTCATCGCCGTACCACCGGCTGGCACCCAGCTCGGCCAGGTGGTAGCCGGGCCCGCTCGTGCCCACCTCGGTTCTCCCGCGGGCCTCGGGGAAGTCACGCGTCAGGAGCCGGTCGATGGTCTCGAGATGCTGTGCCGTGGTCATGCCGTCAGTATTCCGCCGACCACTGACAACTGGCCTTCCGTCATGGACGTCAGGCGTCGCGTCGGCGCACCGCCAGCCAGCCGCCGATCAGAGCGACGCCCGTCCACAGCGCCATCACTCCCAGGCCGGTCCACGGGCCCAGCTCTCCCCAGGGCTCGACGCGCATCACCATCTGACCCGCGCGGTCCGGCAGGTACTGCGCGGCCCCGCCCGCGACGTCGCCCACGACGAAGGAGATGACCAGGATGAACGGTATGAGGACGCTGAGCGTCGCGGCCGCGCTGCGGAACACGGCCGTGAGGCCGGCGGCGAACAGGGACATGAGGGTCAGGTAGAGCCCGCAGCCGACGACGGCACGGAGCGCGCCCTCGTCGCCCAGACCGATGGCGTACTGGCCCATGAAGGCCTGTCCCCCGAGGAAGGTCGCGAAGGCGGTCGCCTCGCCGACCAGGAAGGCGAGCCCGCCCACCGCGAGCAGCTTCGTGAGGTAGAAGCGGGTACGGTTCGGCAGCGAGGTCAGAGTGATCCGCAGGGCGTTGTTGTGGAACTCGCTCGAGAAGGCGTTCGCACCGAACGCGATGGCCGCCGTCTGTCCGAACATGAGGCCGTAGAAGGCGGCGAACATCGGGTCCGAACCCATGCTGCCTTCCTCGGCGGTCCCGATGGCGGCAGCAGTCAGCATCTGGACACCGGTGACGGCCACGAAGGTCGCGACGAGCGACCCGAAGGTGCCGCGCAGCGAACGTATCTTGATCCACTCGGCGTGCAGGGCGGCTCGGGTGGGCAGGGCGGTGGTGGACATGGCGCGCATTCCTCCGGTCGTGGTCAGTGGGTGGCGGCGAACTCGCCGTGGTCGGCGGTGAGGTCGAGGTAGGCCTGCTCCAGCGAGGCCCGCTCGTCGGAGAGTTCGAGCATCGGGATGCCCTCGCGGGCCGCGAGTGCGCCGAGCTGCTCGGCCTGCATCCCGTCGACGGTCCAGCGGCCCTCCGCGGCCTCGGTCAGGTGGAAGCCGTCCCGGGCGAGGGTGGCGCGCAGGCGGATCGGGTCGGAGGTGCGCAGCCGCACCCTGGGGGTGCTCCGCGCGCTGATGAAGTCCTCAATCGGCGTGTCGGCGAGGAGCTTGCCGCGCCCGAGGACGACCAGGTGGTCGACGAAGGAGGCGGTCTCCGACATCAGGTGGCTGGACACCAGCACCGTCCGCCCTTCGCGGGCGAGGCCGCGCATCAGCTCGCGGATCCAGATGATCCCCTCCGGGTCCAGGCCGTTGGTGGGCTCGTCCAGCAGCAGCACGCCGGGGTCGCCGAGCAGCGCGGCGGCTATGCCCAGGCGCTGCCGCATCCCCAGGGAGTAGGTCTGGATCCGCCGCTTCGCGGCGGACGCGATGCCCGCCTGCTCCATGACCTCGTCCACCCGGCGCACCGGGATGCGGTTGCCCACGGCCAGGGAGAGCAGGTGTTCCCGGGCGATCCGGCCGCCGTGCGCCGCCTGGGCGTCCAGCAGTGCGCCGACGTGGAGAAGCGGCTGCTGAAGATCGGTGAAGCTGCGGCCGCCGATGGTGGCGGTTCCCGACGTGGCCCGGTCCAGCCCGAGCAGCACGCGCAACGTGGTGGACTTGCCGGCACCGTTGGGGCCCAGGAAACCGGTGACCCGACCGGGCAGGACGTCGAAGGTGAGCTGGTCCACGGCCTTGGTCGTGCCGTATTCCTTGGTCAGTTGGCGGATCTCGATGCGGTTCATGGCTCAAGATTCGCCGTGGGCCCCACTCCCTCTCCTCCCCCGCACGGGGGGATCGTCTCCCCCGCACGGGGGAGACGACAGTGATCGCGCGCTGCCACGATGGGGGCATGCACCGACTGATCACAGCGCCCTTCCAACCACAGACGTACAAGCGGTGGCTGCACCTGTGCGTGCCCGTGCTGCTGGTGGCGCTGTGGTTGTTCATAGATGCCGAAAAGCCGTGGGCTCCTGCTCTGATCATCGCTCCGTTCGGCCTCCTCCCCTGGATGCGGACGGCCGAGGGACTCCAGGCGCAGTTCCTGCTCACTTCGTACGACCGCGAGTCCGAGGAGAGCGCCATCACCACGGTGGCCTCGAAGCGCTGGGGCGACCGCTGGCGGACCGTGCTGTGGCTGGAGATACGGCTGGCGCTGGCGATCGTGGCCATGTTCGCCACCGTGTGGCTGCCGGTTCTCAGCTTCGAGCTGCTCACCACCGCGTTCGGCTGTCCGATACGTGGGGACGTCGCGCTGCCGGTGGTGCCGCCGCCGTGGCTGGCGGCCGTGCTCACTCCGCTGCCGCTGGTCCTGCTGCTCGTGACCGTGTTCCTGATGGGCGATTTGATATCGGCCATCGCGACCCGGCTGCTGGGGCCCTCTGCGGCAGAGCGGCTGTCCGTGCTGGAGCAGCGGACCGAGCAACTGCTGGAGCGCACCCGGATCGCGCGCGAGCTGCACGACACGATCGGGCACGCTCTGACGGTGGCCGTGGTGCAGGCCGGAGCGGCGCGGGCGGCGGGCGATCCGGCCTTCACCGAGCGGGCGTTGAGCGCGATCGAGGAGACCGGACGGACGGCTCTCGAGGATCTGGACCGGGTCCTGTCGGTCCTGCGGGACTCCGGTCCGCGTCCTTCCCAACGACCGACGCTCGCGGACGCGGACCGGCTGCTGGACTCGACCCGGGCCTCGGGAGCCGTGGTGCACGCGCGACTGAGCGGTCCGCTGGAGACGTTGCCCGGGCCCGTCACCCGGGAGGCGTACCGGATCCTCCAGGAGGCGCTCACGAACGTGCTGCGGCACTGCGGGCCGGTCCCGGTCGAGGTGCGCGTGGAAATGACCGACGGACAGCTGGAACTGGAGGTGTCGAATCCACTGCCCGAGGGCCAGGGGTCTCCGGGCGCCGGCAGCGGCAGCGGGCTGCGGGGAATGCAGGAGCGTGCCGCGCTGCTCGGCGGGACGGCCGAGTCCGGTCCGGACAAGGGGAGATGGAGGGTGCGCGCCAGGCTTCCGCTCACCCCATAGGCTGAGCGGATGCCAGTTACCGTACTGCTCGTCGACGACGAACCCCTGGTGCGCGCGGGTCTGCGCGCCGTGCTCGATGCCCAGCCCGACATCGAGGTGGTGGGTGAGGCCTCCGACGGTGCGGCCGTGATCCCGCTGGTCCGGCAGCTGCGTCCGGACGTGGTGGCCATGGACGTGCGGATGCCGCTGCTGGACGGGATCGAGGCGACCAAGGCGGTGCTGAAGAGCATCGACGAGCCGCCGAAGATCCTGGTGGTCACGACCTTCGAGAACGACGAGTACGTCTACCGGGCGCTGCGGGCGGGGGCGGACGGGTTCCTGCTGAAGCGGGCCCGGCCGTCGGAGATCGTGCACGCGGTGCGGCTGGTCGCGGAGGGCGAGACGTTGCTGTTCCCGGCGGCGGTGCGGTCGCTGGCCTCGGAGTACGGGAACAACGGGGCGCGTGCCCGGTTGGTGCGGGCCGCGCTGACCGAGCGGGAGGAGGCCGTGCTGCGGCTGATGGCGCGGGGGCTGACGAACGCGGAGATCGCGGCCGAGATGTTCGTGGGGACCGAGACCGTGAAGTCCCACGTGAGTGCGGTGCTGTCGAAGCTGGGTGCACGCGACCGGACCCAGGCGGTGATCGCGGCGTACGAGTCGGGTTTCGTCGTCCCGACCTGACCGCCCCGCGCCGGCTGCCCCGCCCGGTCCGACGGGGGCCGCTTCTCGCCGCCGCGGCAGGTGCGCAGTACGATCCGGCAGACAGGCTCGCCAGCTGGGAGGACAGACGTTGGGGCAGCTGACCGGCGGAGATCCCTCTCTGCTCCGGCGGATCAATTCGGCCGTGGTGCTGCGCGCGCTGCGTGCCGCCCGGTCGCCGACGCTCACCGACCTCACCCGGGTGACCGGGCTGTCACGGCCGACCGTCGAGGGCGTCGTGGAGGGGCTGATCGGCACCGGGCTCGTCGTCGAGGCGGATGCCGAGGAGGGCGCGCGGCGCCAGGGGCGGCCCGCCCGCCGCTTCCGGTTCCGGGCCGAGGCCGGGCACCTGCTCGGCATCGAGATCGGTTCCCACCGGATCGCGGTGCTGCTGTCCGGGCTGGACGGTCGGGTGATCGGCGCCGGCACCAAGGAGGTCGCCGAGAGCGCGACCGCCGACGAGCGGCTGGAGCGCGTCCGGGCCGCGGTGGCCGATCTGCTGCGCCGGGCCGGCGTGCCGCGGGACTCCCTGCGGGCCGTCGGCGTCGGCAGCCCCGGGATCGTGGAGGCGGACGGCACGGTGCGGCTGGGCACGGCCCTGCCGGGCTGGACCGGGCTGCCGCTCGGGGACCGGCTCCGGCGGTCCTTCCGCTGCCCGGTCCGGGTGGAGAACGACGCCAACGCGGCGGCCCTCGCCGAGCACTGGAAGGGGGCCGCGCAGGACACCGACGACATGGTCTTCGTGATGGCCGGCCTCAGCCCGGGGGCCGGCTCGCTGATCGGCGGCCGGCTGCACCGCGGGTTCGGCGGGGCCGCCGGCGAGATCGGCGCGCTCCACCTGTTGGGCCGCGAGGCGACGCCCGAGCGGCTGCTGTCGACGACCGGCGAGCCGTTGCACCCCCTGGACGAGCAGGCCGTGGCGGGCGTCTTCGCGATGGCCGACCGGGGGGACGAGCGGGCCGTGGCCGCGGTGGAGCGGTTCATCCAGCGCCTGGTGCACGACGTGGCGGCCCTCGTCCTGGCGATGGACCCGGAACTGGTGGTGGTCGGCGGCTGGGCGGCGGGCCTGGACGGCGTGCTGGACCCGCTGCGCCGGGAGCTGGAGCGCTACTGCCTGCGTCCCCCGCGGGTGGCCCAGTCCCTGCTCGGCGAGGCGGCGGTGGCCACCGGAGCGCTCCGGCTGGCGCTGGACCACGTGGAGGAGGAACTCTTCGCCGTGGAGAGGACGGTCACCTCCCGCCGCCGCTGAACCGCGTCCCCGTACACGCGAGACCGTACGCGCGGGGCCCCGGACGCGTACGGCCCCCGACCCGGCAGGTGCCGGAAACGGGGGCCGTCGGGTGCGGGTCGGCGCCGGGGGGCGGCGCGCGCCGGGTCAGGAGGCGGCGCGGGCCTCGTGCGCTATCTCCACGTCGCCCGAGTCGCCGAACGTGAGGCGGCAGGTGTCCGCGCGGTAGGTGGCGACCGAGACGGCAGCCGTGCCCGCGGCGGTGAAGTAGCGCGTGGTGACCACCAGGACCGGGGCTCCGGGCAGGCGGTCCAGCTCCTTGGCGTCGTCTGCGCGGGCCGAGCCGAGCTCGACCGAGCGGTCCTGGCCGTCCAGGGCGAGCCGCTGGAGCTCGCGCAGCACGGCGCGGGCGCGGGCGGGCCCGGCAGGCGCGTCGATCGCGGGCAGGCCGGGCACGGAGGCGGCGGGCACGTACAGCAGCTCGGCCGCGACGGCCTGGCCCTGGGTGATGCGGGTCCGGCGCACGGTGTGGACGGGCTGGTCGGCGGAGACGCCCAGCAGCTTCAGGGCGGCGGCGGGCACCGGCGCGTCGACGGCGTCGACGACCTCCCAGCCGTCGGCAGCTTCGCCGGGCCAGCTGTGCCGGGGGGTTCCGACGGCGACGCCGACCCGCGGCGGGGCGACGGTGGTGCCGACTCCGCGGCGGCGCTGCAGGCGGCCTTCCAGTTCGAGCTGCTCCAGCGCCTGGCGCAGGGTCGCGCGCGCCACGCCGAAGCGGGCGGCGAGCTCCCGCTCGTTCGGGAGGACCTCACCCACGGCGAAGTCCTGGTCGAGCGCCTCGCTCAGGACGGTCTTCAGGTGCCAGTACTTCGGCTCCGGCACCGTTTCCAGCTGCGTGGTCCCCACCCTGACTCCTCCTGCCATCGCTGCAATCGCCGTGTTCCAGCGGCAGTTCCGCGCCCTTGTTTATTAAAGGTTCCTGCACTATCCCTGCGACCATAGGTCGGTGCGGCACCTTGGTCAAGACCAATCCTCACCCCTTTACCGGGCACATCGGGCATAGGCATCAAGCCGTTCATACGATGTTCGCGCCCTCCACACGGGCATGCGCAGGATCCGGACTGCACTGGTCCGACACGCGCCACAGGCTTGTAGTCAAGGCCTACCGGACGGTAATCATGACCATAGCGATTACTGACAGCCTGTCTCACGCGCGTCCACCCGACGAGGAGCAGCATGACCGCCACGGTCTCCTTCCCGATCGACTCGCCGCTGGGCCCCCGCACCGCCACCGTCGCCTACGAGCGCAAGGGCCACGGCGAGCCGCTGCTCCTGCTCCACGGCATAGGCCACCACCTCCAGGCCTGGCATCCGGTGACCGACATCCTGGCCGCCGAACACGACGTCATCGCCGTCGACCTGCCCGGATTCGGCGTCTCGGAGCCCCTGCCCAACGGGGTCCCCTACGACCTCGGCACCGTCGCCGCCGCCCTCGGCTCGCTCTGTTCAGCCCTCGGTGCCGAGCGCCCGCACGTCGTCGGCAACTCCCTCGGCGGCCTCCTCGCGCTGGAGATGGGCCGCAGCAACCTGGCCCGCACGGTCACCGCGCTCTCCCCCGCCGGCTTCTGGACCGAGGCCGAACGCAGGTACGCCTTCGCCACCCTGCGCGCGATGCGCGTCGGCGCGCTGGCCCTGCCGCTGCCCACCCTGGAGCGGCTCTCTCACAGCGCCGCCGGGCGAACGGCCCTCACCGGCACCATCTATGCGCGCCCGGCCCGCCGTTCGCCCGAGGCCGTGGTCGCCGAGACGCTCGCCCTGCGCGGGGCGACCGGCTTCGAGGAGACCCTGGCGGCGGGCCGCTCCGTACGGTTCACCGAGGACGTTCCCGGGCTGCCGGTGACCATCGCCTGGGGCTCCCGCGACCGGCTGCTGCTGCCCCGCCAGGGCGTGCGGGCCAAGCACGTCGTGCCCGATGCCCGGCTGGTGCGGCTGCCCGGCTGCGGCCACGTCCCGATGAACGACGCCCCGGCGCTGGTGGCGCGGGTGGTCCTGGACACGGTGCGGAAGGCCGCGAACACCGAGGTGGGATGACGTCCGGCGGCTGTTCATCCGGGGTTCGCGTGTGCGACGCGGGCGGGCCGGGGTGCCTCGGCACACTGGTCCGACCCTTCCCCGGCCGGCCCTGGAGACGCTCCGATGGCACCCATGCCGTACACCCGACGGTCCCTGCTCGGCGGTTCGATCGCCGTTCCGGTGGGCCTTGCCCTGTCCGGCACGATCGGCACGCAGGCGTTCGCCGCGTCCACCGCCACTGTCGGTTCCACCGTGGGCTCCGCCGGTCCCGCCACCGCCCCGGCCTTCACCCGTTCGGGCCGCCCGAGCGCGCCGTGGGGCGTCCAGTCCGGCGAGATCACCGCCCATTCGGCCACCGTCTGGACGCGCTCGGACCGCCCGGCGCGGATGTACGTCCACACCTCACCCAGCGAGTCCTTCCGCTACGGCGTCCGCCACCACGGCGGCCCCTACCTCGGCCCCGGCACCGACTACACCGGGACCGTCACCCTGCGCGACCTGCCCCCCGGGCAGCAGATCCACTACCGCGTCGTCCTGGCCGACCCGGACGACCCGCGCCGCTGCAGCCGGCCGGTGCAGGGCTCGTTCCGGACCACCCCCGTCTCGCGCCGCCGGAACGTGCGCTTCGTCTGGTCGGGGGACCTGGCGGGCCAGGGCTGGGGCATCAACCCCGATCTCGGTGGCTACCGCGTCTTCGACGAAATGCGGCTGCGCGATCCGGACTTCTTCCTCTTCAGCGGGGACACGGTGTACGCCGACGGGCCGATCCAGGCCTCCGTCCCGCTGCGCGACGGCGGGATCTGGCGCAACATCACCACCGTGGAGAAGTCGAAGGTCGCCGAGACCCTGGACGAGTTCCGCGGCAACTTCCGCTACAACCTGCTCGACCGTAACCTGCGCGACTTCAACGCCCAGGTGCCGGTCCTCGCCCAGTGGGACGACCACGAGGTGCGCAACAACTGGTACCCCGGCCAGCTGCTGGAGGACCCCCGCTACACCGTCAGGGACGTCGACACCCTCGCCTCCCGCGCCCGCCGGGCCTTCGGCGAGTACTTCCCCGTCACCGACCTCCGCGGCGGTCGCGCCGAGGGCCGGATGTACCGGGTGATGCGGTACGGCCCGCTCCTCGACGTCTTCGTGCTCGACATGCGCACCCACCGCAACGCCAACTCCCCCGGCCGCCAGACGGACGACCCGGTCGGCATCCTGGGTACGGAGCAGTTGGCCTGGCTCAAGCGCGAGCTGTCGCGCTCGCGGGCCGCCTGGAAGGTGATCGCCGCGGACATGCCGCTCGGGATCGTCGTCCCCGACGGGGCCGCGCACTTCGAGGCCGTGGCCCAGGGCGATCCGGGCGCGCCGCTGGGACGGGAACTCCAGATCGCCGAACTCCTCCGCCACATCAAGCAGCAACGCATCACGGGCACCCTGTGGCTGACCGCGGACGTCCACTACACGGCCGCGAACCACTACGCCCCCGAGCGGGCGGCCTTCGGCGACTTCGCGCCGTTCTGGGAGTTCGTCTCCGGTCCCGTCGGGGCGGGCGGGTTCCCCGCCGGAAAGCTGGACCCGACGTTCGGCCCCCGGACGGAGTTCGTGCAGTCGGCCCCGTTCGCGAACATGTCGCCGTCCGAGAACCCCCCGTACTACGGGGAGGTCGAGATCGCCGGCGACTCCGGGGAACTCACCGTCCGGTTGCGGCGCCAGGGCGGCGGCGTACTTTTCACCAGGACGCTCCAGCCCGGCCGCGTGGGCCAGTAGGGTAGGCACGGGCAACGGAAACCAGGGCGAAATCGGCCAGATGGACGCTTAACCAGGCGGTCACAGATCGTTCGTGACCACGCAACACCCCTGCGTCACAGTGGCATGCATGACTGAACGCACTCACGCGCCCGCCCACCGCTCCCACCGCCACCACCACTGGCGCCGCGACGTCGTCGAACTGGCCGCGCTCTTCTGCGCCGTCGCGGTCGCCGACGGCATCGCCAACCTCGTCGTGCACGGCCCGCGCGGCCCCGTCCTGCTGGTCGCCTCGGCCGTCGCCCTCCTGGTGACGGCGGCGTTCCACACCTGGTGGGCACGCCGCCACAGCCACGCGCCGCCGCCCGGGAGCACGGCCCCCTCCGATACGGGTGCCGCCGGCCAGGCCGTGACCCCGGCGGCGAGCACCCCCGACGACAGCGCGACCGCCGCGGCCTCGCTGTGGCGGATGCGGACGACCGTGCGCGACGAGCCCGGCAGCCTGGCCGCCCTGTGCACGGCGCTCGCCGCCCACGAGGTGGACATCCTGACCCTGCAGACGCATCCGCTGCCCGAGGGCGGCACCGTGGACGAGTTCCTGCTGCGCGCCCCGCGGCAGCTGCCCTCCAAGACGCTCGCCCACGCCGTCGCCGGCGCCGGCGGCAGGGACACGTGGATCGAGCGGGCCGACGCGCACGAACTCGTCGACCCCCCGACCCGGCTGCTGGGCCTGGCGACCCGCACCGCCCTGGACACCGCCGAACTGCCGCTCGCGCTGCGCCAGCTGCTCGGCCGCTGCACCATCCACTCCATCCCGGCGACCAGCCTCTCCGGCCGCCCCAACATCGGCGCCGACACCCCGGTCGAGGGCGTACTCGAGGCGACCGTGATGCGGCTGCGCGACCCCTCCGGCGGCGCCCTCACCGTGGAGCGGCCCCATCTGCCGTTCACCCCGACCGAGTTCGCCCGCGCCCGGGCCCTCGTCGAACTCGACGCCCGGCTCGGCCCGCGCGTCCCGCGCAGCCAGGACGTGCTGACCCTGCCCGAGGGCAACGACATCACCGTCCGCCGCGCCGACCAGACCGACCTGCCCGCGGCCCGTGCGATGCACGACCGCTGCTCCGAGCGCACCCTGGGCCTGCGCTACCACGGCCCCGTCGCCGACGCCGACCGCTACCTCGACCACCTGCTGAGCCCGCGCTTCGGCCGCACGCTGGCCGCGACCACCGCCTCCGGCAAGCTCGTCGCCCTCGGCCACCTGCTGTGGGACGGCGACGAGACCGAGATCGCGCTCCTGATCGAGGACGACTGGCAGCGCCGCGGGGTCGGCTCCGAGCTGCTGCGCCGGCTCATCGCGATGGCCGTCGAGGCGGGCTGCGCCAGCGTGTACGCCGTGACCCAGGCCTCCAACACCGGCATGGTCGCGGCCATGCGCGGCCTCGGCCTCCCCCTCGACTACCTGGTCGAGGAGGGCACCCTGGTGATCACCGCACGCCTCGACAAGGCACCCGCCGGCGGCCTGCTCCCGCACGGCCTGCCGGGCGCCGGCCGGCAGCCCGCACGGCGTCAGCAGGCCGACAGCGAACGGTGATGACGCGGACCCTCCGCGCATACGAAGATGTCCGCATGTCAGACACCCTCCGCAGCGACATCGCGTCCCGGCTGCCCCGCCAGGTCGCCGATGCCTACGTCGACGACCTCATCGCCCTCGACCCCATCACGGGCACCTACCTCGGTGTCGCGGCGAGCTCCGGCAGGCTCCCGGACTTCTCGCCGGCCGGCCGTGCGGCCGTGGCCGACCTGGCCCGCTCCACCCTCGCCCGGCTCGACTCCGCCGAGCGGCTGCCCGGCGCGGACAGTGACGCCGAGCGCCGCTGCGCCCGCCTGCTGCGCGAGCGCCTCACCGCCGAACTCGCCGTGCACGAGGCCGACGAGGAGCTGCGCGCGGTCAGCAACATCCACTCCCCCGCACACGCGATCCGCGACGTCTTCCCGCTGACTCCGGCGGACACGGAAGAGGACTGGGCGGCGATCGCCGAGCGGATGCGCGCGGTCCCCGCCGCCCTGGCCGGCTACCGCGAGGGCCTGCAACTCGGGCTCGACCGCGGCCTGTACGGCGGCCCGCGCGCCACCGCCACCTTCATCGGCCAGCTCACCACCTGGGCCGGGGAGGACGAGGACACCCCCGGCGACGAGGGCACCCCCGGCGACGGGAACACCGCGGGCGGCGGCTTCTTCGGCGAGTTCGCCGCCCGCGGCCCGGAGGCGCTGCGCGGCGAGCTGGAGCAGGCGGCCGGCACCGCCACCGCCGCCCTCACCGCACTGCGCGACTGGATGCGCGCGGTGTACGAGCCGGCCGTCGCCGGTGCCCCGGACGCGGTGGGCCGCGAGCGCTACGCCCGCTGGTCGCGCTACTTCAACGGCACGGACCTGGACCTGGACGAGGCGTACGCCTACGGCTGGTCGGAATACCACCGGCTGCTCGCCGAGATGAAGACCGAGGCTGCCAGGATCCTGCCCGGCGCCGGCCCCTGGGAGGCGCTGCGGCACCTGGACGGGCACGGCACCCACATCGAGGGGGTCGACGAGGTCCGGGCCTGGCTGCAGGGCCTGATGGACGAGGCCATCGAGAACCTGGACGGCACCCACTTCGAACTCGCCGAGCGGGTCAAGCGGGTGGAATCCCGGATCGCCCCGGCGGGGGGCGCGGCGGCCCCGTACTACACCAGCCCCTCCGAGGACTTCTCCCGGCCCGGGCGTACCTGGCTGCCGACGATGGGTCAGACCCGCTTCCCGGTGTACGACCTGGTGTCCACCTGGTACCACGAGGGGGTTCCGGGCCACCACCTCCAGCTCGCGCAGTGGACGCACGTCGCTGACCGGCTCTCCCGCTACCAGGCGAGCGTCGGTCTGGTCAGCGCCAACGTCGAGGGCTGGGCGCTGTACGCGGAGCGCCTGATGGACGAGCTGGGCTACCTGAAGGACGCCGAGCAGCGCCTGGGCTACCTCGACTGCCAGATGATGCGGGCCGCGCGGGTCATCGTGGACATCGGCATGCACCTGGGCCTGGAGATCCCGGCGGACTCGCCGTTCCATCCCGGTGAGCGCTGGACGGTGGACCTGGCGCAGGAGTTCTTCGCGCAGCACAACAGCCGGCCGGCGGACTTCATCGAGAGCGAGGTGACCCGCTACCTGTCGATGCCGGGCCAGGCGATCGGCTACAAGCTGGGCGAGCGCGCCTGGCTGCTGGGCCGGGACAACGCCCGTGCCGCGCACGGAGATGCGTTCGACCTGAAGGCCTGGCACATGGCGGCCCTGTCGCAGGGCTCGCTGGGCCTGGACGACCTGGTGGACGAGCTGTCGCAGCTCTGACCCGGCACCGGTTCGCCGGTGCGGGGGGGGGGGGCGGGGGGGCGGGGGCGGGGCGCGGGGGGGGGCGGCGCGCCGGCGGGGCGGCGCGGTGGAGGGGGCGCTGAGA
>NZ_JBHXTC010000100.1:0-12824 GCF_042677605.1 Streptomyces sp. NPDC127106 | reverse complement strand
CGGTGGTCAGGGCGTCGACGGAGCCGTTCTCCAGGCCGGTGAGGCACTCGGAGTAGCCGGCCTGCTCCAGCAGGTTCGCGTCGGGGGCCAGCTTGGTCTTGACGTTCTGCGCCGAGGTCGAGCCGGCGACCGAGCAGAGGTTCTTCTTGTTGAGGTCCTCGGCCTTGGTGATCGAGGTGTCGTCCGCGCGGACCAGCAGGTCCTGGTGGGCCAGGAAGTACGGGCCCGCGAAGTCGACCTTCGCCTTGCGCTTGTCGTTGATCGTGTAGGTGGCGACCACGAGCTTGACGTCACCGTTCGAGATCAGGTTCTCGCGCTCGGCGCTGACGGCCTGCTTGAACTCGATCTGGTCGGGCTGGTAGCCGAGCTCCTTGGCGACGTAGGTCGCCACGTCGACGTCGAAGCCGGTGAACTTGCCGTCCGGGGTCTTCAGGCCCAGACCCGGCTGGTCGAACTTGATGCCGATGACGATCTTGTCCTTGCCGCCCCCGGTGGCGCCGCCGCCGGCCTTGTCACCGCCGCCGCCACACGCGGTCGCGGTCAGGGAGAGGACGACGGCCACGGCTGCGGCCGCGCCGGCCTTGAAAACCTTCATGGTGAACTTCCCTCGGATGAGACGTTGTTGGACGACGAGCGACGACACGTGCGCCGGGCCGCCAGGGGATCACTACCAGACGGAACCGTCAGTGGTGCAGGATCTTCGAAAGGAAGTCCTTGGCGCGGTCACTGCGCGGGTTGCTGAAGAACTGCTCGGGCTCGGCCTCTTCGACGATCTTGCCGTCGGCCATGAAGACGACCCGGTTGGCCGCAGAGCGGGCGAAGCCCATCTCGTGCGTGACGACGACCATCGTCATGCCCTCGGCGGCCAGCTGCTGCATGACCTCCAGCACCTCGTTGATCATCTCCGGGTCGAGGGCCGAGGTCGGCTCGTCGAAGAGGATCACCTTCGGGTCCATGGCCAGCGCGCGGGCGATCGCCACGCGCTGCTGCTGGCCGCCGGAGAGCTGCGCCGGGTACTTGTCGGCCTGTGTTCCGACGCCCACCCGGTCCAGCAGGGCCCGTGCCTTCTTCTCGGCGCTCGCCTGGTCCGTCTTGCGGACCTTCATCTGGCCCAGCATCACGTTCTGCAGCACCGTTTTGTGCGCGAAGAGGTTGAAGGACTGGAAGACCATGCCGACGTCGGCACGCAGCCGGGCCAGCTCCCGCCCCTCCGAGGGCAGTTCCTTGCCGTCGATCGTGATCGTTCCGGAGTCGATCGTCTCCAGGCGGTTGATGGTCCTGCACAGCGTGGACTTGCCCGATCCCGAGGGACCGATCACCACGACGACCTCGCCACGGGCAATGCTCAGATCGATGTCCTGAAGCACGTGCAGCGCGCCGAAGTGCTTGTTGACGTTGCTCAGTACGACCAGGTCGTCGGCGGCCCCGGCCGCGTCCTTCGCTTCCTTGGTCACTGATACTCCGCTCATCGGCTTCTTGCTCCGTCCTCCTCGGTTGGCAGGACAGTAGTGAGGCCGCGCGCACACCGTCATCACATCTGAGGGAGAATTGAGCATAACGAAACGGCCTCGAATCGATACGCTCCGTACGTGCCTCGGCGGCTCGCACCGGAAGGCTCGTACCGGGTACATAACGGAAACCGCGCCGGACCGGAACCCCCTTGACGTGGGGCCCCGCATCGGCGTGGATGCTCTCTGGCCCCTTGACCACGGGCCGCGCTCGGCACAACAGGAAACAGGAACGCAGGAAAGGGGGACGCAATGAGACTGCTGCTCGTCGAGGACGATGACCACGTTGCCGCCGCCCTGTCCGCGATCCTCGCCCGGCACGGCTTCCAGGTGACCCACGCCCGCAACGGCGAGGAGGCCCTGCAGGCCCTGCTGCCCGCCGGAGCCCCGCCGCACGCCTCCCCCTACGGGGTGATCTTGCTGGACCTGGGCCTCCCCGACCAGGACGGCTACGAGGTCTGCGGCAAGATCCGCAAGCGCACCGCGATCCCCGTGATCATGGTGACGGCCCGCTCGGACGTGCGTTCCCGCATCCACGGACTCAACATGGGCGCCGACGACTACGTGGTCAAGCCCTATGACACGGGCGAGCTCCTCGCCCGGATCCATGCCGTCGCCCGGCGCAGCGGTGCCTCCGAGGAGGCCGCGGCCGCCGTGGCGGGCGCCCCGGCCGTGGTCCGGGTCGGGTCCGTCAGCATCGAGCTGCCCACCCGCCGGGTCAGCGTCGACGGCTCGGACGTGCCGCTCACCCGGAAGGAATTCGACCTGCTGGCCCTGCTCGCGCAGCGCCCCGGCGTCGTCTTCCGCCGCGAGCAGATCATCAGCGAGGTGTGGCGCACCAGCTGGGAGGGGACCGGGCGGACCCTGGAGGTGCACGTGGCCTCGCTGCGCTCCAAGCTGCGCATGCCCGCCCTGATCGAGACCGTACGCGGGGTGGGCTACCGGCTCGTCCCGCCGACCGCCCCCTAGCGGGGCCCTGCTGTGCGCGCCCGCCTGCTCCCGCTGCTCGTCGTCCTCATGGCGGGCGTGCTGCTCGCGCTCGGTTTCCCGCTCGCCGTCAGCCTGGCCGCCGGCCAGCAGCAGAAGGTGGTGGTCGACCGGATCGACGACAGCGCCCGCTTCGCCGCCCTCGCCCAGTTCTTCATCGACGCGGAGAGCTCCGGCAGCAGCGGCGCCGCCGAACGCCGGGACACGCTCCAGCTCGAACTGGCCCGCTACCAGGAGCTGTACGGCATCCGGGTGGGCATCTTCTACCGCGACGACAACGCCCTGGTCCGGGCCCCCGGCTGGTGGCAGCTCCCCGAGGAGGGCGAAGGCCGGCGGGCCTTCAAGGAGGCGCTCGCCGGGCGCCGCAGCCACGACCCGGCCCAGGTGTGGCCCTGGCAGACCCACGGGAAGCTGCTCGTCGCCTCCCCGGTCGTCCTGGACGGCGACGTCGTCGCCGTCGTGGTCACCGAGTCGCCCACCGACCAGATGCGGGCCCGGATCCTGCGGGGCTGGCTGCTGATCATCGCCGGCCTGGCCGCCGCGATGTTCCTCGCGTTCGGGGCCGCCCTGCAGCTGACCCGCTGGGTCCTCAAGCCCGTCCGGACGCTCGACGCGGCCGCCCACGGCATCGCCACCGGGCGGATGAACTCCCGGGTCGCAGCCGCGAGCGGGCCGCCGGAACTCCGACGCCTGGCCCGCTCGTTCAACGAGATGGCCGACAACGTGGAAGAGGTACTGGAGCAGCAGCGGGCGTTCGTCGCCGACGCCTCCCACCAGCTGCGCAACCCGCTCGCCGCGCTGCTCCTGCGGATCGAGCTGCTCGCCCTCGAACTGCCCGAGGGGAACGAGGAGATCGCCTCCGTGCGCGCCGAGGGCAAGCGCCTGGCCCAGGTCCTGGACGACCTGCTGGACCTGGCGCTGGCCGAGCACGCCTCCGCCGAGCTCAGCCTCACCGACATCGGCGCCCTGGCCGCCGAGCGGGTCGCCTCCTGGCGGCCGTACGCCGAGGAGAAGGGCGTACGGCTCACCGAGACCGGCCGTACCGCCATCACGGGGTGGGCCGACCCGATCGCGCTGTCCAGCGCACTCGACGCCGTCATCGACAACGCCCTCAAGTTCACGCCGGCCGGGGAGGAGGTCACGGTGGCCGTCGCCCCGGCCGGTCCGTCCGTGCATGTCGTCGTCGCCGACCGCGGCCCCGGCCTCACCGAGGACGAGCTGCTCCGCGTCGGCGACCGGTTCTGGCGCAGCGGCCGCCACCAGAACGTCAAGGGCTCCGGACTCGGCCTGTCCATCTCCCGCGCCCTGCTCGCCGCGGGCGGCGGATCCCTCTCCTACGCGAAGAACGAGCCCCACGGACTCCGGGTGACCGTCGCCGTCCCGCGCAGCGCCCCGCACAACGGGGCCGAGGGCAACGGCTGACGCAACCTCGCCCCGAGGCACGTGTCAGCGGGCCCAGGCGAGGACCGTGCGGGCTGGGGCGGAGGCGGCGTACAGCTCGTCGACGGCCCGCACCTCGAACACCGCCGCCCGCTCCCGGCCGGCCCGGACGACGGCCGGCAGGTACAGGGCGGTGCCGCAGGTGCCGCCGAGGAAGCGGCGCGTGCCGTCCGGGAGCAGGCGGTGCAGCTCGTAGTGGCGGACCGGGCCGGGGGCCCGCCGCCAGGACAGCCGCACCGCGGCCGTGCCGTGCTGTTCGGCCGAGGCGTCCACGGTCAGCGCGTGCGGGGCGGACGGCCGCGGCCGGGCGGGGCCCTCGCGTACCGACAGGGCGCCGACCCGCCAGGACACCGCTCCGTCGCCCCGCGCCGTGATCCGTACGGCCAGCCCGTACGCGGTCCGGCCCGCCAGCGACGACAGCCCGACCCGCGCCGTACGCCAGCCCGCGCCCGGGCCCGCGGTGCCCGCCGCGAACCAGGTGTAGGGGACGGGCCCGCCCGGAGCGGCCGGCTCGCGCACCGCGACCCCGACCTCGACCACGACCGGCGCGGAACCCGGCTCCGCGGCGTGCACCAGCTCCAGGACGCCGGCCCCGGGCAGCCGCATCCGGGTGGCGTGCAGTCCGACCGCGGCGGGCGCGGTGAGCCGGCCCGCCACGAGGAGGCTGGAGCCGCCCCGCCAGGCCCGGGCGAAGTCCAGGGTGACCGAAGGGCGCGGACCGGCGGTGTCCACGGTCCAGCGGCGGCCCGGCAGCCGGTCCTGGAGGCCGAGGTGGCTCCACGGGGCGTCGGAGACGGCCTCGCCACGCTCGTACCAGCGCTCGCCGTGCCCGGTGTTGAACGAGCAGGCGAAGGGGAGCGCCGCCACCGTGGACCGGTCCGCCACCACCGTGGCCGGCGCCCGCCAGCCGCCGTCCGCGCCGTCGGGCGCGGGGCGGGCCGGGTCCAGGGACCCGCCCGTCCAGAACCGGTCGTCGGCGCGGTGGAAGGCGCCGGGGGAGCGGTCGGCGAGGTGGTTGCGGGTCCACTCGGGCCGGTAGAAGCCGTAGCTGACGACATGGTCGCGTCCGCGCGGAACGATCGCCTCCCAGTCGACCGCGGAATCCCAGCCGCGGGACTCCGTGTCCACCGCCGCCCACAGCTCGTGGCGGCTGCGGCCCAGGCGTTCGGCGAGCGCTCCCGAGTCGGCCAGGCCCTGCGCGCTCCACCGGAAGTCGACGAACACGGTGTCGGCGACCCGGCCCGCCCGGTCCTCGAAGAACTCCTGGTTGAGCGGGTTGAGCGCACCCTGCCAGCCGACCCGGCCGGTGCTGTTCATCGCGTCGTACCAGGTGATCCGCAGGTCATGGGCCGCGCCGGCCGCACGCAGGGCGCGCAGGAACTCCCGCATCCGGGTGGCGAGCGCGCTGTCCCCGCCGTCGGTCTCGGCGTTCACGAACCAGCCGTCGAATCCGTACGCGACCGCCACCCGGACGAGCTGCTCGGCGATCGGGAACCGGCCGTGGGCGTCGCGCTGCACCAGGTCGCGGGTCCACTGGAGGTCGCCGCCGTACGCGACGGGCGGCAGGAAGACGTTGCCCAGCACCGGGACGCCGTTGCGGTGGGCGGCGTCGACGACGGGTGCGTTCGGCGCGAGCACGATCCCTTCGCCAGCGGAGCCGCCCCAGAACACCAGCTCGTCGATGTAGGCCCAGTGGGTGAAGGCGTAGGTGTCGGCGGTGGGTACCCCTTGCGAGGGGTTCTGTGAGGTGGGGCCGAAGGAGACGAGGGAGGCGATCCGGGCCTGCCCGGCGCGGACGGCCGGGTGCGGGGGCACCGGCGTGAAGCGGGCGGCGAGCGGCACGGTGGCGGTGTTGTGGGCGAGGTCCGGGTCCGACTCCGGGCTCCACTGCTTGAGCGAGCGCCACACGATGCCGGGGCCCGGGGTGCCGTGGGGGAGGGTGTCGGGGAACCAGTAGGAGGCGTACGGCGCCAGGTCCGCCGGACCGGCGCCCGGCCCTCGGAGCGCGATTTCCGGCGGGGCGGCGTGCGGTGCGCCTTCCGGCGGGGCGGCGTGTGCCGGGGGGACGCCCAGCAATGTGACGGCGCCGGCCCCGGCCCCGGCGGCCAGGATCCGGCGCCGGGCGGGCGGCGGCGCGCAGCTGGGGGACGGGGCGGCGGAAGCCTCACGGGGTGAAGAGGGGGAAGGCGAGGGTGAGGGTGAGGAGGGGGAGGTGCGAGGGTGTGCGCCGTTGCCGGACTCGGACATGCGGGCTCCTCGGGGACAGGGATCGGGGACAGGGATCGGGGACAGGGATCGGGGACGAGGGGGGCCGGGGCGAGGGGGCGGGTCAGCGGACGTCGGACACGCGCAGCACCTCCGTGATGCCGCGCGCGGACAGGTGGGCCGGATCCTCGGCGAGCTCCGCCAGCACCACCGCCGGCCGGACACCGTCGGCCGCCAGCGCCGCCCAGGCCTCGAAGAAGGCGCCGCCGGGAGCGCACGCCGACCGCTCCGGCGCGCGTTCCGTCCCGCCGACCTCCACAGCCAGCGCGGTGGACCGGACGGCCGGACGGTGCTCCCGGCCCCGCCACTCCGCGGCGATCCGGGCGACGGCGACACCGGCCGGCTTGGTCCGCCGGTCGTTGGTGAGCAGGCCGAGCCCGTACTCCAACTCGGGGAAGTCCGCGAGCTCCCGGGACACGTCGTGCGAGCACCACCAGGTCACGCCCCACAGGCCCGGGCAGTCCAGGGCGGCGGCGAGCGTGGCCCCGGTGAACGCCGCCGCGTGCTTCGGCGGGATCAGCGGCGCGGGCGCCCCGACCTCCTGGAGCCAGACCGGACGGTGCGGGTCCGCTGCCCAGGCCTTGGACAGCTCGATCAGGTAGGCGGCGTGCTGCTCGGTCGCCCCGGTCCGGCCGTGCCGCTGTGCGGTGCCGTTGAACACCCAGGAGTGCACGGCCGTGGCCGAACCGAGCCGCGCCGCCTGCGCCGGCGTGAACGGGTGCCCGTCCCGGTACCAGGCCGCGTCGTACTCGGCGTGGACGTGGAACCGGCCCGGCGCGCCCCGCTCGCAGGCGGCGAGCATCCGTTCCAGCCAGCGCCCCGCCTGCTCCCGGGTGATCCGGTCCGGGTCGGGGTGCGGGCCGTCGGAGAACTGGTTGATCTCGTTGCCGACGGTCATGCCGAGGAAATGCGGCCGGTCGGCGAGGGCGGCGGCCAGCGTGCGCAGGTACTCCTCCTGCCCGGCGATCACGTCCGGGTCGGCGAAGATGTTCCGCCGGTGCCAGGTGCCGGTCCACGCGGGCAGGAAGTCGAAGCTCGACAGGTGCCCTTGGAGCCCGTCCACCGCGACGTCGAGGCCGCGTTCGGCCGCCGCGTCCGCGAGCGCGACCAGCTGCTCGACGGCCCGCGGCCGGATCAGCGTCCGGTTCGGCTGGAAGAGCGGCCACAGCGGGAAGACCCGAACGTGGTCCAGCCCGAGCGCGGCGACGGAATCGAGGTCGGCCGAGACCTCGTCGAGGTCGAAGTCGAGCCAGTGGTGGAACCAGCCGCGGGACGGCGTGTAGTTCGCCCCGAAGCGGAGGGTTCGGGCGGGCGGGGGTACGGGGGTGCCGTCACGCATGAAGGATCCCGGAAGTCGCGGGGAATTCTCCGGACGCCCACAACGTGCCGCGCCCGGCGGGGGAAAGTCAACAGGGCCCCAGCAGCCAACGAGAAATGACGCACTTATGCGCTTCAGGCCCGTTGACAGAAGGGCTGAGCGCCTCTCAAGCTGGGTCGGCTAATGCGGTTTAGCTCCGGGCGGTCAATGGCCTCAGGCAGGCAGCGCACGGAAATGGACAGCGGTATTTCGGTCACGGCCGTCAGCGCTTCTGGGGCTTCTCCGGCCGTAGAACGGGCCGGCGGATCCGATCGCGGGCCGGCCCCGCCGGCCGGGAAGAATCGCGTACGGTCCGGCCATTGCCGTCCGCGTACCCGAGGGGTGAGACAGCCGTGGCCCGCAGACCCACCATCAAGGACATCGCCCGCCGGGCCGGGGTGTCCGAGAGCGCCGTCTCCTTCGCGCTCAACGACCGGCCGGGTGTCTCCGCAGACACCCGCGCCCGGGTCCGGCACGTCGCCGAGGAGCTCGGATGGCAGCCCAACAGCGCCGCCCGCGCCCTGTCCGGCGAACGCTCCGGCGCCGTCGGACTGGTCCTGGCCCGGCCCGCCCACACCCTCGGCGTCGAGTCGTTCTTCCTCCAACTGGTCTCCGGCATCCAGGAAGTGCTCTCCGCCGGCCGGACCGCCCTCCTCTTCCAGGTGGTCGACGACATCGACGCCGAGTGCGCCGTGTACCGCCGCTGGTGGGCCGAGCGGCGGGTCGACGGCGTCCTCGTCGTCGATCCGCGCACCGAGGACCCGCGCCCGGAGCTCCTCGCCCGCCTCGGCCTGCCCGCCGTCACCGTCGGCGGTACGGGCGCCCCCGGTCCGCTGTCGTCGGTCTGGGCGGACGACGCCCGGGCGATGGCCCGGGTCCTGGACCACCTCCACGGCCTGGGACACCGCCGGATCACCCACATCGCCGGGCTGCCCGGCCTGGCCCACACCGCCCGTCGCATCGCCTCGCTGCGTGCCGAGGCCGCCGCGCGGGGGTTGGGCCCGCGGGAGGTGCGCTCGGTGGTGACCGACTACTCCGACGCCGAGGGGGCGGCCGCCACCCGGCGCGTCCTCGCCGAGCCCGAGCCGCCGACCGCGCTGGTCTACGACAACGACGTGATGGCGGTGGCCGGCAGCGCCGTCGCCGCCGAGCTCGGCATCGCCGTCCCCGGCCGGCTCTCGATCGTCGCCTGGGACGACTCCGCCCTGTGCCGGGTCACCCACCCCCGGCTCACCGCCCTCGTCCGCGACACCGCCGCCTTCGGCCGGCTCGCCGCCGAGGAGCTGCTCACCGTGCTCGCCGGCGGCCCGCCCCGGGCCCGTGAGGGAGAGCAGCCCCGGCTGGAGCCCCGCGAGAGTACGGCCCCGCCCCCGGCCACATACTGAATCCCGACCCCGTTCTGGAGCGCCCCCGTGACCTCACCCAGCCCCTCGTTCCCCGGCCCCGGCGACCGCGCCCCCGGCGACCGCGCCCCCGGCGTCCCCGGCCCCGGCGTCCCCGGCCCCGGCGTCCCCGGCCCCGGCGAGCCCGGCGCGGCCGCAGGCCCGGCGGTGGCGATCGACGTCGGCGGCACGAAGATCGCCGGCGCGCTGGTGCTCCCCGACGGCACGATGACGGCCACCACCCGCCGCCCCACCCCGCGGGGCACGGACGCCGACGGGGTGTTCGCCGCCGTCGCGGAGGTCGTCGCCGAACTGGCCCGCTCGCCCCTGTGGCCGGCGGCCGTCCGCTGCGGCATCGGCAGCGCGGGCCCGGTCGACGCCTCGCGCGGCACGGTGAGCCCGGTGAACATCGGCGCCTGGCGGGACTTCCCCGTCCAGGCCCGGATCGCCGCGGAGCTGGCCCGGCACGGCGCCCCGCTGCCCACCGTGCTGGTCGGCGACGGCGTGGCCATGACCGCGGCCGAGCACTGGTTGGGGGCGGCTCGCGGCCACGCGAACGCCCTGTGCATGGTGGTCTCCACCGGCGTCGGCGGCGGCCTGATCCTGAACAACCGGCTCCACCCGGGCCCCACCGGGAACGCCGGTCACATCGGGCACATCAGCGTCGCGTTCGACGGCCCCCGGTGCGTCTGCGGGAGCCGCGGCTGCGTGGAGTCGATCGCCTCGGGCACCGCCATCGCCCGATGGGCCGCGGAGCAGGGATGGACCCCCTCCGGGGGCGCCGCCGGCGACGCCACGGCGGCGGGCGTCGCCGCGGCCGCCGAAGCCGGGGACCCCCTCGCGCTCGCCGCGTTCGACCGTGCGGGTCGCGCCCTGGCCGCCGCCATCGCGGCCAGCGCCACCCTGGTGGAGACGGGTGTCGCGGTGGTCGGCGGGGGCGTCGCCGCCTGCGGTGACACCCTCTTCGGGCCGATCCGTACCCACCTCGCGGACTACGCCACGCTCTCCTACGTCGGCGGGCTGGAGGTGGTTCCCGCGGCCCTGGGCACCCATGCGGGACTGATCGGCGCCGCCGCCGCGGCGACCATGCTGTTGCCGGCCTGAGGGCCCGGGGTCAGGGCTTCACCGAGCGGTAGTACCGTCCCGCGCCCTCGTGCAGGTCCAGCGGATCCGTGTAGATCGCCGTCCGCAGGTCCACCAGCTGCGCCGCGTGCACCTCGGCACCGATCCGGTCACGGCTGTTGATCACCGTCCGCGTGAACTGCTCGGTGAGTCCCGGATCGGTCTCCTCGGTGGTCACCAGCAGGTTCGGCACGGCCAGGGTCGCCACCGCCGAGGTGTTCCGCGCCCGCGTGTACGCGTCCTGCGGCATCACCGCCGCCCGGTAGTAGCGCGCCGGACTGCCGCTGCCCTGCAGCGCCTCCACCAGGTCGCCGAGCTGTACGAGCCGGACGTCGAACCGCTCCGACAGCTCCCGCACCGCGTTCGTCGGCAGGCCGCCGGACCAGAAGAACGCGTCGATCCGCCCGGCCTCCAGCTCTGCCGGCATGGTGTCGATGCCGATCGAGACCGGGGTGATGTCCCGCGCCGGGTCCAGTTTGGCCGCCGCGAGCAGCCGTTCCGAGACCAGGCGCACACCCGAACCGGGCTGGCCGATCGCCACCCGCTTGCCGCGCAGGTCCCGCGCCGACTGCACCGGCGACCCGGCCGGCACCACCAACTGCACGTAGTCGTCGTACAGCCGCGCCACCCCGCGCAGCCGGTCCGCGCCCGGCTTCCCGTCGGCCCGGTACTTCGAGACCGCGTCCGCCGTCGCGACGGTGAAATCGGCCTGCCCGGTCGCCACTCTCGCCAGGTTCTCCTGCGAGCCCTGGCTGGTCTCCAGCCGGACCCGGACTCCGGGGACGTCCGACGCCAGCGCCTGCTCCAGCAGCTGGCCGTACAGGTGGTAGACGCCCGTCCGCACGCCCGTGCTGAAGGTCAGCTCGCCCTTCAGCTCCGGCTGCCCGAAGGGCCGCAGCCACCACACGAGCAGCCCGAGCACGGCGAACACGGCCACCAGCCCCCACAGGGCGGTGCGCCTGCCGAAACGGGGCGGAACATGAGCCATGGGCGCGATCCTGCCACCGTCGCGCCGACCTGTCACGGGGCGCCGGTCCCCAGGCCGTCCCCAGGCCGGACCGAGGCCGGACCGGAGGGTGTCCCGGCAGCACCTACCCTTGTTCCATGACCAGCAGCAGCGACCGGAGCACGGCAGTGGACGTCAAGGGAACATACGAGGTGCGCACCTACGGGTGCCAGATGAACGTGCACGACTCCGAGCGACTCTCCGGACTGCTGGAGGAGGCGGGCTACACCCGGGCCCCGGAGGGCTCGGACGGCGACGCCGACGTCGTGGTGTTCAACACCTGCGCCGTCCGCGAGAACGCCGACAACAAGCTGTACGGCAACCTCGGCCGGCTCGCCCCCATGAAGACCAAGCGCCCCGGCATGCAGATCGCCGTCGGCGGCTGCCTGGCGCAGAAGGACCGCGACACGATCGTCAGGAAGGCCCCGTGGGTCGACGTCGTCTTCGGCACGCACAACATCGGCAAGCTGCCCGTCCTGCTGGAGCGCGCCCGCATCCAGGAAGAGGCGCAGATCGAGATCGCCGAGGCGCTGGAGGCCTTCCCCTCCACGCTGCCGACCCGCCGCGAGTCCGCGTACGCCGCCTGGGTCTCGATCTCCGTCGGCTGCAACAACACCTGCACCTTCTGCATCGTCCCCGCCCTGCGCGGCAAGGAGGAGGACCGCCGCCCCGGCGACATCCTCGCCGAGATCGAGGCCCTGGTCGGCGAGGGCGTCTCCGAGATCACCCTGCTCGGCCAGAACGTCAACGCGTACGGCTCCGACCTGGGCGACCGCGAGGCCTTCTCGAAGCTGCTGCGCGCCTGCGGGCAGATCGAGGGCCTGGAGCGGGTCCGCTTCACCTCCCCGCACCCGCGCGACTTCACGGACGACGTGATCGCGGCCATGGCCGAGACCCCGAACGTGATGCCGCAGCTGCACATGCCGCTCCAGTCCGGTTCGGACCGGATCCTGAAGGCGATGCGCCGCTCGTACCGCCAGGAGCGCTTCCTCGGCATCATCGAGAAGGTCCGCGCGGCCATTCCGCACGCCGCGATCTCCACCGACATCATCGTGGGCTTCCCCGGTGAGACCGAGGAGGACTTCGAGCAGACGATGCACGTGGTCCGCGAGGCGCGCTTCGCCAACGCGTTCACCTTCCAGTACTCCAAGCGCCCCGGGACCCCGGCCGCCGACATGGAGGGCCAGATCCCCAAGGAGGTCGTCCAGGACCGCTACATGCGCCTGGTGGCCCTCCAGGAGGAGATCTCCTGGGAGGAGAACAAGAAGCAGGTCGGCCGCACCCTCGAGGTCATGGTCGCGGAGGGCGAGGGGCGCAAGGACGGCGCGACGCACCGCCTGTCCGGCCGCGCCCCCGACAACCGGCTGGTGCACTTCACGAAGCCGGACGAGGACGTCCGCCCCGGCGACGTGGTGACCGTGGAGATCACCTACGCGGCCCCGCACCACCTCCTCGCCGAGGGTCCGACGCAGTCCGTGCGGCGCACCCGGGCGGGCGACGCCTGGGAGAAGCGCAACGCGGCCCCGGCGCAGCCGCAGGGCGTCATGCTCGGCATCCCCACGCTGGGCGTCCCGGCGCCGCTCCCGGAGTCGGCCCCGGCCTGCGGCATCACCGGCTGAGCACATCCGGCCTCGCCGGCGTGTGACGCGCGGGTCCCGGCGGAGCCCGGTGCCCGGCGGAGCCGGGTGTTCCGCTGGCACCGCCCCGGAGGTCCGCCCCCGGGTGCGGGGGCTCCGTCTCCGGCCGCCCACTGCGCC
>NZ_JBHXTC010000099.1:0-12951 GCF_042677605.1 Streptomyces sp. NPDC127106 | reverse complement strand
CCGCAGACTCCGCTACCGCGGCACCATCAAGAACAACACCTGGATCCACACCCGAGCCGCCGCCCTCAACCTCCGCCGGCTGATCAACCTCGGACTCACCCACACCGGCACCACCTGGGCCATCACCCCCGCCACCACATAACCGAGGGGCCGCCCGGCCTACGGCCGGACAGCCCCACAACAAGATCTTCATCGGCCTTCTAGGGCCTGTGTGATGTCGTGATCATTCGGATGCCTTCAGGAGGTCGTCGATCCAGATCATTGCGGCGCGGAGATGGAGGCCGGCGAGGTAGCTGTCGGGGCTCTTGTCGTAGCGGGTGGCGATGCCTCGAGCAGGACGATAATCAGCGCATGTCCTTGGGGATCGCGCCACCACTGCCTGAACTTGGCAAACACTCGACTCAGATACCGCGCGATCAAGGATCGAGGCTCCTGACGATCGTCCACAAGAACAGTCTCCAGCGCAGGACCGCGGGATGCCGTGAACAGTCACGGCATGTTGAAGGCTCAGCCCCCTTCCGTCGCTCTCCCTGGCCACGACGGCAGCTGGTGCGGCCGGGGGGGTAGAAGGCATCCGAAGCCGGGAGGGGTCAGGAGAAGTCCATGACGCTGTCCTCGTAGGACGGTGTCGTGCTGGTCGACGCTCGCTGCCGGTTCCGCCCCCACCTGACGAGGTCCGAAGGTAGGTACAGCAGTTCGGCGCCTTTCTTGGACGCGTGCTTGGGGAAGTCAGGGTCGTTGGCGCGGGCCCAGCGAATCGCGTTCAGGGTGAGCTCGGGGAGAAGTTCCTCCTGCGCCTTCCGCAGCCCAATGGGGACTTCCGTCGGCTCCTTGCGCAGCTCGGTCGGCTGCTCAGCAGCGGCCACAGGAAGAGCCTGAACCGGTTCGGACGGCACTGCGTCCGACGGTGACGGCGGGGGCGGGCCGGTCGGGGCGAGCTCCTGCTCAGTGGCGGGCGCCTTGGCCGGCAACGCTTCGGTCGCCGGGGCCGGCAGGTGTTCGGGGTGTTGGGGCATTTGCGGACGGGCGGGAGCGGCGGGGGTGGAGTCCAGCAGCGACTTCGGGGATGGGCCGGCCATGGCCCAGGCGCGCGCCTCCCCGTCGGTCATGAACATGACCTGGGTGCCGTGGGCGACGCCGCCGAGGACCACCTGTGCGCGGCCGATGTGGCGGGTGGATTTCGGCGCGGGGTGGACCTCGGGCACCAGCATGCGCCAGGCGTTTTGTGTGTATCGGGCGAGGATGCGGGTCGCGAAGTTCTCTCGCATCTCCGGTCCGCCGAGCGCGCGGGCGGTGGCGGACTGGGCGACGAGCAGGACGTTGAGCCGCACTGCGCGTCCCATGAAGAGGATCTCGGCGAGAGCGTCGACGGCCGGGCTGACCTTGGGGTCGCCCTTCTCTTTGATGCTCTCCCAGTACCGCGTCAGCTGCTTCATCGTCGCGTTGATCTCCTCGAGGAGGATGACCAGCCGAGGGCCGACGGCCGAGGCGTCCGCGTCGTCCCCGAGCTTCTCCGCCGCGTGGATCCGCCGCCGGCCTTCCTCACCGAGCGCGATCAGCGCCTCGTGGATGTCGGCGATGTCACGGCAGTAGGTGACGTTCGGTACTCCGCGTGCCCACTGGTGGCTGACCCGCTTGAAGTCGAGCACGTAGGCCAGCGCCCCGTTGTGGATGAGCTGGGCGGCGATGGTGCGCAGGATGACCGACTTGCCGCCACCGGTGCCGGCGTTGACCAGTACGTGCGGGGACTCGGCGTCGAGGTCGACGGAGACCACCTTGTCGCCGCGTTCGAGGCCGATCAGCGGGGCCGACTCCGGGACACCTTCGACGAGCGCCTTGATGCGGGGGTCGGAGAAGACCACCTTGGACGGGGGCCGCTGGACCTTGCGGGCCAGGACGTACGGCTTTCGGCCTTCGCGGGTCCAGGAGAACGAAACGCCCTGCAGGGCCAGCTTCTGGGTGATGGCCTCCATGACGGCGCTCTCGTTGAAGCCGAGAGCGACGGGCAGGTCCACGCGGATGACGGCGTCGTCGTCGCTGAAGTTCTTCGGGACATGAAGGTAGGAGCGGGGGTCGGTGTGCGGGGACAGGCCGAGTGGTCCAACCAGGGCCAGGTGCAGGGGCTCCACCCACTCCTTGAGGAGCTCGGCCTGGCCGCGGTTGCGGATGCCGTGCACGATCCCGCCCGCAGCAGCCAGGGTGAAGACGCCGGCTCCCCCGTAGGGCAGGACGTCCAAGGTCTGCTCGGGGAAGCGCCAGTAGGTATAGCCGCCCCCGCCCAGCGCCCCGAGCCCTCCAAGCCTGATGAGGAGCCGCTGTCCGTACGGCAGATAGGACCACTTGCCAACCCGGCCCTCTACACCGTCCAGAACCCGGCCGCCCTTGTGTATGAAGCTGGCGTCCGTACGCCGGATCCCGTCCATCTCCAGTCCCGAGAGAAAGCGGCCCAGCGCCTTCGCGGAGGTCTCGACAATCTCCTCCAGCTGCCGGTCGAAACTGCTGCTCCCCATCCCTACCGTCCTTCGCTGCGTGTGCCCCGCTCTGTGATCGGGTTCCAATCCGCGTCGGACGGTAGGCGGGCCTCCCTGTGGATGAGGAAGACGACATGGGCGGGCCTTCAACTCATCGAGGAGACCTTGATCGATGCCGATCCATGCTGAACCAAAGGTGGACAGCTCTGCTGGCCGGTGCCCTTGACCACGCCTCCACGAGCGAGGCCGGACGAGCGGGTGGCTTCCACGGCGTCCGTGCCCTGGTGTTCACCCCGCCACCCGACGAATCGAGAAGTAGCACACGGCGCCAGCCGCCTCCCGAGGGCTGTTCGTGTTCGGCACGTGGTGGCCCGTGCTGGGAGGCTGGAAGGCTGGGATGCGGATCGGAATCCGAGACAGCACCGGGCGACTCGTCGGTCCGGTCTAGCGAGGCGGTGCGGTCGAGGGCCTCACGTTCACCTGTGAGCTCCAGTTCTTCCCAAGTATCCGAAGCCGCCGAGACCTCCCTCTTGCTCCCATCGCCCCGGTCTGCCGAATCCCGCACCCGGCGGCCCTGAGGCGCCAGTGACCAGCGACCCGCGCCTGGGCTCGAGCAGCGCCAGGCTGCCTGCCCGGAAGTCGATGACCAGCCCGGACAGCCTCCGTGGCCGTCAGCCGCTCGGCCCCTTGCCCAGGACCGACCTGTCCCCCGTGCCGCACGGACCGTCGTCAGATCCGCGTCTCCGTCCCTGCCCGTGACCGCTGGACAGGCCTGGCACACACCGTCGGAACGAGCCTCAAGCCGACCAGCCCTCCCGAAGGCTTGCCGCACCCAAGGATTCGTCCTTGGGTGCGAGTAGGACGGCTCCGCCTGACCGGTGACCCCTTACGCCTCTACCGGCGGTTCGAACGCGCAAGAACAGTGGCTGCCAGCTCGAATTGCGCTATGACGAGGGCACGCCGGACGACGGCTCCCACCAGTCGGCTGCGGAGGATCAGGCAGCGGAGCAGCCGACAGACTCAGGACCCCGTACCTGCCGACAGCGGCCCTGGCGCCCGCAGGCGGATGTGGATGCGGCTGGAGAAGACCGTTGCCGTCCTGGCGTCGTTGAGCGCACTCGTCGTTGTCGGCTTCACCGGGTACTCGATCAGGCAGGTCAACAGCGCCCAGAACATCGACCGGGAAGGGCATATTACCGATCGGTACATGGCAGCCGTCGAACTCCTCGGTAACCAAGGCTCCGAAGAAGTACGTTTGGGCGGTCTCTACGGCCTCCAGCGCGTCATGCAGGACTCACCCCGTGACCAGCCCACCGTGATCAACGTCATCTCCACCTACATCCGTGCCCACAGCCCGAAACAAGAGCCGCATGCCAGCGAGAAGGCCTTGGGCAGTGATCTCACCGCGGCCCTCACTGTCCTCGGGTATAGAGACAGCCGCAACGACGGAAACGCGCACGTCGACATGCACGACACCGACCTCCATGGCGCCCAGCTAAACGAGGCGAATCTGGCCAGGGCCGATCTGACCAGCGCGACCCTGACCGGTACGAATCTGAACCGCGCGAATCTGGACCACGCGAACTTGGACCACGCGAACCTGACGGACGCGGACCTGTACCACGCGGACCTGACCTTTGCGGAACTGAACGACGCGCGCCTGACTAACGCACGCCTGGGCGACGCGTACCTGAACCGAGCAGACCTCGACCGCGCGACCCTGACGAGCGCGAACCTGAACCTAGCGAAGTTGAAGGAAGCGCGGCTGGAGGACGCACATCTGAATGGCGCGGAGATGGAGGATGCGGACCTGACGGAAGCATACTTGTACAAAGCGGACCTTACCGGCGCGAACCTGCATGCTGCGAACCTGCCAGGCGCTTCCCTGCGAGATGCGCACCTGAACAATGCGGACCTGAGCTATGCAGTCCTGGCAAACGCAGATCTGAGAGGCGCCACGCTGTCCTGCACAAGACTCTATGGAGCGGACCTGCAGTCCCTCCACATCAGACGAGAGCAACTCATGTCCGCTGGGATCGACGCGACCACGGTCCTGCCGCCGCATCTTGCTGCCGATCCTCAGTTGAAGACGAAGGCAGCCTCAAAGGCCATGCCGAAGGGGTGCAAAGATCCAGCGCCAGGCACGTGAGCTCGCGGGAAGAGGGAGGTCAATCGAAGGAATACGGTCCACTCACGAGATGCTGAGGCCGGGTAGCCAGGTCACAACAGGCGCGAACCGACAGCCCGGCCGCGGCAGCTCCCAGAGCGCTTGATCACCTGGCGCCATGGTGCTCAAGGTGCGCTGCAACCGCCGGTCGCCCACGGGAATCCTGTCAGGAGCCCGGGACTCGGAACATCACGGCTCCGAACAGGAGCCCGCGCCCGGGCTCGACCACTGCCAGGTTGCCTGCGCTGTAGTCGATGACCAGCCCGGACATCGGCATGAGGGTGTCGGGTGACTTCACGGTGCTGATCTGGGTCCGGGAGCCGTCTTTCGCGGCGTAGGCGTAGACGGGCATGTCCTTGGTGGCCTTTCCGCCCAGTACGTACACGTTGTCCGGGTCGGCTCCGAGGAAGCGGGGCGTGGTGATGATGTCGACGGGCCGGGTCCACTTGGTGGCGCCGGTCTCGAGGTCGAGGGCAACGATCTGGGTCGGTGCGGTGTCACTCATGGAGTCGCCGGCGACCAGGTAGGCCGTGGATCCGCCGAAGGCGATGTCGAAACGCGAGGCGCGGCCGAGGCGGGAGGTCTCTCTGAGCTGGATGTCGCCCGCGCTGGAGGCGAGGGGGATGCGGCGGGCCACGCTGCCATCCCGTGCGAACAGCACCAGCTCCGGCTTGGTCGTCTTGTCGAATCCTTCGCGCAGTACGATCGCGGCCATCGGTCCGGCACCGACCAGGCGCACGCGCCCCCCAGAGGGAACGGGCATGGGTACGGGCTTGGCGGATACCTCCCGGCCTGTGGCATCGAGGGTGGCCACCCAGTACCTCCACAGCTCGGGGCCGCCCTGCATGCCGATCATCACCATGATCCGGTCGTGGTGGGTGGTCATGTCCCAGTTGAGAACGTACGCGTTGGCGGGGACGCCGGCGTTGCGCCAGGTCCATGCTTCGGCGCCGTCCGGGCGCAGGCCGACGACCGTGTTCGGGGTCATGACGGTAAGGACGTCTCCGGCGATGAAGGCAAGCCGGGTGGTGTCGTCGGTGACCGCCTTGCCGTCCAGGGGTGCGCCGTTGATCTGCTTGGTCCAGGTGATCTTGTTGCCGTTGCGGGTGTCGATCAGGGATATCCGGTCGCAGCTGGCCTTGTAGTGGTGCGGGTTGCCCTTGATCCATGCGATGGCGCCGAGTCCGCCGGCGGTGAGGCCTTCGGTCATGCCGCAGGGGTGCATGTCCGGTTCTGGCGGGGTAACGGTACCCATCAGCTTTCCGGTCGCGGGGTCGAGGATTTCCACGCCAGTCCCTCGGCCTATGTAGTAGGCGGTGTTCGTGCGCCAGGTGGCCATCAGCCGGGACTGCAGCCAGTCGGAGGAGGTGGGCGGGGTCTTCCACGCCTGGGCAAGCCCGGCCGGGGCGAAGGGGGCCTTGGGAGCCGCCTGCGGTGCCGCGGTGCTCTTCTCGGTGGGGCTGCTGGTGCTGTCTTGGCCGCAGCCGCTCCCGCCAGTGACAAGCAAGGCGGCTGTGAGGGCCACGGCCGTGATCCGGCGGGCGCGCCCGGTCGGAGGGCGCTGCTGCCAGGCCGTCGGCGTGGTGAGGGCGGTCTCTCGGCGGGCACATGTGGTTCCGGTGGCGTCGGCGCCGTTGAGCTGCTGGGTCGTAGGCATGGGTGCCTTTCGGGTTGCTGTACGGAATCGGTGTTGTCCCCGGGATGTCGGTCTCCGGCGAAGGCGTGATGGCGCGGAGCCGCGGGGTCAGGGCGCCTGCGTCTTCGTGACCCGGTGAACGGTCCCGCGATTGACGGCTCGTCCGTGTTGGATGAGCCACGAGGCCAGCTGCTGCTTCTCCGTCGTGCCCAGGGCCGCCATGGCGTAGCGGACGGCTTCGGCATCACTGCGGATCTCCCGGAGCCTCTTGGCGTGGAGCTCCTCGTGCTCGGGCTGGGAGGCCGCGGCGGCAGGGTCGGCGGTCGAGCTGGCGTGGGTTCGAAGGGGCGGTGGCTGGTGGTGGCCGCTGCGGGTCTTGCCCGGTGCCGGACGTCGGCGCCGATGCTTCGGAGACTCCCTTCCGGGCTCCTCTCTGGACGAAGCCTGCTCCCGCTCAGGTGTCTCGACGCTTGGCGCATTGGGAGGCGCTGGCTCGACGCTGCTCACGGAGGTGCCGGCAGCTGGGAGGGCAGCCTGGGAGGACGAGGTGTCCAGCTCCGTCTGCGGAGTGTCGATCGGAAGTCCAAGCTCGACCAGGTAGAGGGGAAACAGCTCGTCGCGGGTGGCCTTGCGCCGCCACCACCGCCCGTGCCGCGCTCGCAGCTTGGCCTTTTCGATCTGCAGTCCCTGCTCGACCCGGACCGCCCGCTCGTAGGAACGCTCTTCCCACATCCTCATTCGGCGCCACATCTTGAAAGTCGGGAGGAACGCAAGGAGCCAGCGAATCCTGCGGACGGACTCCATGTGTTGGTTGCTGGTGAGGTCCATGAGTCGGCCCACCGCATGTCGGGCCGCCTCGACCGTGACGACGAACAGAACCGGGATGACGGCGTGCATCCCCACCCCGATCGGGTCAGGCCATGCCACCGCAGCGTTGAACGCGATCGTGGCAGCGGTGAGCAACCAGGCTGAGTGCCGCAGCAGCGGGAAGGGGATCCTCAGCCAGGTCAGAAGGAGGTCCAAGGCCAGGAGCACCGCGATGCCAGCGTCGATCCCGATGGGCAGGATGTGGGAGAACGATCCAAAGCCCTGGTCTTGGGCCAGGTCTCGCACAGCGCTGTAGCTGCCCACGAATCCGACCCCGGCGATCAGCACCGCGCCGCAGACGACGACCGCTATCAGCAGCCAGTGTGTACGCGTGAGGATGACCGGGCCTGCACCACGGCCGGTGTGGTCCTGCACGTTGCTCTCCTTTCATCCCTGCCCACGTTTCCCTGTGGACCCTGTGGATGAGGAAGACGCGCACAGTGCGTGCGGGCACGTCGCGGTGACAGGGGGAGGTGCCGACCCAGGTGGCCAAGACGTCCTGGAATCGGCGGATGACTTGGGGGCAGGCCGGCACCGTGTCCTTGGGGGCCTTCTTGGCCATCCGCTGCGGGATACAAAACGGACGTGGGCAGCACGGACGGCCAAAGGGCAGGTAGTAGGCATGTGAACGCCGGGCCTCCCGGTACGTGGTCACCACGCACCCCTGACCGAGACCGGACGTCTGCGCTTGGCCCGCTGCGTGGTCGAGGACGGCTGGCCGCTGCGGCGGGCAGCAGAAGCGACTCCACGATCGTCCGGGCACATCAGCACGCGGCCGGGGCCCGTCAAAAGGGGCCCCGGCCAGCGAGCCGGCCGACCATGCCCTCGGACGGTCCCGCGGCGGACTGACCACCAAGATCCACATTGCCGCGGACAGCCACTGCCGCCCGCTGGCGTTCGTTCTCACGCCTGGACAGGCCCGTGATGCACCCGCATTCGAGCAGGTCATGGCCCGGTTACCGGTACCCCGGCGGATCGGCCGCCTCAGAGTCACGCCGGACGTGGTCCTGGCCGCCCCAACACCCCTGAAGCGCACACCCGGAGACTCACCAGCACAGCCCCGCGACATCACAAGATCCCAGACAGAGCCGAATTACGCGAACGTCCACAGAGCGGAAGAACGGATGGGCGCTGGCCGAGGAGGCGGGGCATGCGGGTCCGGACCGGATCCACCGGCTGCTGAACCGGATCAACTGGAACGCGGACGGGGTCCTGGACGACGTGCGGGACTACGTCATCAAGCACCTCGGCAACGCGGAAGCGGTGCTGAGTGGACGACACCAGGTTCCTGAAAACGGTGTCCGCTCGGCCGGGGTCCAACGCCAATACTCTGGAACCGCCGACCGGACGGAGAACGCCCATGTTCGCTATGTTCAACCCCAGGTCACGGCCCCCGTCAAGACGCGACCGGTCGGAAAACCGAGGTAGTACGTCTTGTCGAAGAAGATCGGGTCGACGGTGTCGAGATCGACGAACTCCGACACCTCCAGTGCCTTGGACCGGCCCGGCGCGATGTCGTCGAGCTCCCCGGGCTCGACGATCACGTACTCGCCGCCGGTGTCGGACACGCACCCTTGACGATTTCGCCGAGGTCGACCTCATGTCCGGTGCGTTCGTTGATACGTCGGTTGCGGATTCGGTCCGCGGTGCCGCGCTGGAGCTGGTCCGCACCATCACGGAGTGGGAATGCGTCGTGACGGCGACCGGCAACGCGTCAGTCGCATCGCCGGCCGCATGGCCAACGATGGCATCACCGCCCACGGCCTGATCTGGGTCCGAGGGCACTCCCGAAATGGAAGTGCCCTCGAGTATCACCCGTACAGTACCCACACCTGGTTGTTACCACTGTTACGAGTCCACTGATCGGCTTGAGTGCCGTTGGAGGTACTGAATCCGGGTATTTCCAGAAGAAGGGTGCTGTGCTTGTTTTCGTACGTTCTGGCGATGCGGCTGCCCCCTTCTATCCACTGCTGGTTCTGGCCGCTACCGCACTCCCACTGCCTGGCCTTCGCGCCCTGCTGGACGCTCCAGTCCGCGATCTCAAGGCATTTACCGCTGTTTTTATTTCGCCACTGAGATCCGTTCCAAACCCACCTCTGGTTGGCGCCGCCACTGCACTCCCACTGGCGCACTACGGCACCGTTGGCGGTACTCCAGTCGGCGACTTCGAGACACAGGCCGGAATTACCATTCACCAAGCTCTCCCCGAGGAACACATTGACTGAGGCCGAGGAAGCCGGAACAGTCGTGGCCCCGATCACGACGGCGAGAGTGCCGACTATAGACCCGATACGCTTCACTAAGGACATTCACTTTCCCCTTAAAAATCGCATAGTCGCGCTTTCCGCGTTTGAATCACACACAGAAAGCGCGATCAAGCTACTAAACGTACTCAAGACCATCTCTGATTGCCGCCCAGTTCATGGCCCACTATGTGGCCTGAACGCCGTTCGCAGTGTTGTACCCGCCGATCTCGAGGTGGAGTTTGCTGCGCTCGTTCGTGTATTGGAAACCGCTTTCAAGGCTTCCGGAGTGCCGCGGGGCGTCTGGTTTGCCGAAGCCGAGGTTGAGGGAACGATCGCAAGGCCAAGCGCTGCGATCAGAGCACCACAGAATGCCGTTCACCTCAGCATGGACATCTTCTAACCCCACAATTTGTGCGTGCGTTGTCATGTGTTGGGCGCAGTCGATCACGTAGTCCGATTACTTTCAAGATCGTTTTCGGCCGTGTTAGTAAAAGGGCGCTGCTGAACTTGATTGGGTGATGTCAGAGCCATGTGGCTGACGGCGGGAGGCTCCTTCCGGTAGCTCTGGACCGTGAGATACGCGCAGGGCGGTGGGTTGACCGACGCTGGGAGGGCCGCGCGGGAGCGAGTCCGGCTGCAGGCCGTGGAACGCTTCGAGAGCGGGCAGAGGAACGGGGAGATCGGTACCGCGTTGCGGGTCAGCGAGCGGTCCATGGAGAGGTGGCGGCGCCAGTGGCGCGAGCGCGGTGAAGCCGGGGTTTTGCCGAAGGGATGTCCTGGGCGGCCGACTGTTGGTTCCGTATCCTTCCATGCTCGACATCCCGCATGAGCTCGTTGAGCCTCCTGGCTCATCCACAACCGGCGGCGTGAGGTGAAGTCGCGCTGGCGCAAGCTCGGTTGTTTCAAGCAGGCCCTGCTGGCACTGGCCCACCTGCGGAAGAACGAGACATTTGCGCAGGTCGGTGCCGGATTCGGGGTCTCGGAGGCGACGGCCTGGCGATACGTCGACGAGACTCTCGACCGCGTGGGCACTGGACCTGCACCAGGCCCTCATCGGGCTGGGTGAAGGCGACTTCGTCATCCTTGACTGCACCCTCATCCCCACCGACCGCATCGCCGCGGACGAGCCGTACTGCTCCCAAAAGCACCGCAAGCATGGGATGAACGTGCAGGTCATCGTCCGTCCGGACGGCACACCCCTATGGTTCTCCCGCGCCCTGCCAGGCCGCACCCACGATCTGGCCTCGGCCCGGGCCCACGGAATCGTCCAAGCCTGTTTAACCAGGGACACCCTGGTCCTGGCGGACCGGGCCTACCAGGGCGCAGGCGCCACCGTCCGCACCCCCTACCACCACCGGATCCAGCCTGCGCATTACCAGGACTTCAACCGCGCACATGCCCGCCTTCGCGCACCCGGCGAACGCGCCTTCGCACGCTTGAAGTCCTGGCGGATCCTAAGGGTTGTCCCGTAAGCAATCTCCGGGTCGCCTCGGGCAGGGTTGATCATGGTGAAGCTCGTTGGTTTATCCGGTGATGGCGAGGTTGTGCATCCGGGCGATTCCGAGCATGGCGTGGTGGACACCGTCGCCTTTGAGGCGGCAGTCGCGGAGGATCTTCCAAGTCTTCATCCGGGCGAAGACGTGCTCGACCCGTGCCCGGACCTGCTTGTGGGACCTGTTGTGATCCTCTTTCCAAGCTGGGAGTTCGGTCTGGCCACGCTGCCGGCGGTGCGGGATGACGAGTCCGGTGCCTGGGTAGCCGCCGTCGGCGATCGTGAGGGTCCTGCCGACGGCGGCCTTGGCGCCGGACTCCTCCCACGCCTTGCAGTCGTTGCGGTTCCCGGCGAGCGGCCGACCGACCACCACGATCAGGCGGGTGTCGGCGTCAATGACGACCTGATGGTTGGTGGAGTACCGATAGTTCTTCGACCGCTCGGCGATGGTCTGGTCCCGGGTGGGGACCAGGGTGCCGTCCACGATCAGCACAGTGTTCTTGGCGAACCGCTTGCGGGGCCGGAGCGCGAGCAGGGGTCCGAGGTGGTTGATGACTCGGCCAGCCGTGGACTTTGAGACGCCGAACAGCGGAGCGAGCTGCCGCAACGTCAGGTTGGTACGCCAATAGGCCGTGACCAGCAACACCCGGTCCTCCAGCGGCAGGCTCCACGGCCGGCCTCGGTGGACTGCATCTGCTCCATCGCGCCGCAGCACGGTCAGAAGTTCGCCGAAGCAGCGCGGGCTCAGCCCCGTGAATGGGGCTATCCAGGACGGCTCCGAGGCCGTGATCACACCGGGCACGACAGAGATCATTTACCGTCGGCGCCAGCTGGCGGCAGTCTCAGCCGAGGAAGTCCTTCCAGAACGGCACGGACGCCTGCGGAGCCCAAGGCGCATCCTCGTCAACCTCGCCGAACTCGTGGTCGATGTAATCGGCCAGATCGTGGCCGTAACAGATGATGTCGGTTCCCCACACCGACAAGACCGGATGTCCTGGGGTGTCGCGACCCGCAGGTACGAAGCGGTGCGCGTATACGGGAACGAGGTCCGGCGCTTGCGCAAGTACCGCTCGGGCCACCTCCACGGCCTCTTCAGTGGTGGCGGGACGCACCCCCAGGGCCCGATGCCAGCTGCCGTGAGCGACGTCGCCCAGCACTTCTCGTGCCGGCCACTCCAGCCGATGGCGCAGGTCGTCTACATCCGCGTGACGCCAGTCGGGCCAGGGCTGCTGCCACGTTGCGCCTTCCTCGGGAGGTGAGGCAACCGGCAACCCTGCCGCCAGGAAGGCACGATGCTCTGGGGAGAACTCAAACCCATAGGTCGCCTCGATCCGGCTGAACTTTTCGAACCCCGACAGGGGCCTCCAGGTCATAGCGGGACAACCCTTAGCCGGGCACGATGCTCCACCAACCGCATCAGCCGCACCGTCCAAGCCATCCACACCCTGCTGACCTGCCACGACTCAGGATGAAAGAGGCTCAGTAGGAGTCGACGCGCAGCCAGATGTGCCGGCGGGGTGGGACGGACTCTTTCTGGATGTCCGCGTGCGGGACCCGCGCGGGTCGCTTCCCTGCGCGTCGGTTCACGTCGCACTCAGCGGACACACAGAAGGTTCACAGGAACAGCATGCAACATATAGGCATGCCTGCTAACCCCCGCGCAGCGATCGCAGATGTAGCTCATGAACTCCGCAGCTCGACTGAGGCCATTCAAATGTACGCCACCATGGCGCGGTCAGCTGGCAGCAGTGACCAGGTACAGCGGGTCTTGAAGTGGCTCGAAGACGAAGCTCTGCATGCGGCCGAAATCGCCGATTCTTTGCTCCTTCTTTCCCGCGATATATCAGGTTAAATGATCTAGATGCAGCGCCGGTAATGTACCGTCAAGGTGCATCTGTTCAATGCAATTTTTAGGAGTCTCAGTGAGCTTCTTTCATCCTGAATATCCGCAGGTAAGGAGGGTTTGGAGGGCTTGATGGTGCGGCCGATGCGGTTGGTCGAGCAGCGTGCCCGGCGCATGACTCTCCAGGACTTCAAGCGTGCGAAGGCGCGTTCGCCTGGTGCTCGTAGTC
>NZ_JBHXTC010000098.1:0-12990 GCF_042677605.1 Streptomyces sp. NPDC127106 | reverse complement strand
GCGGCGCCCGCGCCGGGCCGGAGGCGGGGGGGGAGCCGGCGGGGGGCGGCCCCGGGCCCCGGGGCCCGGGCCGCGCCCGTACCCGGACGGATCCGGTCGGCCTCGGCCGGGCCGACCTGGCCGACCTGGCCGTGCCGGACCGGCTCAGTCGGCGTACGTCTCGCCGCGCTCGGCCTTGGCGACCAGCGAGGCGGGCGGGGTGAACCGCTCACCGTACTGGGCGGCCAGCTCCCGCGCGCGGGCCACGAACCCGGGCAGGCCGCCCTCGTAGCCGTTGATGTACTGGATGACCCCGCCGGTCCAGGCCGGGAAGCCGATGCCCATGATGGAGCCGATGTTGGCGTCGGCGATCGAGGTCAGCACGCCCTCGTCGAGGCAGCGGACGGTGTCCAGGGCCTCGGAGAAGAGCATCCGCTCCTTCATGTCCTCGAAGGGGATCTCCGCGTCCGGCTTGGCGAAGTGCTCGCGCAGCCCCGGCCAGATCCGGACCCGCTTGCCCGCCTCGTCGTACTCGTAGAAGCCGGCGCCGCCGCTGCGCCCGGGGCGGTCGAAGTCGTCGACCATCCGGTCGATGACCACGTCCGCCGGGTGCGGGGTCCACGAGCCGCCCTCGGCCTCGACGGCCTTGCGGGTCTCGTTGCGGATCTTGCGCGGCAGGGTGAGGGTGAGCTCGTCCATCAGGGAGAGCACCTTGGCCGGGTAGCCGGCCTGGGCCGCGGCCTGCTCGACGGAGGCGGGCTCGATGCCCTCGCCGACCATCGCGACGCCCTCGTTGATGAACTGGCCGATGACCCGCGAGGTGAAGAAGCCGCGGGAGTCGTTCACCACGATCGGCGTCTTGTTGATCTGCCGGACGAGGTCGAAGGCGCGGGCGATGGCCCCGTCGCCGGTGCGCTCCCCCTTGATGATCTCCACGAGGGGCATCTTGTCGACGGGCGAGAAGAAGTGCAGCCCGATGAAGTCGCCGGGCCGGTCGACGCCCTCGGCCAGCCCGGTGATGGGCAGGGTGGAGGTGTTGGAGCACAGCAGCGCGTCGGGCGCGACGACGTCCTGGATCTCCTGGAACACCCGGTGCTTGAGGGCGGTGTCCTCGAAGACGGCCTCGATGACGGCGTCGCAGCCCGCCAGGTCGGCGGGGTCGGCGGTCGGGGTGATCCGGGCGAGCAGCGCGTCCCGCTTGGCCTCGGTGGTGCGGCCCTTGGCGAGGGCCTTGCCGAGCAGCTTCTCCGAGTACGCCTTGCCCTTCGCCGCGGCCTCCACGGAGACGTCCTTGAGGACCACCTCGATGCCGGCGCGGGCGCAGGAGTACGCGATGCCCGCGCCCATCATCCCGGCGCCGAGGACGGCGACCTTGCGGACCGGGCGCTGCTCGAAGCCCTGCGGGCGGCTGCGGCCCGCGTTGACGGCCTGGAGGTCGAAGAAGAACGCCTGGATCATGTTCTTCGCGGTCTGGCCGGTCACCAGCTCGGTGAAGTAGCGGGCCTCGATGGTCAGCGCCGTCTCGAAGTCCACCTGGGTGCCCTCGACGGCGCAGGCCATGATGTTGCGCGGCGCCGGGTACGGGGCCCCGTTCAGCTGCTTCTTGAGGTTCGCGGGGAACGCCGGGAGGTTGGCGGCGAACCGCGGGTTCGACGGCGTACCGCCGGGGATCTTGTAGCCGGGGACGTCCCAGGGCTGCTGCGACTCGGGATGGGCGTCGATGAAGGCGCGCGCCTTGGCGAGCATCTCCTCGGGCGTGGCGGCCAGTTCGTGGACGAGCCCGTTGTCCAGGGCGCGTTGCGGGGTGTACTGGGTGCCCTGGAGCAGGACCTTCAGCAGGGCGTCGGTGATGCCCATGAGGCGGACGGTGCGGGTGACGCCGCCGCCGGCCGGGAGGAGGCCGAGGGTGACCTCGGGCAGGCCGATCTTCGAGCCGGGCGCGTCGAGGGCGACCCGGTGGTGGGAGGCGAGGCAGATTTCGTAACCGCCGCCGAGGGCGGTCCCGTTGATGGCGGCGACGACCGGCTTGCCGAGGGTCTCGATGCGGCGCAGCGAGCGCTTGATCTCGGTGCCGGTGTCGAAGGCCAGCTGGGCGTCCTCGGGGCGCAGCCGGATCATGTCCTTGAGGTCGCCGCCGGCGAAGAAGGTCTTCTTGGCGGAGGTGTAGATGATGCCGCGGATGGAGTCCTTCTCGGCCTCGGCGCGGTCCGCGATGGCCGCGATGGAGTCCTTGAAGGCCTGGTTCATCGTGTTGGCGGACTGGTCGGGATCGTCGAGGACGAGGGTGACGACGCCGGTCTCGTCCTGCTCCCAGCGGATCGTGGTGGACTCGCTCATGTTCGCTACTTCCGTGTCGGCCGTGTCGGAGGGGATCAGGGGTGCAGGACGGTGTCAGAGGCGCTCGACGACGGTCGCGATGCCCATGCCGCCGCCGACGCAGAGGGTGACGAGCCCGTAGCGCTTGTCCTGGCGCTCCAGTTCGTCGATGACGGTGCCGAGGATCATCGCGCCGGTGGCGCCGAGCGGGTGGCCGAGGGCGATGGCGCCGCCGTTGACGTTCACCTTGTCGAGGGAGACGCCCATGTCCTTGACGAAGCGCAGGACGACGCCGGCGAAGGCCTCGTTGATCTCGATGAGGTCGATGTCGTCGATGGTCAGACCGGCCTTGGCGAGGGCCTTGCGGGTGGCCGGGGCGGGCCCGGTCAGCATGATGGTGGGCTCGGAGCCGGAGACGGCGGCGGAGACGATCCGGGCGCGCGGGGTGAGGCCGGCGCGCTCTCCCGCCTCGCGGGAGCCGATCGCGACGAGCGAGGCGCCGTCGACGATGCCGGAGGAGTTGCCCGCGTGGTGGACGTGGTCGATCTTCTCGACCCAGTGGTACTTCTGCAGGGCGACGGCGTCGAAGCCGCCGAGCTCGCCGATGTCGGCGAAGGACGGCTTGAGCTTGGCGAGGGTGTCGGCGGTGGTGCCGGGGCGGATGAACTCGTCGTGGTCGAGGACGACGAGACCGGTGCGGTCGGTGACCGGGACGAGGGACCGGGCGAAGCGGTCCTCCTTCACGGCAGTGGCGGCGCGCTCCTGGGAGAGGGCCGCGTACTCGTCGACGTCGCGGCGGGAGAAGCCCTCGATGGTGGCGATCAGGTCGGCGCCGATGCCCTGGGGGACGAAGTTGACGTCCCAGTTCGTCATCGGGTCGTTGAACCAGGCGCCCCCGTCCGAGGCCATCGGGACCCGGGACATCGACTCCACGCCGCCCGCGAGGACCAGGTCCTCCCAGCCGGAGCGGACCTTGGCGGCGGCCATGTTGACGGCCTCCAGGCCGGAGGCGCAGAAGCGGTTCTCCTGTACGCCGGCCACGGTGTCCGGCAGGCCCGCGGCGACGGCCGCGATGCGGGCGATGTCGGAGCCCTGGTCGCCGACCGGGCCGACGACGCCGAGGACGATGTCGTCGATGGCGGCGGGGTCCAGGCCGGGGTTGCGGTGGCGCAGGGCGTGGATGAGGCCGACGACCAGGTCGATCGGCTTGGTGCCGTGCAGGGAGCCGCTGGCCTTGCCGCGGCCGCGCGGCGTGCGGATCGCGTCGTACACGTACGCTTCGGTGCTCACTGGTCAAGCCTTTCGAGGGAGGTTAGCCGAGCAGGGAACGACCGATGATCTCCTTCATGATCTCGGTCGTGCCGCCGTAGATGGTCTGGATGCGGCCGTCGGTGAACGCCCGCGCGACCCGGTATTCGGTCATGTAGCCGTAGCCGCCGTGGAGTTGCAGGCAGCGGTCGGCGACCCGCTTCTGGAGCTCCGTCGCCCACCACTTCGCCATGGAGGCGTGGACGTGGTCGAGTTCGCCCGCGGAGTGGTCGGTGATGCAGCGGTCCACGAAGGTGCGGGTGACGGCGCACTCGGTGGCCATCTCCGCTATCTCGAAGCGGATGTGCTGGAGCTTGGCGAGCGGCCGCCCGAAGGCCTCGCGCTCCTTGACGTACTGCGTGGTGATCTCCAGCAGGTGCTCGGCGCCGGCGACGGCGGCCATCGCGATGCCCATCCGCTCCTGGGCGAGGTGGTTCATCAGGTGGACGAAGGCGCCGTTCAGCTCGCCGAGCAGGTTCTCCTTGGGGACGCGCACGTCGTGGAAGAACAGCTCGGCGGTGTCCTGCGCCTTCTGGCCGATCTTGTCGAGGTTGCGGCCGCGTTCGAAGCCCTCCGTGCCGCGCTCGACGACGAGCAGTGACAGGCCGTGCGCCCCGCCCTCCGGGGTGGTCTTGGCGACCACGATCACCAGGTCGGCGAGGATGCCGTTGGAGATGAAGGTCTTGGAGCCGTTGAGCAGCCAGTGGTCGCCGCGGTCCTCGGCGCTGGTGCGGATGCCCTGGAGGTCGGAGCCGGCTCCCGGCTCGGTCATCGCGATCGCGGTGACCGTCTCGCCCGAGCAGAAGCCGGGCAGCCAGCGGCGCTTCTGCTCCTCGGTGGCCAGGTTGGTCAGGTACGGGCCGATGATGTCGTTGTGCAGGCCGATCGCCAGGCCCGGGGTACCGGCCCGGGTGAACTCCTCGGCGATCACGGCGGCGTAGCGGAAGTCGGTGTTCCCGCCGCCGCCGTACTCCTCCGGGACGGCGAGGCCCAGCAGCCCCTGCCGGCCGGCGGCCCGCCAGACCCCGCGGCTGACGATGCCGTCCTTCTCCCATTGTTCGTAGTGCGGCAGCACCTCCTTGGCGAGGAAGGTGCGGACGGTCTCGCGGAACGCCTCGTGGTCGGCGTCGAAGATGCGGCGTTGCATCGGATCCCCCTACTGGAGCCAGCTCTTGACGGTTTCGATCAGCCGGGCGGGCTCGGGGCCGACGGGCGTCACGTTGAGCATGGTGACCCCGGCCTCGCGGAAGGCCTCGACCCGCTCGCGCACGTAGCCCGCGGGCCCGCACAACGTCATGAGCTCGCAGAACTCGTCCGGCACGGCGGCCGCGGCGTCACGCTTGCGGCCGGCGAGGTAGAGCTCCTGGATCTTCCGGGCCTCCTCCTCGTAGCCGTAGGCGACGGCGAGGTCGTTGTAGAAGTTCTTGCCGACCGCGCCCATCCCCCCGACGTACAGCGCGATCTGCGGGCGTGCGAGGTCCCGTGCGGCGGCCGCGTCCTCGCCGATGGCGAGCAGGCCGCCCGCGACGGTCTGCAGCGGGCCGAGGGCGGGGTCGCGGCGCGCGGCGCCCTCGGCGAGCGGGCCGCCCCACACGGCGCGGGCCTTCTCCGGGACGAACAGGGTGGGCAGCCAGCCGTCGGCGATCTCGGCGGTCATCCGGACGTTCGCCGGGCCGAGGGAGGCGATGTAGACGGGGATGGAGGGGCGGACGGGCCGGGTGAGGATCTTCAGCGGCTTGCCGTGCCGGCCCCCCTTCTCCGGCGGCAGGGGCATGTCGGTGATGCCGTGGTGGTCGATGGTCTCGCGGCGCCAGATCCGGCGGCACAGCTCGACGGTCTCGCGGGTCCGGCCGAGCGGCCGGTCGTACGTCTTCCCGTGCCAGCCCTCGACGACCTGCGGGCCGGAGGCGCCGAGGCCCAACAGGGCGCGGCCGCCGGAGAGGGCGTCCAGGCCGGCCGCCGTCTGGGCGATGAGGGCGGGCGTGCGGGAGTAGACGTTGACGATGGCCGAGCCGATCTTCATGCGCTCGGTGCGGGCCGCGAGGTAGCCCATGATCGTCGGCGCGTCGAAGCCCCAGGCCTCGGCCACCCACACGGCGTCGAGGCCGGCCGACTCCAGCGCGGCGGCCTCGTCGGCGGCCCGGCGCGGGTCGCCGGCGTAGTCGAGCATCATGGACAGTTCCATCAGGCGTCGCCGCCCTTTCCGGTCAGGCCCGGGACGTCCCAGTCGCGGGCCACGGACGCGCTGTCCGCCCCCGGCCTGGCGGGGCCGCTCCTGACCCGGGCGGGCGTCGTGGAGAACCGGGGGGCGGGGGCGGGCTGGGTGATCCCGCCGACGTCGGTGAAGGTGCCGCGGGCGGCGAGGTGCGGGTGGTGCGGGGCCTCGCGCAGCGAGAGGACGGGGGCCACGCAGGCGTCCGTCCCCTCGAAGACCGCCGTCCACTCCGCGCGCGTACGGGACTTGAAGCGCGCGGCGACGGCCTCGCGGAGCTCGCCCCAGCGGGCCGGGTCCTTGCGGGCGGAGGACTGGCCGTCGAGGCCGAGCAGTTCGGTGAACCGGTCGTAGAACTGCTGCTCCAGGGCGCCGACCGCCATGTGGCCGCCGTCGGCGGTCTCGTAGGTGCCGTAGAAGGGGCAGCCGCCGTCGAGGAGGTTGGCGCCGCGCCGGTCCTGCCAGCCGCCGGCCGCCATCATCCCGTGGATCATGGCGGTGAGGTGCGCCGTGCCGTCGACGATGGCGGAGTCCACGACCTGGCCGGTGCCGGCCGGGGTCCGGGCGTGCTGGAGCGCGGCGAGGATGCCGATGACGAGGTAGAGCGAGCCGCCCGCGTAGTCACCGAGGAGGTTCGCGGGGACGGCCGGGGGCCCGTCCGGCGTGCCGATCATGCCGAGGGCGCCGGTGACGGCGATGTAGGCGATGTCGTGGCCGGCGGCGTGGGCGAGCGGGCCGTCCTGGCCCCAACCGGTCATCCGGCCGTACACGAGCTTCGGGTTGCGGGCGTGGCAGTCGGCCGGGCCGACGCCGAGCCGCTCGGCGACCCCGGGGCGCATGCCCTCGATGAGGACGTCGGCCCGCTCGACGAGGTCCAGGACCTGGGCGGGGCCCTGCGGGGACTTCAGGTCGACCAGGACGGAGCGCTTGTTGCGGTTGGTGATGTCGTACGCGGGGTTGATCGCCAGGCCGGCGCCGCCGGGGCGGTCCACGCGTACGACGTCGGCCCCGAGGTCGGCGAGGAGCATGGCGGCGAACGGGCCGGGGCCGATGCCCGCCAGCTCGACGACGCGCACGCCGGAGAGCGGACCGAGGGGGCCGCGCCCGTCCCGGTCCTCGTCGTGCCCGTGCTCGTGCCCGGCACCTGTCACTGCCATCGAGCCCCCAGCGTCCTGGTGTGCGAGTGTGACACAACTGATGTAACACCAGCGATGCTAGGAACGTGCCCCACTCAGCACAAGAGCAAGCGCTTAGCCGTTTGTCGCGATCCGCGCGTCCAACTCCTTGACGTGCCGCTTCAGCGCCACCGTCCGGTAACTCTCCTCCACCCACTCGCACAGCACCTGCGCGGCGGGCGCGCCCTTCTCCTCCAGCGGCACCGAGACCCAGCCGGACCGGCCCAGGCCGTAGCCGGTGGGCTCCGCCCCGGGGGCGGACATGGCGTGGCCGTGCAGGGCCTCGTCCTTGAGCTTGACGGAGAGACCGAGCGGCTGCGGGCCCTCGGCGCTGCCGAGGAAGACGAAGATCTTCTTGTTGACCTTCACGACGCAGTCCTCGGGGCCCCAGGGGAACTCCTCCACCGCCTCGGGAAGCCCCCGGGCAAATTCCCGCACCGCCTCCCACTTGCGTAGCGCAGCCTTCACGCGCACCTCCGTTCACCACCGTTCGCACGCGCCCGCGCGGGCGGGCCCGGGCTCACGCTAGTCCCGTCCGCCGCCGCAGGCCGGGCAACCGGACCGTACCGCTCTGACAATGCCCTCCGGCCTGCGCAAACCCGTGTCCCGGACGCCTCGCCCACCCGGTGTCGATCAGCGTCGAGCGGGGGGACGGCGCGACGGGCCGGGAGACCGGCGCCGGCGGTCAGACCGTCACCACCGCGCACCAGTACGGCAAGCCCGGCGGACACACGGTCCAGGTGACCGTGACGGACCAGGTCACGCAGGCCTCCGCCGTCAACCAGGTCGCCGTCTGGACCCGGGGCTCGCACTACAGCCCCTACGGCCCGAAGCGCCTGCTGGACACCCGCGACGGGACCGGCACCGCCCAGGGCCAGATCGAGGGCTACGGCACCGTCACCACGCAGGTCGCCGGCAAGGGCTGGGTCTCGCTCTCGCCCGGGGCCACGGCCGTGGCGCTGAACGTCACCGTGACCAACCCCAGGAGCGACGGGCACCTCACCGCCTACCCGAGCGGCCAGCAGGCACCGACGGCCTCCCACCTGAACTTCACCACCGGCCGGACACCCGCGACGGCTCGCAGTGGGCCTGGGGCCCGCCGGCCGGCCCCGGTTACGTCTCCATGCCGCCAGCCGACGGCCTCCCCCACACCAAGGGCTACGTCCTGAACTCCACGGTGACCAACACCAAGGACATCGGCTACCTCGCCGTCACGCCGGACCCGAACTCGCTGAGCGACTACGACAACGGCACCGAAATCTGGCCACCCACCCCCACGTCCTCCACGCTGAACTGGACCGTGAACAAGACCGTCCCGAACCTCGTCCAGGCCGCGAGCGGCCCGTCCGGGATCATCGACTTCTGGAAGCAGAGCGACGGCAACATCGACCTCATTGTCGACATTTTTGGTGTGTATCAGGACAACTGAAACCATCGGTAGCACTTGACCGCAACGCCCCGGGAACGGCTCTTCAGGCCGCTTTCCGGGGCGTTCTCCCTGGGGCCGGAGCGTAGCGGCGGGGGTCGATGGATGGCCGAAAATCGCCTATGTAATCTGAGCGGGCTTCCAGCCCTGACCGAGGGCTATCTGACCCATTGGGGGCCCGGTGTCCTACCGCCGACTCGCAGCATCCGCCGCCATCCTCGCGGCGGGCATCTCGTTCCTTCCGAGCACGGCCCAGGCCGATCCGGCCACCGGGGGCGGCCAGGGCCTCACCACGCCCGACCTCGTCCCGGCCGACGCGATGGAGAAGACCAAGTTCAGCAGCCCCGCCTCCGAGTCCACCCTGGAGACCCCGCAGGCGGCCGAGAGCAGCCTCGGCGCCCCGCAGTCGACCGCCCCGGGCGACGCCGCCGCCACGACGGCCGAGGTGGCCGCAGTGGACTTCCAGGTGGGCGTCGACGCGTACACCACGAGCGCCCACGGCATCATGATCGACACCTGGATCGAGAACCTCGCCACCAGCGCCTCCGTGACCGTCGCCTGGGGCGACGGCGCCACCACCAACGCCTCGTACGACGGCAGCGGCCAGCCGGTGAGCAGCGAGCACACCTACGCCGAACTCGGCACGTACACGGTCAAGGTCACCGTGACGGACTCCGCCACGAGTACCGCGGTCACCAACGAGGTCCAGATCACCACCGAGGGCTCGGACTACACCCCGTACGGCCCGACCCGCCTGCTCGACACCCGCAACGGCACGGGCGCACCGAAGCTCAAGATCGCCAAGTACACCTCCGCCAAGGTGAAGATCGCCGGCAACGGCGGCATCCCGGCGGGCGTGACCGCGGTCGTCCTCAACGTCACCGTCACCAACACCACCAGTGGCGGCCACGTCACGGCCTACGCCGACGGCGACGACCGCCCCACCACGTCCAACGTGAACTTCGCCCCCGGCCAGACCGTCCCGAACCTGGTCATCGTCCCGGTCGGCGCGAACGGCTACGTCAACCTGTACAACGGCGGCTGGGAGTCGGTCGACCTCATCGCCGACGTCACCGGCTACTTCACGCAGTCCGCCTCCAGCGGCTACACCCCGCTGGCGCCGGAACGTTTCGTCGACACCCGCAACGGCACCGGCACCGCCCAGGGCCAGGTCGCCGGATACGGCTCCTTCAACGTCCAGATCGCTGGGAAGGGCAAGGTCCCGGCCGCCGGCGTGAAGGCCGTGGCCCTCAACGTGACCGTCACCAACCCCAAGAGCGACGGCCACCTGACGGTCTACCCGAGCGGCCAGTCCGCCCCGACCGCCTCCAACGTGAACTTCACCGCCGGCCAGACCATCGCCAACTCGGTGATCGTCCCCGTCGGCCCCGACGGCAAGATCGTCGTCCGCAACGGCGGCTGGAACCCGGCCGACGTCATCGTCGACGTCGTCGGCTACTACAGCCCCACCAGCCAGGGCGCGTACCTGCCGTTCCAGCCGGAGCGCCTGCTCGACACCCGCGACGCCGCCAACTGGGGCGAGGGCCCGCTCAGCGGCCGCGGCTACATCCCCCTGCCGCTGTCGCCGGGCGAGCCCGGCATCACCGGCTTCGTGCTGAACTCCACGGTGACCAACCCCAAGGACAACGGCTTCCTCGCCGTCTCCCCGGACCCCAACACCATGGACGACTACCTCGACGACACGGCCACCTGGCCGGCCGCCCCCACCTCCTCCACCCTCAACTGGACGGTGGGCAAGACGGTGCCGAACCTCGTCCAGGCCAGCACCGGCGCCACCGGCATCGTCGACTTCTGGAACCAGAGCGACGGCGACGCCGACCTCATCGTCGACGTCTTCGGCATGTACCAGGACAACTGACCCGACAGCCGACCCGTCTCACCCCGAACGTCCGCGCACTGCGCGCCGGACGTCTACGCCAGCGCCCCGCCGGCGGCCCTCCGGGCCACTGGCGGGGCGCTCGCCGTTGCCCACCCGCCGCACGCTAGCCTCGGCCACCAGTACGAGCTGGGAGGAGCCGTGATGGACGAAGAGGTTCGGCAGAGCAGGCGGACGGGACCCGGGCAGGACCGGCCCTACGACCTCGTACTCTTCGGCGCGACCGGGTTCGTGGGGGCGCTCACCGCCGAGTACCTCGCCCGGCACGCCCCCGTCGGCTGCCGCTGGGCCCTCGCCGGCCGCGACCCCGGCAAACTGGAACGGCTGCGCGAACGCCTCACCGCCCTGCACCCCGGATGCGCCGACCTGCCGCTGCTGCGCGCGGACGCCTCCGACGCGACCGCCGTACGGGAACTGGCCGCCGCCACCCGCGTCCTCGCCACGGCGGTCGGCCCGTACGTCCTGTACGGCACGGAGCTCGTCGCCGCGTGCGCCGAGGAGGGCACCGACTACGTCGACCTCACCGGCGAGCCGGAATTCGTGGACCGCATGTACGTCGAGCACGACGCCCGCGCCCGGGAGACCGGGGCGCGCCTGGTGCACGCCTGCGGCTTCGACTGCATCCCGGCCGACCTGGGCACCTACTTCACGGTCCAGCAGCTGCCGGAGGGCGCCGCGCTGCAGGTCGACGCGTTCATGCGGTCCAACGCCCTCTTCTCGGGCGGCACCCTGGCCTCCGCCCTCACCGCGATGGGCCGCGGCCCGCAGACCCTGGCCGCGGCGCGCGCCCGCCGGCTGCACGAGCCCCGACTGCCGGGACGACGCGTCCGGGGGCCGCTGGGCGTACCGCGGTTCAGCCGGGAGACCGGCACCTGGGCGATGCCGCTGCCCTCCCTGGACCCGCGGATCGTCACCCGGTCGGCGGCAGCGCTCGAGCGGTACGGGCCGGACTTCCGCTACCGGCACTACGCCTCGATCAAGCACCTCCCGGTGGCCGTGGGCGGCACGGTGGCGCTCGGCGCGACGGCCGCCCTGGCCCAGCTGCCACCGGCCCGGCGCTGGATCCTGGGCCACTGGGGGCCGGGCGAGGGCCCGGACGCCGAGCGGCGGGCGCGCAGCTGGTTCACGGTCCGCTTCGTGGGCGAGGGCGGCGGACGGCGGGTGTTCACCGAGGTCTCGGGCGGCGACCCGGGCTACGACGAGACCGCCAAGATGCTCGCCGAGTCGGCGCTGTGCCTCGCCTACGACGCCCTGCCGCAGCGCGCGGGACAACTCACCACGGCGGTGGCGATGGGCGACGCCCTGCTGGACCGGCTCCAGAAGGCCGGGATCCGGTTCCGGGTGGCGAGGGTGGACTGAGGGAAGGCGAGGAGGCTCGCGCTCGGGAGGCTTCGCGTTCAGGAGGCTCGCGCTCAGGAGGCTTGGCGTTCAGGAGGCTTCGCGCAGGGCCCGGCGGCACAGCGAGTCGGCATGCCGGGTGGTCTCCGGTATCCGGAACCGAGGGCTCAGCGCGAGGGCGTGGGCACAGGCGTTGTCGAGGGAGATCCGGTGGCCGACGGAGACGTACACCGGCTTGATCCCGTCCTGGGTCCGCAGGGCCCGCCCGACGACGGCCCCGTCAGCAGCGAGCAGCGCGGCGGCGTCCCCGCGCCGGGCGCCGGGCTCCTCGTAGGTGAAGGTGAACGGGTTCTTCGCCACACCCATGCTCGGCAGCCCGGTCACCACCCCGAGATGGCACGCCAGGCCGAAGCCGCGGGGATGGGCGAGCCCATAGCCGTCGCAGACGACGAGGTCCGGGGCGGCGGTCAGGGCGTCGAGGGCGGCCAGGACGGTCGGCAGTTCCCGGAAGGCGAGGAGCCCGGGCACGTAGGGGAAGCTGACGTGCCCGACGGCCGTCTTCTCCTCGACGACGTCGAGGGTGGCGGCGTCGAGGACGACGGCCGCGGCGGCGACCAGGTCCCGCTCGTCGTCGTACGCGACGTCCACCCCGGCGACGAGCCCGCGCCCGGGCAGCGGCCCGGGTTCGTCGAGCACGACCAGATTGCGCAGTTCGTCCTGTATCGCCCGGGCCTCGGCCTCGTCGGCGGGGGTCTTCACACTCGTCATGATGGTGCGAGAGTAACCTGACGATCATGTTCGTCATGGAGCTCACGTACACAGCGCCCATCGAAGCCGTCGAAGAGGAGCTGGACGCCCACATCGCCTGGCTCGACCGCTACTACGCCTCGGGCGTCTTCCTCGCCTCGGGCCGCAAGGTCCCGCGGGAAGGCGGCATCATCCTGGCGGCCGGAGTATCCCGCGCGGAGGTCGAGCGGATCGCGGAGGAGGACCCCTTCACGGCGGCCGGCGTCTGCGAGTACCGCATCACGGAGTTCATCGCCACGAAGACGTCGGCGGACCTGGCCCCGGTCCGCGAACACCTGGCGACGTAGCGCAGGGGGGCGGGGCCGGCCGGAGCCGAAGGGGGACGCGGGACGCAAGCCCGGTCGGGCAGCCCCGCGGGCGGGAGCGCACTGTACGACCGCGGCACGGCGAGCGGGATCCCCGTACTCGGGGTCGGAGGAGCATCCGGGGTTTCCCGGCAGCCCATTGTCCTCCCGGTTCGGGCCGGCCCGTCAAGGGCCAATGCCGCGTAGTTAGCGGCTTGCTTGTTGTGTCAAGCGGTTCGGGGAAGGCC
>NZ_JBHXTC010000097.1:0-13792 GCF_042677605.1 Streptomyces sp. NPDC127106 | reverse complement strand
GCGCCCTCGCCGGCGACGAGATGGCCTCCGCCGACTTCTGGGTCCGGCACGTCCGGGAAGCCGTCCGCTTCCTCGACGGCATCCGCACCCTGGAAACCGCCGGCGCAGCCACCTACCTGGAACTCGGGCCCGACGGGGTGCTCTCGGCGATGGCCCAGGACTGCCTGACCGAGGACGGCGCGGCCCGCTTCGCACCCGCCCTCCGCGCCGGCCGCCCCGAGCCCGAGACCGTGGCCACGGCCCTCGCCCTCGCCCACACCCGGGGCACCGCCGTGGACTGGGAGGCGTACTTCGCGCCGACCGGCGCACGCCAGGCCGAACTGCCCACCTACGCCTTCCAGCGCGACTGGTACTGGCTCGACTCCGCCGTCGGCGCGCAGCACGCCCCGGGCGACGCCGCCGGCTTCGGCCTCGGCGCAACCGACCACCCGCTGCTCGGTGCAGCCGTCGAACTGCCCGACTCGGACGGCTTCCTCTTCGCCGGCCGGCTGTCGACGGCCACCCAGCCCTGGCTCGCGGACCACGCCGTCCTCGGCTCGGTCCTCCTGCCCGGCACCGCCTTCGTCGAGCTCGCGGTCCGCGCCGGCGACCAGGTCGGCTGCGCGGTCCTGGAGGAGCTGACCCTGGAGGCCCCGCTGGTCCTGCCCGAGCGCGGCGGAGCCCAGCTGCGGCTCTCCCTCGCCGCGGCCGACGACTCCGGACGGCGCTCCCTGGCCCTGCACTCCCGAGACGAGGACAGCGACCCCGCCCTGCCCTGGACGCGGCACGCCACCGGCGTCCTCGCCCCCGGCACCGCCGACGCCGCGACCCCGGCGGCCGAGCTCACCGCCTGGCCGCCGGCCGGAGCCGAAGCGGTGGACCTCGACGGCCTCTACGAAGGCCTCGCCGCCGCCGGCTTCGACTACGGCCCCGCCTTCCAGGGCCTGCGCTCCGCCTGGCTGCACGGCGACGCCGTGTACGCCGAGGTGAGCCTGGACGAGGAGACCGCCGGCACGGCCGACTGGTTCGGCCTCCACCCGGCCCTCCTCGACGCCACCCTGCACGCGGCCGGACTCGGCTCCCTCGTCGAGAACACCGGCCGGGGACGGCTGCCCTTCGCCTGGAGCGGCGTCCGGCTGCACGCCGCCGGCGCCCGCGCCGTACGGGTCCGGCTGGCCCCGGCCGGCCGCGACGCGGTCGCACTGGAGCTCGCCGACCCGGCGGGCACCCCGGTCGCCTCGGTGGAATCGCTGGCGCTGCGGGAGGTCTCGCCCGAGCAGATCGGCGCCGCGGCTCGTGGCGCCCGCCCGGACTCGCTGTTCCAGGTCGACTGGACCGCCGTACCCGTCACCCCGGCCCCCGCAGCCGAGCAGCGCCCCTGGGCCCTGCTCGGGGACGGCCACCCCGGCCTCGACACCGTCGGCGTCCGCTACGAGGCCCACGACACCCTCGCGACGCTCGCGGACCCGGCGCTCGTCTGCGTCCCGCTGTCCCCGGCGACCGGAGCGCAGGACCTCGCGGGCGCGGTGCACGCCGAGACCGGACGGGCGCTGGCGCTGCTCCAGGAGTGGCTGTCGCACGAGCGGTTCGCGGACTCCCGCCTGCTGTTCCTGACGCAGGGCGCGGTGGCCGCCGTACCGGGCGAGGGTCCGTCGGACCTGGTGCACGCCGCGGTGTGGGGTCTGCTGCGGTCGGCGCAGTCGGAGCACCCGGGCCGGATCGTCCTGGCCGACACCGACGGCAGCGACGCGTCCCACCGCGCCCTGCCCGCCGTACTGGCCTCGGGCGAGTCCGAGGTGGCGGTACGCGACGGCGCCGTGCTGGTGCCGAGGCTGGCCCGTACCGCGGTCCCGGCCAGCGATCAGTCCGCCCCGGCGTGGGACGCGGACGGCACGGTGTTGGTGACGGGTGCGAGCGGTTCGCTCGGCGGGCTGTTCGCGCGGCACCTGGTGACCGGGCACGGCGTGCGGCACCTGCTGCTGGTGTCCCGTCGTGGTGAGGCGGCCGAGGGTGCTGCGGAGTTGTCGGCGGAGCTGGCGGGTCTGGGTGCCGAGGTCGCCTGGGCGGCCTGTGACGTGGCCGATCGGGACGCGCTGGCGGCCGTGGTGGCCGGCATCCCGGCCGGGCACCCGCTGACCGCGGTCGTGCACACCGCCGGCGTCCTGGACGACGGCGTGATCGGGTCGCTGACCCCCGAGCGGCTGTCGGCGGTGCTGCGTCCGAAGGTGGACGCGGCCTGGAACCTGCACGAGCTGACCCGGGACCTGGACCTCTCCGCGTTCGTCCTGTTCTCCTCCGCCGCCGGTGTGTTCGGTGGCGCCGGCCAGGGCAACTACGCGGCGGCCAACACCTTCCTGGACGCGCTCGCCGCCCACCGCCGGGCGGCCGGCCTCGCCGGCACCTCGCTGGCCTGGGGCCTGTGGTCCGAGGTCGGCGGCATGGGGGCCACCCTGGACGCCGAGGAGGTCTCGCGCCTGGGCCGCGGCGGCGTCCATGCCCTCACCGCCACCGAGGGCGTCGCCCTGTTCGACACCGCCGGCGCAATCGGGCAGGCGCTGCTGGTCCCGGTGAAGCTGGACCTGGCGGCTTTGCGCGCCCAGGCCGGCAGCGGGATGCTCCCGCCGCTCCTGACCGGCCTGGTCCGGACGCCCGCACGCCGGGCCGCGGGCACCACCGCCCCCGGCACGGACGGCGGAGCCGAACTGCGCGAGCGCCTCACCGGACTCTCGCCGGCCGCGCGCGACGAGGCCCTGCTGGAGCTGGTGTGCACCTACGTCGCGGGGGTCCTCGGCTTCGCCGGACCCGAAGCGGTCGACCCGGCACGGTCCTTCAACGAGGTCGGATTCGACTCGCTGACCGCCGTCGAACTCCGCAACCGGCTCGGCGCCGCCACCGGCGTCCGCCTGCCCGCCACCCTCGTCTTCGACTACCCGACCCCGACGGCGCTCGTCGAGTTCCTGCGCGACGAGCTCTGGCAGGACGGGGCCGCGGCGGTACCCCCGCTGCTCGCCGAACTCGACCGGCTGGAGAAGACGCTCGTCACGTCCACGCCCGACGACGCCGGCCGCGACCGCATCACCGAGCGGCTGCAGGCCCTGCTGGCCGCCTGGGGCGAGGCCGGGGCCCAGGCCGCAGGCGCCACCGCCGCCGACGGCGCCGAAGTCGCCGAGGCGCTGGAGAGCGCGACCGACGACGACCTCTTCGACTTCATCGGCAAGGAGTTCGGCATCTCATGACGCGGCCGCTCCGTTCCACCTCTCCCCACCACTCTGACTCTTCCGACTCTCTGGCTTCTGTACGAGGGATGCACGCATGAACGAGGAAAAGCTCCGGTACTTCCTGAAGCGGGTGACGGCCGATCTCCACGAGACGCGCCGCCGGCTCCAGGAGGTCGAGTCGGAGGAGCAGGAGCCGATCGCGATCATCGGGATGAGCTGCCGCTACCCGGGCGACGTCGAGTCCCCCGAGGACCTGTGGCGGCTCGTGGCGGGGGAGACCGACGCCATCTCCCCGTTCCCCACCGACCGCGGCTGGGACACGGGGGCACTGTTCGACGAGGACCCCGACGGGCGGGGCACCAGCTACGTGCAGGAGGGCGGCTTCCTGCACTCTGCCAACCGGTTCGACCCCGCCTTCTTCGGGATCTCGCCCCGTGAGGCCACGGCGATGGACCCGCAGCAGCGGCTGCTCCTGGAGATCTCGTGGGAGGCGTTCGAGCGGGCCGGCATCGACCCGACGTCGGTCCGCGGCAGCCGCACCGGCGTGTTCACCGGCGTCATGTACCACGACTACGCCTCCCGCCTGCGTGCCGTGCCCCCGGAGGTCGAGGGCTACCTCGGCACCGGCGCGTCCAGCAGCATCGCCTCCGGCCGCGTCTCGTACACGTTCGGCCTGGAGGGCCCGGCGCTGACCGTCGACACGGCCTGCTCCTCCTCCCTCGTCACCCTGCACCTGGCCATGCAGGCACTCCGCAAGGGCGAGTGCACCCTCGCCCTCGCGGGCGGTGCCACCGTCATGCCGACGCCGGGCACCTTCACGGAGTTCAGCAAGCAGCGCGGCCTGTCCTTCGACGGACGCTGCAAGTCCTTCGCGGACGCCGCCGACGGCACCGGCTGGGGCGAGGGCGCGGGCATGCTGCTCGTCGAGCGGCTCTCGGACGCCCGCCGCAACGGCCACCGCGTACTGGCGGTCATCCGCGGCTCCGCCGTCAACCAGGACGGCGCCAGCAACGGCCTGACCGCCCCCAACGGGCCCTCCCAGCAGCGGGTCATCCGCCAGGCCCTGGCCGACGCCCGGCTCACGGCCGCCGACATCGACGTCGTCGAGGCCCACGGCACCGGCACCACCCTCGGCGACCCCATCGAGGCCCAGGCGCTGCTCGCCACGTACGGCCGGGAGCACACCGAGGACCTCCCCCTGTGGCTGGGCTCCGTCAAGTCCAACATCGGCCACACCCAGGCCGCCGCCGGTGTCGCCGGCATCATCAAGATGGTCATGGCGATCCGGCACGGCCGGATCCCGAAGACCCTGCACGTGGACGAGCCGTCGACCAAGGTCGACTGGTCCGCGGGCGCCGTGTCGCTGCTGCGCGAGACCGTGGACTGGCCGGACACCGGCCGCCCGCGGCGCGCAGCCGTCTCCTCGTTCGGCATCAGCGGCACCAACGCCCACACCATCATCGAGCAGGCGCCCCCCGCGGCAGCCGCCGAACCCACCCCCGCCGACGCCGACGGCGATGCCGGCGGAGACATCGACCCTGCTGCTGCCGCCGCCGGGGCCGGGCCGCAGCCCCGTCAGGTCGTCGTCCCCCCGGCCCTTCCGTGGCCGGTGTCGGCCCGTACCGAAGAAGCCCTGCGGGCCCAGGCCGAGCGGCTGCTCACCCACCTGCGCGCCCACCCCGACCAGACGGCGCAGGACGTCAGCCTGTCCCTGGCCACCGGTCGCGCCGCCCTCGAACACCGCGCCGTCATCGTGGCCGGCGACCGGGACAAGGCCCTCGCCGACCTCGCCGCACTCGCCTCGGGCGGCATCACCTCCTCGCGGGTCGTCCTGGGCGAGGCCGGAGCCCGCGGCAGGACCGCGTTCCTGTTCACCGGACAGGGCAGCCAGCGCCTCGGCATGGGCCGCGAACTGTACGACGCCCACCCGGTGTTCGCCGACGCCCTCGACGAGGTCGGCGCCGCCCTCGACCCGCACCTCGACACCCCGCTGAAGGACGTGGTCTTCGGCGACGACGCCACCGTGCTGGACCGCACGGAGTACGCGCAGCCGGCGCTGTTCGCCGTGGAAGTGGCACTGTTCCGGCTGCTGGAGTCCTGGGGCGTGAAGCCGGACTTCCTGTCCGGTCACTCGGTCGGTGAGATCGCCGCCGCCCATGCGGCCGGCGTGCTCCCGCTGGCCGACGCGTGCGCGCTGGTCGCGGCCCGCGGGCGGCTGATGCAGGCCCTGCCCGCCGGCGGTGTGATGATCGCGGTGGAGGCGTCGGAGGACGAGGTCCTGCCGCTGCTGACCGACCGGGTGAGCATCGCCGCCGTGAACGGCCCGCGATCCGTCGTGATCGCCGGTGACGAGGACGCGGCGGCCGCGATCGCCGACTCCTTCGACGGCCGGAAGACCAAGCGCCTGACGGTCAGTCACGCCTTCCACTCGCCCCACATGGACGGCATGCTGGACGACTTCCGCCGCGCGGTGGAGGGGCTCGCCTTCGAGGCCCCGCGCATCCCGGTCGTCTCCAACCTCACCGGGGCCCTCGTCTCGGACGAGATGGCCTCGGCCGAGTTCTGGGTCCGGCACGTCCGGGAGGCCGTCCGCTTCCTCGACGGCATCCGCGCCCTCGAAGCGGTCGGCGTGACGACGTACGTCGAACTCGGCCCCGACGGCGTGCTGTCCGCCCTCGCCCAGGCCTGCCTGACCGGCGACACCGACTCCGTCGCCTTCACCCCGACCCTCCGCAAGGGAAGCCCCGAAGCGAGGACGGTCACCACCGCCCTCGCCCGGGTCCACGTCCGCGGCACCACCGTCGACTGGCACGCGTTCCACTCCGCCACCGGAGCCGAGCACGTGGACCTGCCGACGTACGCCTTCCAGCGCGAGCACTACTGGCTCGACGCCGGCACCCTCGGCGGCGACGTCACCACCGCCGGCCTCCGCTCCGCCGACCACCCGCTGCTCGGCGCCTCCGTCACCCTGGCCGACGCCGACGGCCTCCTCCTCACCGGCCGGCTGTCCCTCGCCACCCACCCCTGGCTCGCCGACCACCGCGTCGCGGGCGCCGCACTGCTCCCCGGCACGGCCTTCGTCGAGCTGGCGCTCCAGGCCGGTGAGAAGGCCGGCTGCGACCTGATCGACGACCTGACCCTCGCCGCACCGCTGGTCCTGCCCGAGGAGGGCGGCGTCGAGCTCCAGATCACGGTCGCGGCGCCCGACGCGTCGGGCCGCCGGTCCGTCGTCTTCCACTCCAGGGACGGCTTCGCCGCCGACGACGAGCCCTGGCTGCGCAACGCGACCGCGGTCCTGGCTACGGCCGGAGAGCAGCCCCCGGCGTACGACCTGACCGCGTGGCCGCCGGCCGGAGCGGAGGCCGTGGACGTCGACGCGCTGTACGACGCCCTCGCGGACTCCGGCTTCGGGTACGGGCCGGTGTTCCAGGGGCTGCGCGCCGCGTGGCGGCAGGGCGAGGCCGTGTACGCCGAGGTGAGCATCGGGGCCGAAGCCCAGCCCGGTGCCGAGCAGTTCACGATCCACCCGGCCCTCCTCGACTCCGTCCTGCACGCCATCAACCTGGGCTCCCTGGTGGAGGACACCGGGCAGGGGCGGCTGCCGTTCTCCTGGTCCGGGGTGTCCGTGTACGCAGCCGGGGCGGACAGCCTGCGCGTACGGCTCTCCCGGGCCGGCCGGGACGCGGTCCGGCTGGAGATCGCCGACGCGGGGGGCGTGCCCGTCGCCTCCGTCGACAGCCTCGCACTGCGCGCCTTCTCGCCCGAGCAGCTGGGCCGGCAGGCCCACGGACGCGGCGACTCCCTCTACCGCGTGGAGTGGGTCGAGGCCGCTGCGGCGAGCGGGTCGTTCGAGGACTGGATGCTGCTCGGCGAGGGCACACAGGCCTTCGCGGACCTCGCCGGTCTGGGCGTCGCGGTCGTCGAGGGCGGCCGGATCCCCTCGGCACTCGTCGTGCCCTGCACGGAGCCCGCCGGAGACGACGTGGCCGGTGCGGTGCACGCGGCGACGGGCCGGGTCCTGTCACTGGTCAAGGAATGGCTGGCCGACGGCCGGTTCGCGGACGGGCGCCTCGTCCTCCTGACGCGCGGCGCCGTGGCCGCCGTACCGGGCGAGGGCCCGTCGGACCTGGTGCACGCCGCAGTGTGGGGTCTGCTGCGGTCGGCGCAGTCGGAGAACCCGGGCCGGATCGTCCTGGTCGACCTCGACGCCGAAGGCGACGCCGTCGAGGGACTCTCGGCCGCGCTCGCCACGGGCGAGACCGAGGTCGCCGTGCGCGCGGGCAGGATCCTGGCACCGCGACTGGCGCGTGCCGAGGCGGCCGCCGAGGCGACGACCGCATGGGAGGCCGGGGGCACGGTGCTCGTGACCGGTGCGAGCGGCTCGTTGGGCGGGCTGTTCGCGCGGCATCTGGTGGCCGAGCGGGGTGTGCGGCGCCTGCTGCTGGTGTCCCGTCGTGGTGAGGCGGCCGAGGGTGCTGCGGAGTTGACGGCCGAGCTGGCCGGGCTGGGCGCCGCGGCGGCGTGGGCCGCCTGTGACCTGGCAGATCGCGACGCGCTGGCGGCCGTACTGGCCGGGATTCCGGCGGAGCACCCGCTGACCGCGGTCGTGCACACCGCCGGCGTCCTCGACGACGGTGTCATCGCGTCCCTGACCCCCGAGCGGCTGTCGGCGGTGCTGCGTCCGAAGGTGGACGCGGCGTGGAACCTGCACGAGCTGACCCGGGACCTCGACCTGTCGGCCTTCGTCCTGTTCTCCTCCGCCGCCGGTGTGTTCGGCGGCGCCGGCCAGGCCAACTACGCCGCCGCGAACACCTTCCTGGACGCGCTCGCCGCCGCCCGCCGCGCCGACGGCATCGCCGGTACGTCACTGGCCTGGGGCCTGTGGGCCGAGGTCGGCGGCATGGGCGACGCCCTTGACGCCGCGGACGTGTCGCGTCTGGGCCGTGGCGGTGTCGACGCGATCGGTGCGGCGGAGGGTGTGGCGCTGTTCGACGCCGCGTGCGCTGCCGGACAGGCGCTGCTGGTGCCGGTGAAGCTGGATCTGGCGGCGCTGCGCGCCCAGGCCGGCAGCGGGATGCTCCCGCCGCTCCTGTCCGGCCTGGTCCGGATGCCCGCCCGCCGGGCGAGGGGCGGCTCGGCCGCAGGCAGCGTGTTCGTCCGGCAGCTGGTGGCGCTGGCTCCGGAGGAGCAGCCGGGGGCCGTGCTGGAGCTGGTCCGCGGCCAGGTGGCTGCGGTGCTGGGCTTCGCGGGCCCCGAAGGGGTGGATCCGGCGCGTTCGTTCAGCGAGGTCGGGTTCGACTCGCTGACGGCGGTCGAGCTGCGCAACCGGCTCGGCGCCGCCACCGGTGTCCGCCTGCCCGCCACGCTGGTCTTCGACTATCCCAACCCCGCTGTCCTGGCGGAGTTCCTCCACGCCGAGCTGCTCGGTAGCCAGGAGGCGGCCGCGGCAGCCCCGGTCCCCGTCACGGTCCAGGACGACGAGCCGATCGCGATCGTGGCGATGTCCTGCCGGTTCCCCGGTGGTGTGCGGTCGCCCGAGGACCTGTGGCAGCTCGTGGTGGACGGTCGGGACGCCATCTCGGACATGCCGGACGACCGGGGCTGGGACCTTGCGGGCCTGTTCAGCGCGGACCCCGACCAGGCCGGAACGAGCTACAGCACGGCCGGTGGTTTCCTCCACGACGCCCACCACTTCGACCCGGTGTTCTTCGGCATGTCCCCGCGGGAGGCGCTGGCCACCGACCCCCAGCAGCGCCTGCTGCTGGAGGCCTCGTGGGAGGCGTTCGAGCGGGCCGGCATCGACCCGGCGAGCATGCGCGGCAGCCGCACCGGCGTCTTCGCCGGCGTCATGTACAACGACTACGGCACCCTCCTGCACCGCGCCCCCGCAGGTCTCGAAGGCTACATGGGCACGTCGAGCTCGGGCAGCGTCGCCTCCGGCCGCGTCTCCTACACCTTCGGCCTCGAAGGCCCCGCGGTCACGGTCGACACCGCCTGTTCCTCGTCGCTGGTCACGCTGCACCTGGCCGCTCAGGCGCTGCGCAACGGCGAGTGCGACATGGCGCTGGCCGGTGGTGTGACGGTGATGGCCACGCCCGGCACGTTCATCGCATTCAGCCGGCAGCGCGGCCTGGCCACGGACGGCCGCTGCAAGCCGTTCGCGGCGGCGGCCGACGGCACCGCGTGGGGCGAGGGCGTCGGCATGCTGCTGGTGGAGCGGCTCTCGGACGCCCGCCGCCACGGGCACCCGGTCCTGGCAGTGGTCCGTGGTTCGGCGATCAATCAGGACGGCGCGAGCAACGGCCTGACCGCCCCGAACGGTCCCTCGCAGCAGCGCGTCATCCGCCAGGCCCTCGCCAACGCCCGCCTGACGGCGGCCGAGGTGGACGTCGTCGAGGCCCACGGCACCGGCACCACCCTCGGTGACCCGATCGAGGCCCAGGCCCTGCTCGCCACCTACGGCCGCGAGCACGAAGCCGATGCACCGCTGTGGCTCGGGTCGATCAAGTCGAACATGGGCCACACGCAGGCCGCGGCCGGTGTCGCGGGCGTCATCAAGATGGTCCAGGCCATGCGGCACGGCATCCTGCCGAGGACCCTGCACGTCGACGAGCCCACCCCGCACGTCGACTGGTCCGAGGGTGCCGTCTCGCTCCTCACCGACACCGTGACGTGGCCGGAGACCGGCCGCCCGCGCCGCGCCGCCGTCTCCTCCTTCGGCATCAGCGGCACCAACGCCCACACCATCATCGAACAGGCACCGGACGAGACCACTGCGCCCGCCGCCCCCGCGGAGGAAGGCGCGACGCCGGCGCCGTCCGTGCTGCCGTACGTGGTGTCCGCCAAGTCGGACGAGGCGCTGCGCGCCCAGGCGGCCCGCCTGCGCACCCACTTGGAGGACGCGCCCGAAACCGGCGCGTTGGACGTGGCCTGGTCGCTGGCCACCCGCCGGGCCACCTTCGACCACCGTGCGGTGGTCGTCGCCGGGGACCGGGACGAGCTGCTGCGCGGCCTGGCCGCCCTGGAGGACGGCGACCCCGTCGCCCCCGGCGTCACGACCGGCACCGTCAGCGCCGCAGGGGCAGGGAAGCTGGCCTTCCTGTTCACCGGGCAGGGCAGCCAGCGCCTCGGGGCCGGACGCGAACTGTACGACGCCCACCCGGTGTTCGCGGCAGCCCTGGACGCCGTGTGCGAGGAGCTGGACCCGCGCCTCGAACTGCCGCTGAAGGAGGTGCTGTTCGGGTCGGACGCGCGTCTGCTCGACCGCACCGAGTACGCCCAGCCGGCGCTGTTCGCGGTCGAGGTCGCGCTGTTCCGGCTGCTGGAGTCCTGGGGGGTGAAGCCGGACTTCCTGTCCGGTCACTCCATCGGCGAGATCGTTGCCGCGCACGTCGCGGGCGTCCTCTCCCTCGACGGCGCGTGCACGCTCGTGGCCGCCCGCGGCCGCCTCATGCAGGCGCTCCCGTCCGGCGGCGTGATGATCGCCGTCCAGGCTTCGGAGGACGAGATCCGGCCGCTGCTGACCGACCGGGTGAGCATCGCCGCCGTCAACGGCCCGCGGGCCGTCGTGATCGCCGGCGACGAGGACGCGGCGGTCGCCGTCGTGGAGGCCGTACCGGGCCGCAAGCACACCCGCCTCACGGTCAGCCACGCGTTCCACTCGCCCCACATGGACGGCATGCTGGACGACTTCCGCCGGGTCGCGGAGGGACTGACGTACGCCGCCCCGCGCATCCCGGTCGTCTCCAACCTCACCGGCACCCTCGTCTCGGACGAGATGGGATCGGCCGAGTTCTGGGTCCGGCACGTCCGCGAAGCCGTCCGCTTCCTCGACGGCGTCCGCGCCCTCGAAGCCGCCGGTACCACCACCTACCTCGAACTCGGCCCCGACGGTGTGTTGTCCGCCCTCGCCCAGGCCTGCCTGACCGACCGCACCGGATCCGCCACCTTCGCCCCCACCCTGCGCAAGGGCCGCCCCGAGGCGGAAACCCTCACGGCAGCCGTCGCCCGGGCCCACGCCCGCGGCGCCGACGTCCACTGGGAGGCGTACTTCGCCGGCACCGGCGCCCGAGACGTCGACCTGCCGACGTACGCCTTCCAGCGCGAGCGGTTCTGGCTCGACGTCACCGCCGCCGCCACCGGGGACGTCACCACCGCCGGCCTCCGGTCCGCCGACCACCCGCTGCTCGGCGCCTCGGTGTCCCTGGCGGACGGGGACGGGCTGCTGCTCACCGGACGCCTGTCGGCGGCCACCCACCCGTGGCTCGCCGACCACGTGGTCATGGGTTCTGTCCTGCTGCCGGGGACTGCCTTCGTCGAGCTCGCCCTGCGGGCGGGCGAGCAGGTCGGTTGCGACCTCGTCGACGACCTGACCCTCGCCGCACCGCTCGTCCTGCCCGAGGACGGCGGCGTGGAGCTCCAGATCGCCGTCGCAGCGCCCGACGAGTCGGGCCGCCGGACCGTCGTCTTCCACTCCCGCGGGGACGCTGCCGAGGACAACGAGCCGTGGACGCGGAACGCCACCGCCGTCCTCGCCGAAGCGGCCGCCGCATCACCGGCGTTCGACCTCTCGGCCTGGCCGCCGGCCGGCGCCGAGCCCGTCCCGGTGGCCGGGCTGTACGACCTGCTGGCGGATTCCGGCTTCGGGTACGGGCCGGTGTTCCAGGGGCTGCGCGCCGCGTGGCGGCAGGGCGAGGCCGTGTACGCCGAGGTGAGCATCGGGGCCGAAGCCCAGCCCGGTGCCGAGCAGTTCACGATCCACCCGGCCCTCCTCGACTCCGTCCTGCACGCCATCGGCCTCGGCCGGCTGGTGGAGGACACGGGCGGGGGACGGCTGCCGTTCTCCTGGTCCGGGGTCTCGGTGCACTCCGCGGGGGCGGACGCCCTGCGCGTACGGCTCTCCCGGGCCGGCCGGGACGCGGTCCGGCTGGAGATCGCCGACGCGGCGGGTGCTCCCGTCGCCTCGGTCGACAGCCTGACGCTGCGCTCCTTCTCCCCCGAGCAGCTCGCGCAGGCGGCCGGCGGCCACCGCGACTCGCTGTTCCGCGTGGAGTGGGTGGAGACGTCCGTCGGCGACGGCCCCTTCGACGACTGGCTGATGCTCGGCGAGAGCACACAGGCCTTCGCTGACCTCGCCGGTCTCGGCGTGGCCGTCGTCGAAGGCGGCGAGATCCCCGCGGCGCTCGTGGTGCCGTGCACGGCACCGGCCGACGAGGACACGGCCGCCGCGGCACACGCGGCCACCGGCCGTGCCCTGGCCCTGGTGAAGGAATGGTTGGCGGACGAGCGGTTCGCCGACGCGCGCCTGGTGTTCCTGACGCGGGGCGCGGTGGCTGCCGTACCGGGTGACGGCGTGTCCGACCTGGCGCAGGCCGGAGTCTGGGGTCTGGTGCGGTCGGCACAGTCGGAGAACCCGGGACGGTTCGTCCTGGTCGACGTCGACGGCGAAGGCGACGTCGACGTGGCCGAGGGGCTCTCGGCGGCGCTGGCTTCGGGCGAGCCCGAAGCCGCGGTACGCGACGGGGCCGTGCTGGTGCCGAGGCTGGCCCGGCCCACGGCGACCGGCGACTCCTCCCCGCAGTGGGGTACGGACGGCACGGTGCTGGTCACCGGTGCGAGCGGCTCGTTGGGCGGGCTGTTCGCGCGGCATCTGGTGGCTGAGCGGGGTGTGCGGCGCCTGCTGCTGGTGTCCCGTCGTGGTGAGGCGGCCGAGGGTGCTGCGGAGTTGACGGCGGAGCTGGCGGGTCTGGGCGCCGAGGTCGCCTGGGCGGCGTGTGACGTGGCCGACCGGGAGGCCCTGGCGGCCGTACTGGCCGGGATTCCGGCGGAGCACCCGCTGACGGGTGTGGTGCACACGGCGGGTGTGCTGGACGACGGCGTGATCGGCTCGTTGACGGCCGAGCGGCTGTCGGCGGTGCTGCGTCCGAAGGTGGACGCGGCGTGGAACCTGCACGAGCTGACCCGGGACCTCGACCTGTCGGCCTTCGTCCTGTTCTCCTCCGCCGCCGGTGTGTTCGGCGGCGCCGGCCAGGCCAACTACGCGGCCGGAAACGTCTTCCTGGACTCCCTGGCCGCCCATCGCAGGGCGTGCGGTCTGGCGGGTACCTCGCTGGCGTGGGGTCTGTGGGCCGAGGTCGGCGGCATGGGGTCCACGCTCGACGCCGAGGACGTGTCGCGCCTGGGCCGTGGCGGCGTCGACGCCATCACCGCCATCGAGGGCGTTGCACTGTTCGATACGGCCTGCGCCGCCGAGCACGCGCTGCTGGTTCCGGTGAAGCTGGACCTGGCGGCGCTGCGCGCCCAGGCCGGCAGCGGGATGCTCCCGCCGCTCCTGTCCGGCCTGGTCCGGATGCCCGCCCGCCGGGCGAGGGGCGGCTCGGCCGCAGGCAGCGTGTTCGTCCGGCAGCTGGTGGCGCTGGCTCCGGAGGAGCAGCCGGGGGCCGTGCTGGAGCTGGTCCGCGGCCAGGTGGCTGCGGTGCTGGGCTTCGCGGGCCCCGAAGCGGTGGATCCGGCGCGTTCGTTCAGCGAGGTCGGGTTCGACTCGCTGACGGCGGTCGAGCTGCGCAACCGGCTCGGCGCCGCCACCGGTGTCCGCC
>NZ_JBHXTC010000096.1:0-14015 GCF_042677605.1 Streptomyces sp. NPDC127106 | reverse complement strand
GGGGGGGGCGCCGCGTGGGGGGGTTGCTGCGCCCGCCCTGGCGGGGGCGCCGGCGGGGGGCCGCCCCCGCGCCCCCCCCGCGGGGGGGGGGGGGGCCGCGGCCGCCCCCCCCGGTGGTGTCGGAGACGTCGGCGACGATGAGGTCGGCCCGCCCGCCCGCGTCGCGGATCAGCTTCACCGTTCCTTCCAGCGTCTCCGGGTGGCGGCCCGCGACCACCACGAGGGCGCCGAGCCGGGCGAAGGCGACCGCCGCTGCCCGGCCGATGCCTTCGCCTCCTCCGGTGACGAGGACGACCTGGCCGTCGAACCGTTCAGACATCACCGTTCTCCTGATTCTCCGCATCGGATTCATCGGGAAGGCGCTCTGCGGAACGCCATCGACCAACCCTCACCCTGCAAGAGATCGCCCCCTTGCGGGCAGTGTGTCCGGTTCACTTCGTCAGGTCATCGGAGCAGTTGACGTAATGGCCCGACCGGCTTTGACACCCTCGGTCGCCGGACCGATGCTGCACGCCGGCCCACCGGCGGAAAAGGGAGATCAATGCTGACGCTTTCGTGGACGCGCCCGATTGTCAGCGCAGGTCAGGACGGGTGTCCGGCTCCCACGAGGGAGAGCCTGTGGCAGGCTCTGCTCCACAAGGCGGAGTTCCCCACGGGCTATGTTCCGGCCATTACCGAATGCCGGATCAACGAACGCTGCACCGATGGTTTCGTACGGGAAATCCGACGCGGCGACCTGACATTCCTGCAACGGGTGACCCCGCAGGAGAGCGCCGGACGCATTACCTACCGGCACCTGAACGACACCGACATCGCAGAGATACGCAACGAAATCGGTGAGGACGCGGAGGGCCGGCTCACGCTCACGCTGAGCATCACCCTCACCGACCGCCCGGCGGCGGCGGTCCTCGCGCAGAACCCCTGGCTGCGGGACCTGGACACCGACTTCCACGGCACGCTCGACGCCATGACGGAGGTCCTGCACCGCGTGAGCACCCGCTCGGCCACGACGACGGCCCCCCACGCCCCCGAGGGGCCGTGAGGGGCCGCGCGCGTACCGCTCAGACTGCCGGGATCAGGCCGAGGCCCGGCAGTACGGGCATGCCGTGCACGCCCTCGACCGTCGCCTCGACGTCGAACACCGTGTACTGCACGGGGGTGCGCCCGATCAGCTCGGCGGCCCGCGGGGCCAGCGGCTGCGCCGCTGCCTGCGCGGACTCCCACAGCATCACCGCGCCCCAGCGCTCCGTCGCCGGGTCCGCGATCCAGAACTTCAGCCGCAGCCCCTCGACCGCGGCGAACCGGTCCACCGCCTCCTCGCGCAGGTACGCCCGCAACGACTCGATGCTGTGCCCGGACCCCTTCAGGTCCCACCAGGCCACCGTCGCCCTCATACGAGCGACTCGCTGAGCAGGCCGGACAGTGCCTCGCTGACGATGCGGATGCCGTCCTCGGTGAGCACCGACTCGGCGTGGAACTGCATCGACCGGAAACCGGGCCCGCGCAGCGCGTGCACCTCGCCGGTCTCCGTCTCCCGGCACACCTCGACGGTGCCGACGCCGGGCACCTCCACGGCGTCCGCGGTGCTCTGCGCGGCGAAGGTGTTGTAGAAGCCGACGCGCTCGCGCCGCCCGAACAGCTCGATCTCGCGCTGCACGCCCTGGTTGGGGTGTTCGCGCCGCTTGAGGGGGAAGCCGAGCTTGGTGCTGAGCACCTGGTGGCTCAGGCACACGGCGAGGAAGGGCCGCCGCTCCGCGAGCAGGGTGTCGACCGCCGCGTGCAGGTGCGCGATCTTCGGGTGTCCCAGCTCGCGCGGGTCGCCCGGCCCCGGCCCCATCACGACGAGGTCGTACGGGGCGAAGCTGTACGGCTCGTCGAAGCGGCAGACGGTGACGTCGGCCTCCATGGCCCGCAGCTGGTGCTCGATCATCGCGGTGAAGGTGTCCTCCGCGTCGACAACGAGCACCTTGCGGCCCACCAGCAGCGGCACGGGCCGGGCCCGGGCCGAGTCGTCGTCCAGCCAGAAGCCCGCGATGGTGGCGTTGCGCCGGCTCAGGGCCGCCCGGACCTCGGGGTGGTCGCCGAAGCGGCGCGGCCCGGGCTGCTCGAACACGGCGAGCAGCCCGGACGCCTTGGCCCGGGTCTCGGCCACCTCGGACAGCGGGTCGGAGTGGCGTACGAGGGTGGCGCCGACGCCGATGCGCATGCGGCCGCGGCCGTCGATGTCGGCGGTGCGGATCAGGATCGCCGAGTCCAGGGTGCGCTCGCTCCGCTCGTCCTGGCCGATCAGGGCGAGGACGCCGCTGTAGTAGCCGCGCCCCTGGGGCTCGTACTTCTTGATGACCTTGCCGGCGCTCTCCAGCGGGGAGCCGGTCACGGTCGGGGCGAACAGGGTCTCGTGGAGGATCTCGCGGGGGTCGCGGGAGGTGCGGCCCTCGATGAAGTACTCGGTGTGGGCGAGGCGGGCCATCTCCTTGAGGTACGGGCCCACGACGCGGCCGCCGGATTCGCAGATCCGGGCCATCATCTTCAGTTCCTCGTCGACGACCATGTACAGCTCGTCGGCCTCCTTGCGGTCGGCGAGGAAGTCCATGACGCCGGGCAGCTCCGGGCCCGAGGGCGGGAAGCGGTAGGTGCCGCTGATGGGGTTCATCACGGCGCGGCCGCCGGAGACGCTCACGTGCCGCTCGGGGGAGGCCCCGATGAGGGTGCGGTCGCCGGTGTGGACGACGAACGTCCAGTAGGCGCCCGTCTCGCGTTCCAGCAGCCGGCGGAAGAAGCGCAGGGCCGCGCCGACCGAGTAGTCGCTGATGTCGGCGACGAAGGAGCGCTTCAGCACGAAGTTGGCGCCCTCGCCGGTGCCGATCTCGTCCGCGATGACGCGGCGAACCGTTTCGGCGTAGGTGTCGTCGTCGATGTCGAAGTCGCCGCCCGGCACGAGCTGCACGGGTGCGTCGGGGATCCGGTCCAGCACCGTCCCGAGCGGCACCTGCGCCTGTTCGGCGATGGTCATGGCGAGCAGCGGGGTGCCGTCGTCGGGCGCCTCGAAGCCGCGTTCGGCGAGCTGCCGGTACGGGACGAGGGCCAGCACGTCCTGGCGGTTTCCGGCGCCGGGCTCGACGCCGGCGAGGGGGATGTCGGCGAGGGCGGCCGCCTCGGTGAACTCGCCCAGGAACAGGTCGAGGCTGTGGCCGACGGTGGTCTCCGGGCGGTGGATCAGGGCGAAGGCCGGGGGCCGGTCGGCGAGGATCCGGCCCAGCAGGTCCTCGGTCATGCGGATTCCCTTCCCGCGTACGCGGCCACCCGGTCCGGGAGGGCCGTGAGCAGTTCCTTGGTGGTGGTCAGGCGCGCGCAGCGGCCGGCGGCGTACTCCAGCGCCATCCGGTGCTCCTCCCAGCTGAAGTCGGCGACGGCGTCGGCGACCAGGAAGGGCTGGATGTCGTTGGTGAACGCGTCGACGGCGGTCATCAGGACGCCGACGTGGGCGTAGACACCGCAGATGATCAGCTGGTCGCGGCCGGCGGCGCGCATCCGCTCCAGCAGGTCGGTCTTGAAGAAGGCGCTGTAGCGCCACTTGGTCAGCATCCAGTCGCCGTCGGCGGGCGCCACGGGGTCGATGACCTGGCGGTGCTCGGCGCTGGGCCGCATGCCCGGCCCCCAGAAGTCCTTCAGCAGGCCCCGCTCCTCGGGGGTCATGCCACCGGGCTGGGCGGTGTAGGCGACCGGGATGCCGAGCTCGGCCGCGCGGGTGCGCAGCGCGCCGGCGTTGCGGGACAGGTCCACGACGGGCTGCTCGCCCTGCGGGAACGCGGCCAGGAAGTACTTCTGCAGGTCGTGCACCAGCAGGACGGCGCGGTCGGGATCGACGTCCCAGTCGACGGCGGAGGCGGGCAGGTCGGCCGCCTCCGGCATCGGGTAGGGGGTGATCGCAGGTATGCCTGCCATTCCCTTCTTCCTCTCGTTCACGCTCTCGGTCACGGTTCGCTGGCTGGTTGCACCGGTCTCAGACACCGAGCGCCGCCCCGCCGTCCACGGTGAGGTCGTGCATGGTGATGTGGGACGCCTTGTCGGAGAGGAGGAAGACGACCGCTTCGGCGACGTCCTCGGGGCGGGCCAGCTTGCCGAGCGGGATGCCGACGCGGTAGGCGTCCGGGACGCCGTCGATGGAGGCCCGCGCGCTGCTCTCGTCCTGCCACATGGAGTTGAGCATCGGGGTGTCGGTGGAGCCGGGCGCGACGAGGTTCGCGCGGATGCCGTACTTGGCGACCTCCAGGCCCAGGCACTTGGTGAACATGGTCGCGGCCGCCTTGGATGCGGCGTACGCGGACATCTCGGTACGGGCGGTGCCCGCGGCGTTGGATGCGATCGTGACGATCGCGCCCCGGCGGCGCGGCACCATGCGGTTGACGACGGCCCGGGAGACGAAGAAGACCCCCGTGGTGTTGACCGCGAACGTCGTGCTCCACTCCTGGTCGGTCAGCTTGCGCGCCTCGGCGAGGCGCAGCACGCCGGCGGCGTTGACGAGGAAGTCGAGCGGGCCGACCAGCGCCTCGACGTCGTCGACGAGCGCCTCGACGTCCGCGCTGGCGGTGACGTCCGCGGGGAACGGCTCCACGCGGGCACCGCCGTCCTCCTCGACGGCCTTGGCCACCTTGCGCAGTCGGTCGGCGTCCCGGTCGACCGCGGCCACGCGGACACCCCGGGAAGCCAGCGCGCGCACGATGGCCTCGCCTATGCCGCCGGCCGCTCCGGTCACCAGAGCGATCTTTCCTTCCATGATGGAGTAACCCCCTTGGTTGTCAGCCTCAGCCGCGCCATGCGGAGGCGACTTCGATTGCCTGGTCGGAATTGAGGCGCGGGTCGCAGAACGAGGTGTACTTCTCGCCGAGCTCGTCGACGTGGTATTCGTCGGTGACACATTCGTGCACCTGGTCGGGGGTGGTCTCCAGATGGAGTCCGGCTGCGACTCCGCCGTTTTCCACGACGGCCCGCTGGAATTCCTCGACCTCGCGCACGACGGTTTCGACATAACGGGTCTTGATACCGCCGGGCGCGGTGACGGTGTTCCCGTGCATCGGGTCGCACATCCACAGCACCGGGTGGCCGGCCTCGCGGACCGCGCGGACCAGCGCGGGCAGCTTCTCGGCGGCCTTGCCCTGGCCCATCCGGGATATGAGGGTGAGCCGGCCCGGCTCCCGCCGGGGGTCGAGCCGGCCGCACAGTTCGAGGAGCCCGTCCGGGGTCATGGTCGGACCGACCTTGGTGGCGACCGGGTTGGCGATGGTCGCGAACAGCTCGACGTGGGCGCCGTCCAGGGCGCGGGTGCGCTCGCCCATCCACGGCCAGTGGGTGGAGGCGAGCAGCACGGAGCCGTCGTCCTGGGTGCGCAGCATCGGGCCCTCGTAGTCGAGGAGCAGGGCCTCGTGGCTGGTCCACACCGGCGCCTCGGCCGGGGACGGGCGGCCCTCGCCGTGCCAGCCGAGGGCGGTCATGGCGCCGGCGGCCGCCTTGTAGCCGGTGACCAGGCGCCGCGGGTCGGGACGGCGCAGCTCGGGGTCGGGCTCCGGGCTGTTGACCATGTGGCCGCGGTAGACCGGGAGCTCCACGCCGGCCACGGTCTCGGTCGGGCTGGAGCGGGGCTTGCCGAACTGCCCGGCGAGCCGGCCCACGCGGATGACCGGCTTGAGCGAGCGGGCCTTCATGACGCCGGCCAGGACGTCCAGGAGCGCCGCCTTGCGGGCCACGTAGCCGGGGGTGCACTCGGCCGGGTCCTCGGCGCAGTCGCCGCCCTGGATGATCTGGAGCTCGCCCCGCGCCGCGGAGGCGAGCAGGGTCCCCAGGTGGTCGACGTCCTCACGGCGTACCAGCGCGGGAGATCCCGCGAGTTCGGCCCTGGCGCTCGCCAGGGCTTCTTCGTCCGGCCATACGGGCTGCTGGCCCGCGGGCAATCTATTCCAGCGTGCAACACCGTGCATGCGGCACCTCCCAGTGCTGTACGTACCTGCCGTGACATCGGATGCAGCGAGAAGTCTGTGAAACGGGGAATCGCGCGAACCACAAGACATTTCGCACTTCGTCATGTGGCACGTATTCGGTCAGGTCGATTAGCGGATTCGAAAATAAACCTGACGCATCAGCCGCTGACATAACGGCGGCCGGCCGGAAACCATTTAAGGTCCGCGCGCTCGGCGGGGACGGCCTGCGGCGAGCACTTGACACACCATCACCGCATTGTTTCCTGGATATGTCGGGACGTTCTAAGGTGCGAAGCGTGGTGAGTCAAGGAGCTGGAGCGCTGCTGAAGCAGCTGGTGTCGGAGGGTGTGTCCCCGTGGCTGAGCGCGCGGGATCCCGCCGAGTTCGCCACGGGGGCCCGGTATCCGACGCTGGGAGGCCACTTCCACAACGCCCTCGCGCCGGCGGGCAGTACGCCGTCCCAGGCGCGGCGTGCCTGCGATCTGCTCATGCCGGTGTTCGAGGTGAGCAAGGGCACGGTGGGCCACGTGTCCGTGCCGGTTCCGCCCCGGTGGGCCCATGACGCGCGGGCGCTGGCCGCGGCGGCCCGCGCGCTGCACGGTGCGGTGGCGCGGCCCAACGCGCTGATCCGCATGCCCATGACCCCGGCGGGGGTCGAGGCGCTGGCCGACTGCCTCGCCGACGGGGTCGGGGTGCACGCCTCGCTGGTCTTCTCGGCCGAGCGGTACGCCGAGGTGCTCGACGCGTACGTGGCCGGGCTGGAGCGGTCCCTCGCGTCGGGCCGGCCGCTGGGCGGCGCCCCGATGGTGGCCTCGTTCCCGGTGGGCCTGTTCGACCGGGAGGTCGCGGCCCGGCTGGACCGGCTGGGCGTGCCCGCGGACGACGAGGTGCGCGGCGCTGCGGGCCTGGCGGTGGCCCGGCGGATGTACCGGCTGCGCGAGGAGCGGCTGTCCGGGGACTGGTGGCGGGTGCTGCGGGCCAACGGGGCGCTGCAGCCGCGGCTGCTGTGGGGCACCGGTGCGGACGGCGGCGTGGGCGCCCTCGTGGGCTGGAACACGGCGCTGGCGCTGTCCGTGGAGACGCTGGAGGCCGCCGCCCGGGAACCGGCGCTGACCGGCGACACCCTGCTGAACGCCGACGCCGAGGCGGCGTGCGCGCTGCGCGCGCTGGAGCGGCTGGGGGTGCACGCCGGTGAGGTCGCGGCCGTGCTGGAGGCGGCGGAGCTCGCGCGCCTCCAGCACGGCCGGGCGGTCAGGACGGAATCCGTGCCGGCCTCCGGTCCGGGAACCGGGTTCGCGTCAGCGCCAGCAGCGGAGCAGCCTTGACGGCGGTCTCCTCGTACTCGGCGTCCGGGTCGGACAGGGCGATCACGGCCCCGCCCACCCCGTAGGCGACGCGGCCGGCGGTGACGGTGGCGGTGCGGATCACGATGCTCAGGTCCGCGGCGCCGGAGAGCGAGAAGTAGCCGATCGCACCGGAGTAGACCCCGCGCGGGCCCGCTTCGAGCCGGTCGATGATCTGCATGGTGCGGATCTTCGGGGCTCCGGTCATCGACCCGCCGGGGAAGGCGGCGCGGACGCAGTCCACGGCCGTCAGCTCCGGGCGCAGCCGGGCCCGTACGGTGCTCACGAGCTGGTGGACGGTGGCGTAGCTCTCGATCCGGAACAGCTCCTCGGCCTCGACGGTGCCGGGGACCGCGCAGCGGCCGAGGTCGTTGCGGACCAGGTCGACGATCATGAGGTTCTCGGAGCGGTCCTTCTCGTCGCTCCTCAGGTCCTCGACGTGGGCCGCGTCCTCCTCGGCGGTGGCGCCGCGCGGCCGGGTGCCCTTGATCGGCGAGGACTCGACCGCGCCGTCCGGGGAGACGCGCAGGAACCGCTCCGGCGAGGTGCTGAGCACGTTCAGCCCGCCGAACTGCAGGAGGGCGGCGAACGGCGCCGGGCTGGTGCGGCGCAGGGTGCGGTACGCCGCCCAGGGGTCGAGGGCGGTCTCGGCCTCGGCCATGTTGGTGAGGCAGACCTCGTACGTCTCGCCGGCGGCGATCTCCGCTAGGCAGGTGTCGATGAGGTCCAGGTAGGCGTCGCGGTCGTGGCGCAGCCGGATCTCGCCGCCGCCTTCCTGCGGGCGCGGGGCCGGCAGCTTGAACCCGGCGAGGCGGGCGAGGCGTTCGGCGGTGCCGGCCAGCCAGGCGTCGGCCGCGGCGGCGGAGGCCTCGGTGCCGTCCTCGACGAGGGCGAGCAGCCAGGTGGTCCGCGCGGCGTGGTCGAAGACCAGGGCCCGGTCGGCGAAGACCATCGTGGCGTCGGCGACGGGCGAGCGGTGCACGAGATCGCCGCCGCACTCGGCCTTGAGCTCGTAGCCGAGGTAGCCGACCCAGCCGAGGGTGAAGTCGAAGGGGAGGGCGGGGTGTTCGGGGAGTTCGGTGCGCAGGGAGCGCAGGTCCCGGTCGATCCACTCCAGGAAGGGGGCGGCGACGAGCTCGCTGCGGCCGTCCGCCGAGTCGACGGTGACGACCTTGCTCCACACGTCGGCCGAGGCGACCCGGGCCAGCGGGCCGGTGGCGTCGCCCATGACCGAGAACCGGCCGCGGTCGCCGCCGGGCAGGCTGCTGTCCAGCCAGTAGGCGTGGTCGTTGCCGCGGAACAGCTGGTCGTAGACGGTCTCGGAGTCCCAGCGGGTGGGCAGCGTGCGGGCGACGAGCCGGAGCCGGCGCGCCGGCGCCTCGGCGGCGGCCGGGGCGGGCACGGGCCGAGAGGCGGGCACGGGCTGTGCGGCGGGCACGGGCTGTGCGGCGGGCACGGGTCGAGGGGCGGGCTGCGGGGCGCCGGCGGCGGCCGTCCGGCGGCGGGCGGCGGGGTGCCCGGAGGGCTGGTCGGCCTGGTGGGCGCGGGTCAGGTCCGCGAAGTTTGCAATCAGCTGCATTCCGTACTGACTGCAAATGGACTCGGGGTGGAACTGCACCCCCCACTGCGGCCGGGTGCGGTGCCGCAGGCCCATCAGGACGCCGTCCGGGGTCCACGCGGTGGCCTCCAGGACGGCGGGCAGGTCCGTCACGGTGAGCGAGTGGTAGCGGACCACGTCCAGCGGCGAGGGCAGGGCGGCGAACAGGCCCGTTCCGTCGTGCAGGACCGGCGAGGTGCGGCCGTGGCGGGGCTCGGGGGCGCGGTCGACGGTGGCGCCGTGCACGTGGCCGATCCCCTGGTGGCCGAGGCAGATTCCGAACAAGGGCAGGTCGGAGCGCTCGATGATCTCCGTGCAGATGCCGAAGTCGGTGGACCGGCGCGGGGTTCCGGGGCCCGGTGAGACGACGACGTTGTCGAACGCCGAGAGTTGTGCGAACTTCCAGTTGGGGTCGTCATTACGGACGACCTCCGGCTCCCGCCCATTCACCTCGGCCAGATAGTGGAAGAGGTTATACGTAAACGAGTCGTAATTGTCGACAAGTAGCGTACGCACGACGAAATATCCCCCCGTTCAAATCAAGCCGAGAGTGGCCTGATTTCGATCAGCATGTGCTCGACCATGTCTTCTCCGTACTCCCCCTCGCGCACCCGCCGGCTGGCCACCGTCTCCAGCTCGCGCCCGCAGGCGTCGGCGATCCGGTACAGCGCCTCCAGGTCGCCGCGGTCGCTGAAGTGGAGCAGGACCCGTCCCCCGGGCGTCGTCCAGTGCACCGACTGCTCCAGGAACCGGCGGTGCGCCTGGTAGCCGGCGTCCACGTACGCCCGCTCGTGCACCGACTTGTACTCGTAGCTCGCGGGCCCCATCACGTAGTTGGAGCTCCAGAAGACCGTGTCAAAACGTTCCTGCTCGCGCAGACCGGAGAACAGGTCGCTGTGGCAGGCCCGCAGACGGTCCGTCACGCCGTGCCGCTCCGCGTTGACGGCCGCGTTCTCCACGGCGGAGGGGCTGATGTCGGCCGCGACGACCCGGTCGCATCCGGCCAGGGCGGCGGTCACGGCGATCACGCCGGTGCCGCACCCGATCTCCAGGAACGAGTCGGAACGGGCCGCTGCCGCCTCGCCGTCGAGACCGAGGAGCTCCAGGGACACCGCCGTGGAGGGGGAGTACACCGGTGCGAAAACCTCGTCGAACAGGTCCCACTCGCGGCCGGCCAGGCTGAACACCCGCGGACGGTCCGCCCTGGTCAGGGACAGCCTGCTGCGCAGCAGCGACCGCTCGTAACTCTGGAGCTGAGACAGCTGGGTCAGCTGGGTCATGCGAACTCCTCAAGGAAGCACCGTGGCTGATGGCGTCCCGGTGGTGGTGACGCCACCGGAGCGCTCGGTGATCAGCCTGCCCCCCACGGGACCTCGACCAGAAGGTGCCCAGATGACAGCATCGCTCTCGGGGTGTGGTGATCGGGCCACCCTCGGAGGGCCTGACCTGGCCCAAGTCCCACTGGACCAAGTCCCAAGCGATTCTTGACCGATTCTTACCCCAAGAGATACTTTCTGGCGGGCCATGGGACTGCTTGCACCCAGCTTCGTGCAAACATGAACGGCTTAATGGGGGTCGGGGGGAAAATCGTGGTCGACCACGCTTACGAAATGCTGGAACTGCTGAACAGAGAGGCGCCCGCTGCCGCCTTCGACGAGGTGGTCCGCAAAGCGCGCGAGTCAGGCCTGTCCGGAGAAGACCTCGCCCAGCTCACCAGGGCCCGCGACCAGAGCCTCGGCATCCGGGCCCTCTTCGTACGCCGCCAACAGCGCGAGGCCGGCCTCGCCGCCCTCGTCGACACCGCCCGAGACCTCACCCTTCCCTACGACCTCGACGAGCTGCTGAAGGTCATCACCCGCCGGGCCCGGCTCCTGCTCGGCCTCGACATGGCCTGGGTGAGCTTCGACGACCTGGAGGAGGGCTGTTCCCGGGTGCGCTCGGCCGACGGCCACGCCTCCGCCCTGACCATCGGGTTCGCCATCCCCCTCACCGGCGGCGGCGTCGGCCGGCGCGCCGCCGAGGGCTCGGCCCCCTTCTGGTCGGCCGACTACATGAACGACGCGAGCTTCAACCACAGCCCGATCATCGACGAGGTGGTCCAGGCCGAGGGGCTGCACGCGGTCATGGCCGTCCCGCTGCGGCACGCCGGCGCCAGCCTCGGCGCCCTCTACGTCGCCGACCGCAACGTCCGGCACTTCACCCCGGACGAGGTCTCGCTGATGAGTTCGCTCGCCGACCTTGCAACCGTTGCGATCGAGAAGGCGCGCCTGCTGGAGCAGACCCGGTACGAGGTCGAGGAGCTGGAGCAGGACACCTCGCGCGCCCTGGACTCCTCCACCACCGCCCGCCAGCTGCGGGAGACCCACGGCCGCCTCCTCGACCTCGTCCTCCAGGGCGTGGGCCTCGGCAGCCTGGCCGCCGAGGCCGTCAAGGGCCTCGACGGCACCCTCGTCGTCCGTGACGCCGGCGGCCGGACCCTGGCCTGCCCCGTCGGCGAACCGCCGGAGCTGGACGAGGCGGAGATCCGCACCGTCCTGCTCGACGCGCACACCGACCGCCAGCCCCGCAGCACCCCCGACGGCGTGTGGGTCGCCTCGATCGCCGCCGGCGACGAGATGCTGGGCACCCTCATCCTCACCACCGCGGAACCGGCCTCCTACCTCCAGGTCCAGCTCCTCGCCCTCACCGCCCAGGTGACGGCGGTGGTCCTGCTGATGGAACAGGGCATGGCCGCCGCCGAGGGCCACATGCGGGACGAGTTCTTCCAGGACCTGCTGCGCGGCACCTCGCTGTCCCCGGTGCAGGTCGCCGAGCAGAGCCGCCGGCTCGCCCTCAACCTCGACGAGCCCCACGTCATCGTCATCGCCCGGCCCGAGGGAGGGGTCCAGGGCCGCGTCGCCGCCTGGGCCGCCTCGTACGCCAACCGCCACCACGGCCTCAAGAGCATCGACGGCGACGGGGTGGTGCTGCTGCTCCCCGGCACCGGGGCCGGTGCCATCGCCCGCGCGGCGTCGAAGGAACTCAGCGAGGTGCTCGGCCGGCCCGTCACCGCAGGCTCGGCCGGACCCGTCGACAACCCGTCGGACGTCGCCCGCATGCACCAGGAGGCCCGCCGCTGCCTGGACGCGGTGACCGCGCTCAACGGCGCCGGGAGCACCGCCTCCCCCGAGGAGCTGGGCTTCCTCGGCGTCCTCCTCTCCGAGAAGCCGAACATCGACCGGTTCATCAGCGACACCATCGGCCCGGTCCTCGACTACGACGACCAGCAGTACACCGAGCTGATCCGCACCATGGAGGCGTACTTCGCCTCCGCCAACAGCCCCTCCCGGGCCGCCGAGTCCCTGCACGTCCACCCCAACACGGTCTCCCGCAGGTTGGAGCGGATCACCGAGATCCTCGGCGAGGACTGGCAGAAGCCCACCCAGGCCCTCCAGGTGCAGCTCGCCCTCCAGCTCCAGCGGACCCGCCAGGCCCTCAGCCAGGGCCGCCGCACCGCCGCCCCCCGGCACGCGCTCGGCTGAACCGGCGCCGCAGGGGCGGAGAGCTACTGCTCGCCGCCCCTGCGCTCCGTCAGCATCCGCACCGCGTGGGCGGCCGAGGCCAACGTGGTGTGCCGGTGCCAGCCACCGAAGGACCGCCCGCCGAAGTCGGTCATCCCCACCTTCTGCGACACCGTCGCGAAGTCGTGCTCCACGTTCTGGGACCGCTTCGCCAGCCGCAGCAGTGCTCCGGGAGGGGCCTGGACCATGTCACTGACCCAGCACCGCTCGGGCCAGCCGCGAGGGTCGGTCCACTCGCCGAACAGCAGCACCGGGGCCGACGCCTGCGGCAGCTCCACCCGCACCCCGACGACCAGCGAGGTGCGCGGCCGCAGGGTCAGCGGGTCCAGCCAGGTCACCGGCCGGCGCAGCGTACGGGCCATCAGCAGCAGCTGGTGCGCGGCGAGTTCGCGGTTCCCGCTGGTCGGCAGTACCGGATCGGCGCACCGTACCCGCATCGAGCCGCGGGCCGTCGCCACGAAGTGCAGGCCGACCGGTCCGAGGCGCCGGGCCACCGCCGCCGGTTCGACGTCGGGCAGGTCGAACACCACCGGCCGGTGCGGCTGCCCCACCCAGTCCCGCAGCTCCTCCACGGCCCCGGCCGCGCATTCCAGCGGGCTCGTCGCCAACTCCGACCGGTGCACGTTCGGCGACAGCGGGCCGACGCTGTCGCGCCACTTCTCGGTGAGCGCCAGCCGCCAGTTGACGGGGCAGCTCTGCTCCTCCGCGACGGACCACACCCCGAACGCCACCTGGCTGTTGACCATCTGCCCGCGCTCCGGGACGAAGCGGCGCGCGACGCCCACCGACTCGGTCCCCGCCTTGGAGATGATCACCGGCTGGACCACCCAGGCGCGAGGCCGCAGGGCGCGTTCGAGGTACCGGGCGAGGGCGGCCCGCACGGGGCCCCAGTCCCAGGTGGAGGACACGACGAAGTGGTGGAGGCTCTGCTCGGCCGCCCGGTCACCGACATGGGCCGCGATGTTCCGTATCGACTTGCGGCCCTCGGCCTTGAGCAGCCCGCGCAGGTACACCTCACCCTTGCGGCGCTGGTCGCTGCGCGGCAGCGAGGCGAACAACTCGGCGCAGAGCTCGTCGACGACCAGGTCCGGTACGAACCGGCTGCTCAGCGTCTCCAGTCGTTCGAGACTTGGTGCGCTCATGATGCATCCATCCTTCCCCCGGCTTCCTCCTCAGCGCTTCAACCCTGGGGCTGGGGGGAGTACGGGAACCAGGTGGAGCCGTCACACACATTCGCCCTCAGGTGCAGGGCGGACCATCACGCCGAACGGACCGGACCGGCTGCCTGATCACCCGCCGGAGCGCACCCCGTGCCCTTGGCCAGGCCAGAGGCGGATCGCACGCTCCGGGCAGGGGGCTCGGACGCACTGGACCACTGGCCTCCAACGCCCCACCAGGCCTTTTGCACCACGCGATGGTGGCCGCGCCACCATCGCCGGCTCCGGGGGGGGGGGGGGGGGGGCCCCCCCCCGCCCCCGCGGGGGGGGGGGGCGCGGGGGGGGGGCCCCCGGGGGGGGGGGGCGCCCCCCCGGGGGGGTGG
>NZ_JBHXTC010000095.1:0-14866 GCF_042677605.1 Streptomyces sp. NPDC127106 | reverse complement strand
TGGAATCACCACACCAACGACAGGGGCTTCGCCATGTCACCACCACCCCACTGACCAGCGCTTTCACACCTCAGAGACAGGTTGAAAGAGGTTCACTGAAGGGCACGGCAAAGGAAACGGAATCAGGGTGTCCAGTCCGTCTGGCCGTGGGATTAACATGAACGACAACCCCACACGCTGACTCCGTATTCATCGCGGCGCCCCGGGCTGTCTGAGCCGGGCGCCGTTCTTTGGCCAGCCGTTGTCTCGCGGCTTGGCCAATTCCCGCCGAAGCGTGGGACATTGAGCCGCCAAGTTCCCAGGCGGCACTTATTACTGCAATGGTACTGGCCGCTTCATTTGTATCGATCCGCTCTTGCTGCGGTCGGTTGGATTCGGTCCGGCCAGGATCCCCCCTTTGAGAGCCCGGACGCTGACCGAGTCGAAAGCGGGACCAGTCCAGCTCGCCACGCGTGCCGAGTTCGTTGAAGACAACCTGGTGCAGGTGGCCCAGACCCGGTCCTCGCTCCAGCGGGCGAAGCGCCGGTATAAGGTCGGCCAGGCCGGTCCGAACACCGGCGGGATCTGCCGCCAGTGCAGCCCGACGTGACCAGGAACACGATCGCTGTCAGGCACTCCAGCCCACCGACGACCGCCTCCCTGCAGGCGTATCACCACCGTCTCCGGCACAACCCTCGGAATAACCATAATTCAAGCTCGTTGACATCCTGTATGCAGCATCACCGACGATTTCCACCCTGCGCTACTGCGGATTGTCGGGAATTTCTGTTTAATTAACAGACCCTCGGGCGGGGGCACTCGGCCAGGCTTACCTGCGAGCAGTGGCAAATGGATCACGGGTGCCACTGCTGGTTGCTGCCGCCGTTGTACGGAAACTGAACAGCGAAGGCTCCATTCGAGGCACTGTAACCGCCGATCTCAAGAACACGGGCGCTGTGAGCGTTCGAATAGAAGCATGAAAAACCGCGTTCACACAGGATTATGTTCCACTTCTGATTGTTGCCGCCTAGGCAGTCCCACTGCCTGATAGCCGCACCTGGAGCGGTACTCCAGTCCGCAACCTCGAGACATTTTCCACTGTTGCGATTCACGTAGAATCCGTTGACGTAATCCCATTTTTGATTGTTGCCTTCGGTGCAGGCCCACTGCCTCACGGGAGCACCATTGGCAGTGCTCCAGTCGGCAACCTCGAGGCATTTACCACTATGTTGATTAACAAACCGATCAATCTTTGGCAATTCAGAGGTCGCATTGGCTGGCGCCAAGGAGAGACCTAGCGTCGCGAGCAGAATGCCACTTATGGCAATCGCCCTCTTAATTATGCGCATCCCCCACCTTCTCGTGTGCGTAGCGTCGCATGTGGAGCACATTTGATCACTGTGCCCTCGATACGATCAAGGCGGTAAGGCAGGCTGAGCGGATTCACGAAGCGTCGCTGGCTGAAAATAAGTGCTGCCGTCAGCAAGCGGATCGATGGGAGTACTGCACGGTAGGGCAATCATCTCGTTCAGCAGCATCGGTCGCTGTTGGCCGAAAATGCCCTGGCGACAACCGGGCGGCTCTTCGGCAGGCCTCCCTCGGCCGACACCGAATCCAACTTCAGAGCAGGGGCTGCGATATTCATTCAGATGAACTGCTGCTATCTCTCGTCCGGAGACGGGCGGCCGCTTTTCAGTGCCCCGAAGGCTCAACGCCAGGTGGCGGAGTCGGTGCTCCTGGAATACGCACGGTGGCCACGGTGCCGCCCCCCTGGGCATTCTGAAGATCCACTTTCCCTCCTGCCTGCGTTACCACGTGGGAGACGATCGACAGACCGAGACCACTGCCTGGTAGACTGCGCGCCGACGGCGAACGCCAGAACCGCTCAAATACATAGAGCAGGTCTTGCTCCGGAATTCCTGGACCGTGATCACGTACCTGTAGCGTGCCGCCTCGAAGGCTTATCGCCACCTCACCGCCAGGAGGAGAGAATTTTACGGCGTTGTCTAGAAGGTTCACAATCGCGCGTTCCAGCGCATGTCGTTCGGCACGTACATACCACGGCTCCAGGGCGTCCACAAAACTCAGGTTGGGGCCCCTGAGGCGCGACCTTCTCAGAGCGCTCGCGGCGATTTCATGCAGAGGCTCGACCTGGAGGGTTCGGTGCGCGCTCCGCCCTTCCTGCCGCGAGAGTTCCTGCAGGTCGGTGACGAGCGAGGACAGCTCTGTAATCTGTTCCGTGATGGAGTCCAGGAGTTCGGTGCGCATCGTCGACGGCAGGACTCGCCCTGAGTTTTCGCTTCGGATCAGCAGCTCGATGTTTGTACGCAGAGATGTGAGCGGGGTACGCAGCTCATGCCCGGCGTCTGCAATCAGTTGTTGCTGCCGGTCACGGGATTCAGCCAGCGCTGTGGTCATCGAGTTGAACGAGCGCGCCAGACGGTTGATCTCGTCCTCCCCGGAAACGGGGATCTGAGTGGATAGGTCGTCAGTATCCGCGATGTGTTCGACGGTCTGCGTGAGCCGTTCAATGGGGCGAAGGCCGGCGCGAGCAATAGCGAGCCCCGCGGTGGCCGCCCCGACTACGCCGAACCCGGCGACGCCAAAGAGGAGCAAAGCGAGGGTCTCAAGCGGTTCGTCGACGACCGTCAGTGGCTGCGCGATCGAGATAGCGATGGACCTACTCGCCCAACCTGGTGTGGCGGTCTCCTTCGAGGTGGCCACACGCATGACCACACCGTCCTCGGCTTCGGAGTCATGCAGGGCTGAGCTCTTCAGTCCGCGAGCCACGGCGACGTCGTCGGCAAGAACCTTGATCGTCGACTTACCGGGAGCCGTACAGACCGTGCCGTCCGCAGTGACGACCTGAATCGTGTACGGAGTCGGGCTGCTATCGCTTGTGCCTGCCCCTGTTTGTTGGGTGCCACACGTACGCAATAGGGCCTGCACGTATCCGGGTGAGGCCTGGACGTTGGTCAGGTTGTTGTCTAGTTGGTTGGTGAGTTGCTGCTGTGTGACAGCCCAGCAGGCGATCGCCGCACCCGTCACCGCGATGGCCACGGCGACGGCGGCAAGCAGGGCAAGCCTCGACCGCAGCGACATGTGCGTGAAGTTTCTGGTCAAAGTACTCGCTCCAGCATGAATTCCGGTTGTCGACTGTTACGTCAGGTGCGATCGCCTGGTGGACGCACCGCTGCGAGTGTCATGGTGCGTTACGAAGATGAGAAGAGACTGAGCGTGACCATGCTTCGTCGGCCGAGAGTGGCTTTACTCACGGGCTGCGAGTGGGTGTTAAGTCCGATCTTCCCCGGTTCGTGATCGCTCGATCGTGGTACTGGATCGCAGTACGGGGCACGGGGTGGCCATGTCCGTGCCGAGATGCCGGCGTGAACTATCAGAGGACGTTAAGTCCGTTTCTGGTAGCAGCCTCGTCCGGGCTGGGTGAGGAAGCCTTGGCGGGTGAGGCGTCCGATGAGGTTGATCCCGGGGAGTGGACACCGGTTTTCATGCAGCGAGTGACAGCGTACGTGATGTGATCAGTTGCTGTTCGAACTCGGCTGGTGTGAGGTAGCCGAGGGCGGAGTGCCGACGGCGCCGGTTGTAGTACGACAGCCAGCGGAACACCTCGAGCCGTGTCTGCGCCTTCGAGGTCCAGCGTCTTCCGTGAAGCAGTTCTCGTTTGAGGCCCTGGAAGAACGACTCAGCGAGGGCGTTGTCGTAGCTCGAGCCGACGCGGCCCATGCTGCGGCGGATGCCGTGCCGGCTGCAGACCTCGGCGAAGGCGGCCGCGCTGTACTGCGCGCCCCTGTCGGTGTGGAACACGACGCCGTCCACCTGGCCGCCGCGGGCGGCCACGGCCATCTCGATCGCGTCGGTGACCAGCGAGGTGCGCATGTGATCGGCGATCGACCAGCCCACCACCTTCCTCGAGCAGATGTCGATCACCGTGGCGAGGTAGAGCCAGCTCGCGCCGACGGCTATGTAGGTGATGTCGCCGCACCACCTGGTGTTCAGCGTGTCCGCGGTGAAGTCGCGCATCACCAGGTCCGGCACGGGCGGCGCGGCCTTGTCCGGGATCGTCGTCCGCTTCGTCTTCCGCAGGTGCCGGCCGACGATGTGGTTGACCCGCATCAGCCGGGTCACACGCTTGCGGTTGATCCGCTGCCCCCTCGCCCGCAGCTCAGCGTGGACGCGCGGGGCACCATAGGCGCCATCGTGCTCGGCGTGGATGGTTCGGATCTCGCTCACGGTCCGCTTCTCCTCGGCCTGGCGCTCGGCGCGGGCCTGCCCGGTGGCCAGATGGCGGTAGAAGCCGGCGCGGGACGCTCCGAGCACCCGGCAGATCCGCTTGACGCCGAAGTCGGCGCGGTTGTCGGAGATGAAGTCCCAGCGGTGAGGGCTCACTTCACCTCCCGTGCGAAATAGACCGCTGCCCGGCGCAGGATCTCCCGCTCGAGGTGCCACTCTTTCTCGGCCTTCAGCAGCCGGGCGTTCTCCGCCCGAAGCCAGGCCAGCTCATCCGCCTCGCCGCCCGTGTCACAGCGCCCGGGCACGGCCTGGGCCTCGTCCTTGCGCACCCACATCCGCAGCGACTCTGCGGTGATGCCGAGATCCGCGGCTACCGCCGCGTAGGTCCTCTTCCCGGCAGCCGCACGGTAGAGAGCGACCGCGTCCTTCCTGAACTCCTCCGGATACGGAGACCTGCGTCCCACCTGGACATCCCTCCCTGGACCATCAAGATCCATTGTCAGGGTGTCCACTCCAAAGGATCAGCCTCATCCACTCCTTTCCCCCAGCGGCCCGTATCTTCAACCAACGGCCCGTCCTTCGGCTGCACCTCCCGGCACGAAGGGAGGGCCACATGCCGATTCCGCCCTCGTTCGGTCGAGGCGTGAGCAGCAGCGACCGGGAACAGGCGGATTCATCCCGTACCCACACCATCAGGCGACGCCAGAACCGGCCGAAGGCTCATCACGAACCGCCCTCTGAGGGGCCTCCTCTCGCGCCTCCTCCAGGGTCGGCCAGGCCAGCCCGGGCGGCCCGTTCCCGGCAGGAGATCCGTCGCAATCACCCATCCGAGGGGCGCAGCGGGGCCGTCAGGAGCGGTCTGGGGCCCGGCTGCGGCAATGTGACGGCATGCGCCGCTGGTCCCTGCCTCTGCTCCTTTCTGAACGCCGGTCGAGCGTCTGCATCCTGCCGGCGCCCTGCCGGTCCCGTTTCCGTGGACCAGCAGGGCGGTTCGTTGTTTGGTCAGTCCCGGCGGGCACCCTGGACGATCTGGTCGATGACGGCTGCGGCCCTCTCCGGGTCTTCCTTCAGCCACCTGCCGAGATAATCCTGAACAGCCTGTCCGACGCAGTAGCGCACTTCGGAGTTGCCCAGCACGCCGCGCGTGGCGCCCTCGAACTCGGGGCGGTCCAGCTTCACCGACACGACCGCCGTCAGGCCGTCGCCGATCCGATCGGCACCAAGGTCGGGGTCCGTGGATGTCAGCAGCCCCTGCTCCCGCGCGTACGCGGTGACCGCGGCCGCCACCCCGTCGCGGAATCCCACCGTGTGCGTGCCGCCGACGGTGGGCCGACTGTTGGCGAAGCTCTGCACCTGCCCCTCAGAGCAGCTGCACCAGCGGAAGGCGGCCTCCATCACTCCCTCCATCCGAGGGTCCTCTCGCTCGAAGGCGATGGTGTCCATGGGGGCGGACGCCGCTGTGTGGCCGTCGAGGAAGTCGACGAAGTCCCTCGTACCGCCCGGGAAACGGAGCCGCACCGAACGGGACTCATCGGGGCGGCGCAGGTCGGTCAGCGAGATTTTTAGGCCATCGTTCAGGAAAGCCAGTTCTCTGAACCGCTCCTCCAGTCCGTCGAACGAGAACTCCGCGGCTCCGAAGATGTCGGCGTCGGGCCAGAAGGTAATAGTGGTCCCGCTTCCGGTCGCCGTCCCCACCTTGGTGAGCGGGGTGATGGCCACGCCGCGCGCGTACTCCTGGACCCATCGGACTCCCTCGCGCCGCACCTCGGCCGTCATCCGGCGCGACAGTGCATTCACCACGGCGGGCCCCACTCGGCAGAAGCCGATCGTCACGTCGTGGCGGTCTCCGGTCCTCACCCCGGCGTGCATTTGGGTGAGCAGGGCTTCGAGCCCGGGACCGTCGGCGCCCTTCGTCTCGTCGATGGGAACGCCCGGCCCGTCGTCGGCGACACGCACGCCGCCGTCGGGCGTCAGAGTGATGTCGACGGAGGCGGCACGGCCGGCCAGAACCTCGTTCACCGCCCGGTCCGCGACCTCGAACACCATCTGACGTAGGCCGCGTTCACTCGTCGAGCCGACGTACATCCCGGGCCGCTTCCGAACAGCGTCCCACCCCTCCAACACCTGGATGTGGCTGGCGTCGTACCTGGTGTCTTCCTCGCTCACGATGTCCCCTCCGATGATGTCGAGCAGAACCTCCCAGGTTAGATAGATCCCAGGAAAACACCAGGTCAAAGGCGTTTCTCTGATGCCGCTGGCGGACGCGTGAGCGGCTGTCCGGAGGCAGCCGGCCCGGAGGTCGCGAACCGGCGCCGGGTTGCGGCTACGGCCCCATCGAGGGCTTGAACGGCACCATTACCAGCAACCCCCAAGGCCCAGTTTCAACTTCGACAGGATCCTCCCCTGGCCGGCACCTACCCCGGGCAACAATCCGGCTCCCGGGAGCCACCAAGGTCCCGTCTACTCCTCGTCGTCCTCGTCGAACCCGGCGACATTCGGGTCACGCAGGGGCCGCAGGCCGCCACGTCGCGCAGATGCTGCTCGTCCGGTGATGGCGCAGACCACTGCGTGCGCCGAGGCGCCCCTGTAGGCGTTCTCCGACCTGACGATCGAGCAGGTCCGCGGCAAGGCCTGCGTCGCCTGCGGCACGCTGCTCGGCGTCGGCGCCGTCTACCGCGGCATGTTGCTCGGCCACGATGGCGCGATGCTCCTCGACGCCGACGTCTGGTCCTGCCCGCGCCCGGCGGCCGGCCGATGAGCCCGGCGGGACAGTTCTGCGCCGTCTGCGACCAGCTGATCCGCGGCGACGAGGGGATCCGGATCGTCGGGCACTCGGCATCGGCCGCCCGCCCTGACCACTGGGTGCACGCCGTCTGCGACCGCGACGGGCGCCCCGCCCGGCTGCTGAAGCCCAGGCCGCGCCAAGCGACGGGGACCCAGTGAGCGTCTTCAGTGTTGCAACTCCAGTGTGAGGACCGCCTTGGCGATTGACGTCATACGGTGGGGGCTGCAACGGGATCTGCGGAAGATCCGCCAGGCCTTCAAGCGGGCGCCGCCCGCGTTCGACGGGTACGCGTGCCGCGGCACGGTTGCGGGTCTTGTCGGTGGGAGTAAGTTCCTCGAGGGGCCTGCGCTTGATGCCGGTGGTCAACCACGGGCCGACGCCCTGGCAGGCGAGATCGGCCACGATGGGAACGCCCTGGCGCTCGCAGATGCGGATGATCTGGTGGGTGCGGGCGGCGGTCAGGTCGTGGGTGCGGCCCGGCAAAGCGGGCGAGAGCCAGCCCGGCCGTCGCCGACCCGGTCGCACTCGGCGAGGGTGCCGTCGAGTAGGACGAAGTCGGGGTCATGCTCGCGCAGCGTCTTGAGCAGACCTGGGGCACGTGCGGCGAGAAGGTCGACGACCGTCGTGGTGTAGGCGTGGGCGGTGGACGAGCCGCCGGCACCCTCCTGCGCGGCTTCTACAACGCCAACCGCATCATCGACGGCCCCGAAGACGGCTTCATCGTGAAGATCAGCTGATCCTGTGCAGAGACGGGCCCGGCAAAGCTGCACACCGGGCCCGCCCTCATCCGGCCTTCGGCCAGAAATCGATCACGTACCGCTCCACTCCATACGCCGTGCCCTCGTCACGCGTCACACGCTCGACCTCAGCCCGGCCCACGACCTGAACACGAACCCTCCACCTTCCCGCCCGCCCCAGCCGGATCAGCTCCTGCGAACGGCCCGCCCCCCAGACCGCGACATCACCAGAGACGGACTCGTAGTCGACCTCCGCCTGCTCATCCCACTCCCCCTCATCAGCATCAGGCCGAGCGTCCCAGACTCTCGCCGTCACCGCGGCAGTGTGCGTGTGACCGGCACTGAACACGTCAAACCGACGCACGTGCTCCTGCAGGAAGACACCCCACCTGAAGTCGTCAGGAAACGGCACCGGCACCACACTGTCATCCGACTCCTGAAAACCAAGGGACCGGAACTCAACCCGCCCCTCCAGCTCCTGCTCCCCCAACAGAACGGCCACTTGCCCCTCCGCCTCCTCCCACCGCTGACACACAGTCCCCACGACCGTAGAACACACATCCGCGATATCCAGCAAGGACAGGCCACCACAAGTCCTTCGGTCAGGTTGGTCCATCCCGCAGCCCCATGGGTCCGGGGCGGTCGGCCGTCAGATCAGTAGCTGTACGGACTCCAGCGGCCAAAACGAGAGAGCAGCGTGCGGGTCTGGCTGGCGTTCAGGCCCAGGGCCGAGGCAACCTGCTCGGGGTCTTGGTCCAAGGATTCGTGGGCTGCGGTGTAGCCGACTCGGCCAGCAAGGGTTTCCAGGCGGCGGGCGGCCCGCAACGCGGCCACCGGCGAGTCCTTCGCCAACTGTTCGATGGCCAGTTCCACGTCGTCCAGCAGGGTCTCCAGCTCGGCCGGGAGCGCGACGGCCCGTCGGCCGACGTCGGTGATGTGCCGGTCGAAGTCGTCCTGGCAGCGGTCCGCGTCGTCCAGACCGGCCTGGCGAAGCTCGGCCTCGCCGATCGCCTCCCAGTCCAGCCGGTGCTCCGGTCCTGCCCACCCGCACGAGCACACCGCGCGGAAGCAGGCGGCGCGGGGGGCGTTCGGCCAGCGGCCGTCGTACACGCTCCAGTGGGTGACCGTCTGGCCGCCGGGGCCGGAGGCGGCGTCGAAGTACACCGGCCCCGGGACGTTGCCGTCGGCGAGCCGCACCCCCACCCGCCCTCGATGGGAGGCGCCGAACTCGTCCGACTCCCAGGTCTGATCCATGCGTGATCCTTCCGCTCGACGTGCCCGGGCCACCGGGCCGGCAGCACGACCATCGCTCACCCGGCCTCCGCACGGCAGGGCAATCGTCGAAAACCCTCCCTGCGGGCCCCTGCCCGGTGTTCGGCCGGGGGTAGTCGGTCAGCAGCCTTCCGCGAGCGGATGTGCCGGGTATGCCAAGAGCCGGGCCCTCTAGGGGCAACGCCGTTCAGTAGGCGTGGTGGCTGTTGGTCAAGGCTGGGAACAAGGCAGGGGAGCTGCTGTAGAAGAGGTCTGTCCTCCAAGACATCCTCACTACAGGAGCTCCGCTGTTGGAACAGGCTGCCATAACGGGGACGGCCGGGGTAGCGGCCGGGGTGTTCGCGCCGGGTCATATCGGTGAGCTGACCCGGATCGTGCCGTTCGAGATGGTCGACGAGGTGCTGGCGGAGACCGGTGCGGTGCAGCGAAGGGTCCGGCTGGTGCCGGCGCGGGTCACGGTGTATTTGCTGCTGGCCGGAGCGCTCTTCGCCGGGCTGGGCTATCGACAGGTCTTCGACCGGTTGTGCTCCGGGCTCCCGGGCCTGGGACCTGTCCGGCCCAGCGGCAGTGCCCTGCGCCAGGCCCGTCAGCGGCTGGGTCCGGCACCGATGAAAGCGTTGTTCGACCTGGTGAGGGGCCCTGCGGCCACGACCGCAGCCGCCGGGCGGTGGCGGGGACTGAGGGTGGTCGCGGTCGACGGCACCTTGCTGCCGGTCCCGGACTGTCCTGCCAACCTCACGGTGTTCACCCGGCAGCGGCTCGGCAACGGGACCTCGGGCTACCCGCAACTGCGTCTGGCCGCGCTGGTGGCCTGCGGGACCCGCTCGGTGATCGGGGCCGTGTTCGGTCCGGCCACGATCGGTGAGCTGGAGTACGCCCGCCCCCGGACCGCATCGTCAAACGCGCGATCGCCAGTACAACGCACGCGGACCCGCCATCGACCGGACCACCTACAAAGCCACCATCAACATCAACATGCTCATGAGCAGCCCTTGACGCCTCCGCCCCCGCCCTAAACTGAACGGCGTTGCCTCTAGGGGGCGCCGGCTCTTCTGGGCAGTCTCGCGCGCCAGCACGATCGTGCGGTTTTCCCTGGTGATGCCGCGGTTGGAACCAATAGCAATCAGGGTTGCCGAAGGAATCCTTCGGCGGCGTGTGGATGTTTGCAGTCGGGCGCCAGGGAGGGCAAGCACTGTGGGACGAAGTCGAGCCAATCCGCCGATGGTTGACCACTTAGGGTGACAGTCCGGGCCGGAAGGGCGGCTGCGGGTTACTGTCCGCGCAGATGACCGACCGCCGCATCACTCGGACGAGTGTATTCGGCGGGTTGGGCACAACTGCACCGAGTGGGACCGGCGTGAGCAAACCGGCGCGCACGGTCACAGAGGGCGCATGGGGAGTGGCAGGATTCCCTCGTCGCGCGGCGGCGCCAGACGCTACGGGACGAGCAAGCCGCATGGAACCAAAGGGACTTCGCGCCCCCGATGCGGTGTCGGGCGCGAGCCGGACACCGCCTGAGCCCATCAGGGATGAAACGATGAACGAACCCACACCCGACCGACGGCAGAACCCGACCGGGAACGCCGTCGCGGTCGCCGTCTCCACCCTCTGCGCCACCGCCCTAGCTGTTCTGTCCCGGGAGGTTGTGGACGGGTGATGCAGGTCTCGGTTGAGGGATCTTGAAATGGGTGAGGGCCTTCTGGCCTGGTGTGGATTGCGACATCTGCACCGGCGACCAGAAAGGCCCTCGTGCCCCACCGTAATGCACCCCTGACCGAGACCGGACGCCTGCGCCTGGCCCGCTGCGTGGTCGAGGACGGCTGGCCGCTGCGTCGGGCCGCCGAACGCTTCCAGGTCTCACCCATGACCGCCCGGCGGTGGGCCGACCGCTACCGGGCATCCGGCCAGGCCGGCATGTCCGACCGCTCCAGCCGACCACACCTCAGCCCGCGCCGGACACCGACCCGGACCGAGCGCCGGATCATCAAGGTCCGCCTCGCCCGCCGGTGGGGACCCGCCCGCATCGCCCACCTGCTGCACCTGGTGCCCTCCACCGTGCACCGCGTCCTGACCCGCTTCGGGCTGGCCCGCCTGAGCCATCTGGACCGGGCTACCGGTCGTGTCATACGCCGCTACGAACGCGAGAAGCCCGGCGAGCTCGTCCACGTGGACATCAAGAAGCTCGGGAACATCCCCGACGGCGGCGGCCACAAGACACTCGGCCGTCAGGCCGGCCGAAAGAACCGTGCCAACGTCGGCTACAGCTACATCCACACCGCCGTCGACGACCACTCCCGCCTCGCCTACAGCGAGATCCTGGCCGACGAGAAGAAGGAAACTGCCACAGCCTTCTGGCAGCGGGCCCACGCCTACTTCACCCGGGCCGGGATCACCGTCGAACGGGTCCTGACCGACAACGGCTCGTGCTACAAGTCGCACGCCTGGCGCGACACGCTGGCGGCGGCCGGGATCACCCACAAGCGAACCCGGCCCTACCGGCCCCAGACCAACGGCAAGGTCGAACGCCTCAACCGCACCCTGCTGGACGAATGGGCCTACGCCCGCCCCTACCGGTCAGAGCAGGAACGACGCGACGCGTTCCCCCAGTGGCTGCACTCCTACAATCACCACCGCGGACACACCGCGCTCGCAGGCAAACCACCCGCCAGCCGCGTCCCCAACCTCACTGGGCAATACACCTAGCCGCCACCGGCACCCCGATCGCCGACACCCTGCTCCTGGTGGCCGGCGCCGGCGCGGCCGGCGCGCTCTCCGGACGCCTCAGCAGCGACAGGCCCGTACGCGAGGTGATCAGAAGCCTCCTGAACTCCCCCAGCTGAGGACAACCAGACGTGGGCCGGCCCGAGCAGACGGTGCCGCACCCCACCCGCGCCCTGGGGCGTCTCGCCCTGGGGCTCCGGGCCGCGCGGCAGACAGCGGACCTCACCTACCACCAACTGGCCGCCACGACCCCCGGCTTCAGCCGCCCGACGCTGCAACGCGCCGAATCCGGCAGGAAGCTGCCGACCAAGGACACCGTCACCGTGTACGCGCTGGCCTGCGGCATCGATACCGGCCCGCTGCTTGCACTGTGGGAGATAGCCAGAGCCAAAGAACGTGCCGCCCGTCCCGGCACCCCGGCACCCGACGTCCGGCAGATCCGGGACGAGGCCGGCGCCCCGTCGTACGGGGAGATCGAAAAGCGCACCCGGGACGCCGCCGACGTCGTCATCACCCGGAAGACTGCGCACCGAGTCCTCTCCCGGCAGCGATTTCCCAGCTCTCGGGAGCAGTTGCGGACGCTCCTCACCCCCCTCGGGGTCCCGGCTGCCGATCACGAGGACTGGCTGCGGGCCTGGTCACGCGTCGACCGCCGCCTGCAGTCAGACCGACGCGCGGCCAGCAAGAAGGAAAGAAAGGACCGGCTGCAACGCCGGATCACACGCGCCAGACAAACCCCGCCCTGCGACGACAGGCACCCGCGCCCTGCCCGCCAACCGGACCCACGACGTCGGCAAGATCCTGCACCTCGAAGAGCTCACCGGGCTCGGCTCGGCACAGGAGGAAGCCGGCCGTGCGCTGCTGCTGAGCCGCGGTTTCCCACCTGCCCTGGCCCCGGTTCGCCGCCACCCACGCCGGCTGGGACGACCCAGTGGTGACCACCGAGGACCCTTTCGTCAGCACGGCCGACAAAGCGTGGAAGGACAAGCGTGTCCCCGACCTCGAGGACAGGCTCGTAAGGATGCTGGCCGGGGCGGCGTCGCAGCGGGAGCCCTGGGAGGAGTACCTCGCGCTCGACGACCTGCTGACCCGGCTCGGGGCGGGCGCCGGCCATCGCCTGGCTTTCCAGTCGTCGTTCCCGGTGCACGCCTGACCCCGAGGTTCAGAGCCCCTGCACGTACAGGGCCCCTGCGCAGAAGCCCAGCCCCAGCACCATGAAAAGCGCACCCGTCGCGACGACGGCCCGCCACAGGCCGCTGCCCTGGGCGGGGAGCGTCCAGCGGGAGGGGTCCGCCGGGTCGTAGCGGACCTCGACCCGTGAGCCGACGCGAAGGGTCTTGTGGCGAGGGCGGCCTATGTTCGACGTAGTCTCCATGGGCCGGTCGTCGGCCGTGGTCCAGGCGATGACCGGGCGGTACACCGTGGTCCCGGTGCTCCTGAACGTGAGCGACGCCTCCGACTGCCCCTCCAGCTGCATCGGTGCGAGGCGGGTGACCACACCCTGCGCTGTCATGCCCTTGCGGAGCAGGTGATCGTTCTTCCGGACCTCGCGGTATCCCGCTATGCCGATGGCGGCACCAACCAGGGTGAAGATCAGGGAGAAGAGCCAGAGGGCCAGGTAAGGGGACATGAGACCTGTTTCGGTTTGGCGGCGGCCCGAAGGCTGCGGCGCCGGCGTACCACGTTGATATCGGCGACGTTCTCCTGCCGTCAGTCGGTTCCGGCGGAAGCAGGGCGGACGGACCCGAAGTCCCCGCCACAGTCAAGCGCTGAGGCCGTCGCGGGCGAAGGCTGGCCACCTCGGGTCGCCGCTCTTGCCCTCGGTCGCCGGGAGCCCGTACACGCGTACCTGCTCGTAGGTGAGCAGTACTGGTGAAGAGGCAGTGTTCCAACCCTGCGCTATTCGTTTGGACTGCGCACCACCTTGTCCCTTGCCTCAGGTGAGACCTTGAGGATCGCTGGCGGCCGGGTTAGCGTTCGGGGATCTGCCAAGACCAGCACCTTCAGGAAGTCGACATGCCTCGCCGGACACCGGGCGAGATCAGGTCTCAGCTGCTGCTTCGGGACACGAGGCATGCCAGACGGTCCGTCATACCGGGGCTGTCTGCATCGGCAAACCGACAGATTTTCCAGTTCGAGCGCGAGCGCGGTCTGTCCAGAGGTGATGTCGCGCTCGCGTTCCAACGCTGGACTCTGCGGGCCGGTCGACCCCGTAGTGCTGAAGAGTGGCACTACGGATACTCAGACGTCCCAACCGGGCATATCCGCACGCTGCTCGAAGTGGCGGCATGGAACCTGCGGGCTCGGGCTCGACGAGAGCTGCGAGCCGCGCTGGACCCTGTCGACGCACGCGTCCTCAATCGGACGGTTAACGACCCTTTCGCCCCAGAACATCTGCACTGGTGGCTCCGGCGTATCGAGATCTGAGGCAGCCAGCATGCGCCTGACCCCGCCAAACCCATCGGACTATCCGTCTCCATCCTCCTGACAGGCGGCGAGATGGTCGGCCCAGTCGTCCTGTACGAAGCGGGCCCACCGGTGTGCGGTGCTGGCGCCGACGCCGAACAGGTTGCTGACCACGGTCGGTGGGAGCTCGGCCACGGCTTCGATCACGGCGGTGTTCCGGGCGCTGAGCTTGTTCTTTATGGTCTGACCTCGAACGATGCCCCGAACGCGTTCGCCCGTAGGTGGATTCCGGGGACGCGGACACGGCCTTCGCCTGATCCTGTGCTCCGCCCAAAGAGGCACTTGACCAGCACGAAGGCCGTGGGGGAATGAGCCTGCTCCATCAGGATGGCCAGCGGGATGCGTTCGCTGTGGCGTCACACCTCCGGGAGGACTTCTATGAATGTCTGACCAGGCGGCGCGATGGCATCGGTGTAGTCGATGCCGGTGCCGGCGTTGCTACCCGCGCCACGCAAGATGGCGTCACCGGTGTCCTGTACCCGAGCGGTGCCAGGGCTGCCATCACCACGGCGTCGTACGCCCGTATGGGCTTGCCCGCCGCCGCTGGCTTCCGCTCGTCCTGTCTGAGAAGGCTTCCGCTTTCCGTTCAGTGGGCTTGGCCAGTCGAACAGGGTTCCTGTTCGGGTGATCGTCGCGGGGGTGGTGCATGAAGGAAGGG